>JASGDG010000100.1:0-4178 GCA_047607325.1 Xenophilus sp. | reverse complement strand
GCGTGCGCGCCGCCGTGCTGCGCGCGCTGCGTGAGCTGCGCGTGCCCGCGGGTGCGGCACCCGCGTTGCAGGCCCTGGGCGATGCCGACGCCTCCCTGCGCCGCGAGGCGGTGGGCGTGCTCGGCTACCTGAAGCACGCGCCGGCCCTGCCGGCGCTGGCGGCCCTGGCGGTGGATGACCCGGTGGACGAGGTGCGCCGCGCCGCCGTGGGCGCGCTGGCCTTCGCGGTGGGCGACGGCAGCGCTGGCGCTGCCGTACGGCTCGCGCTGGACGATCCGGCCTGGCAGGTGCGGGAGGAGGCGGCCACCACGCTGGGCAAGCTGGCGCTGCCTGAAGCCGTCGGTGCGCTTCTGCGGGCCATGGGCGACAACCACTGGCAGGTGCGGTTGCGCGCCGCGCGCAGCCTGGGGCGCAGCCGCAACGCGCAGGCGCTGCCCGCCCTGGCCGAGGCGCTGGCACACCCGGTGAGCAACCTGCGCAAGGAGGCTGCGCTCGCGCTCGGCGAGATCGGCGCGCCGGCGGCGCTGCCCGCGCTGGAGCACGCATCCGCGGACGCCGATCCGGAGGTGCGCAAGGCCGCGCGCCTGGCCATCGGGCAGATCCGGCTGCGGGCTTCGGAGGGCGATGGCGCACAGGGTTAAAGTCCGACCCTTCCCGCGCCCGATGGCGCACCTGGACTGCCGCGCCCGCCATGCCTTCCCGCACCTTCCTCTGGCACGACTACGAAACCTTCGGCGCCAACCCGCGCCGCGACCGGCCGGCGCAGTTCGCGGCGATCCGCACCGACGCGCAGCTCCACGAGATCGGCGAGCCGCTGATGATCTACTGCCGTCCGGCGCCGGACTTCCTGCCCAGCCCGGCGGCCTGCCTGATCACCGGCATCACGCCGCAGCTGTGCCTGGAGCGCGGCCTGCCCGAGCACGAGTTCGCCGCGCGCATCGAGGCCGCCTTCGCGCAGCCGGGCACCATCGGCGTGGGCTACAACACGCTGCGTTTCGACGACGAGGTGACGCGCTTCCTGTTCTGGCGCAACCTGATCGACCCCTACGCCCGCGAGTGGCAGAACGACTGCGGCCGCTGGGACCTGCTGGACGTGGTGCGGCTGACCTACGCGCTGCGGCCCGAAGGCATCGAGTGGCCGACGCACCCCGACGGCAAGCCCAGCTTCCGCCTCGAAGACCTGGCGCGCGCCAACGGCCTGGCGCACGAGTCGGCGCACGATGCGCTGTCGGACGTGCGCGCCACCATCGCGCTGGCGCGGCGCATCCGCGACCGGCAGCCGCGCCTCTTCGACTTCGCGCTCGCGCTGCACAAGAAGGACCGCGTCGCGCAGGAGCTGGGCCTGCCGGCCACCCGCCAGACGGCGCGGCCCTTCCTGCACGTCTCGGGCATGTTCGCGCCCGAGCGCGGCTGCCTGGCCGTGATGTGGCCGCTGGCCAGCCACCCGACCAACAAGAACGAGCTGCTGGCCTGGGACCTGGCGCACGACCCGTCGGAACTCGCCACGCTCGACGTGCCGACGCTGCGCCAGCGCCTCTTCACCCGCAGCGCCGAGCTGCCCGAGGGCGTGGCGAGGCTGCCGATCAAGGGCGTGCACCTGAACAAGTCGCCGATGGTGGTGGCCAACCTGCGCACGCTCGGCGAGGCGATGCTGGCGCGCTGGCAGATCGACCTGGCGCAGGCGATGCGCCACGCCGAGATCGCCGCCGGCCTGCCCGACATGAATGCGATCTGGGCCGAGGTCTACGCCCGCCCGAAGGAAGCGACGCCCGACGTGGACGAGGACCTGTACGGCGGCTTCGTCGGCAACGCCGACCGGCGCCGGCTCAACGAGCTGCGCACGCTGTCGGGCGACCGGCTGGCCGGCAAGCGCGCCGCCTTCGACGACCCGCGGCTGGACGAGCTGCTGTTCCGCTACCGCGCCCGCAACTTCGCCGACACGCTGGACGAGGCCGAGCAGGAGCGCTGGCAGACGCACCGCGTCGCCAAGCTGATCGAAGGCGAGGGCGGCGCCTACAACGTGGACCAGTACTTCGCCGAGATCGACACGCTGGCGGAGAGCTCCGACGAGCGCGGCGAGGCGATCCTCGGCTCGCTCTACGAGTACGCCGAGATGATCAGCCCCGAATGAGGCGGCAGGCGCGCCCGGCATGACCGTCCGCCGCCTCGCGCCGCCCGATGCGCCCGCCTACCGGGCGCTGATGCTGGACGCCTATGCGCGGCATCCGGAAGCCTTCACCTCCACCGTCGCCGAGCGCGCGCCGCTGCCGCTGGCGTGGTGGGCCGGGCGCCTGCCCGAAGACGAGGCGCCGGCCAGCCTGACGATGGGCGCCTTCGACGCGCAGGGCGTGCTGGTGGGCGCAGCGGGGCTGGCCTTCGAGCCGCGCGAGCGCAGCCGCCACAAGGCCACGCTGTTCGGCATGGTGGTGCTGCCGCAGGCGCAGGGCAGGGGCACCGGCCGCGCCCTGGTCGAGGCTCTGCTGGCGGCGGCGCGCGCGCGGCCCGGCCTGCGCCAGGTGCAGCTCACGGTCACCGAGGACAACCTGCCGGCGCTGCGGCTCTATGCGCGCTGCGGTTTCCGCGCCTTCGGGCGCGAGGCCGGTGCGGTGGCGATGGGCGGGGACCGCTTCCTCGCCAAGATCCACATGGCCTGCGAGCTGCGCGCGGCGCCGGCGCCGGCCGCGCCGGGCATCGGCGCGGCGCGTATCCACCATGCCGCCATCATCTGCAGCGACTACGCGCGCTCGCGCCGCTTCTACGTCGAGGTGCTGGGCCTGGCGGTGCTGGCCGAGCACCACCGGGCGGCGCGCGGCTCGTGGAAGCTGGACCTGGGCCTGCCCGACGGCTCGCAGGTCGAGCTGTTCTCCTTCCCCGACCCGCCGCCGCGCCCGACGCGCCCCGAGGCGCGCGGGCTGCGGCACCTGGCCTTCGCGGTGGCGGACCTCGATGTCGGCATCCGCGCGCTGCAGGCCGCCGGCGTCGCCACCGAGCCGGTGCGGGTCGACGAGTACACCGGCCGCCGCTTCACCTTCTTCCAGGACCCGGACGGCCTGCCGCTGGAGCTGTACGAAGCGGACTGATTTGCTATCGAATCGATAGCTTCTGGCGACCGCCAGTCGAGCGATTGAGCCCGATTTCTCTCTCAAAATCGGGCGAGGGCGCATCCATCGGCCCCACCGTCTCGTGACATCCGCCGACGGATTCAGCCGCCTCGTGCGTTGAAGATGGCATCGACCCGGCGCTTCCCGCGCCGGCCTTTGTCCGCAAGGACGGCACGGTGTCCATTGGCCGAAAGCACGGATGACCCCGACGACGAACTGCTGGCGCGCCTCGCTCGCGACGAGCCGCAGGCCGCGCGCGAGCTGGTGGCGCGCAAGCTGCCGCGCCTGCTGGCCCTGGCGCAGCGCCTGCTCGGCGTGCGCGCCGAGGCCGAGGAAGTGGCGCAGGAGAGCTTCGTGCGCGCCTGGCAGCAGGCCCCCCGCTGGCGCCGCGGCGAGGCGCGCTTCGACACCTGGCTGCACCAGGTGGCGCTCAACCTGTGCCACGACCGGCTGCGGCGGGCCGAGCGGCGTCGGCTGGTGCATCCATCGCCCGGGCAGCCCGACGGCGACGCCCCGGGCTTCGATGCCGTGGATCCGGGCGCCACGCCCGAGCAGCAGCTGCAGTTGCGCGAACGCGGCCAGCGCGTGGCGGCAGCCATCGCCGGCCTGCCGCCGCGCCAGCGCGAGGCGCTGGTGCTGTGCCACTACCAGGAACTGCCGCAGGCCGACGCGGCGCGGCTCATGGGCGTGTCGGTCGATGCGCTCGAAAGCCTGCTGGCCCGCGCGCGCCGCAGCCTGCGCGAGCGGCTGCTGGAGGAGGGCGCACCATGACTGAGCACGATGGGCCGCTGACGCAGGCCCGCTTCACCGCGCTGGCCGAGGCCTGGGGCGGCGACCTGCGGCGCTGGCCGGCCGGCGAACAGGCCGGCGCCCGGACGCTGCTGGCGCGCATGCCGCAGTTGCAGGCGGTGCTCGACGAGGCCGGCGAACTGGATGCCTGGCTGGATGCGCATGCCGTCGCCGCGCCATCGCCGGCGTTGATGCAGGCCGTGCTGGCCGGCCGGCCCCGGCGGTTCGCACGCCACGGATGGCGCGCGTGGATCGGCGCCTGGCAGCCGGGCACCCGCGTCGCCGGCG
>JASGDG010000099.1:0-10334 GCA_047607325.1 Xenophilus sp. | reverse complement strand
CTCGGGCAGCGCGGCCGGGCGCGCCGCCAGCGCGGCCTCGAACTCGCCGCCGGGCGCGGCGATGGAGCCGTGCGCCGGCAGCGCGAGGGTGAACTCG
The DNA here is from genome assembly GCA_047607325.1 of Xenophilus sp. Lineage (GTDB taxonomy): Bacteria > Pseudomonadota > Gammaproteobacteria > Burkholderiales > Burkholderiaceae_C > Xenophilus. The sequence goes on along the minus strand of JASGDG010000099.1, from coordinate 10,237 downwards.
CCTTCCTCCGGAATGCATTCCTGGCGGCACACCAGCCAGGCGGCGGAGAGTTTCACCGGCACGGTGGGCAGCGCCGGCGAAAAGCCGGGCGCCACGGTCAGCGGCACGGGCAGCAGCACCGTGTCCTCGTAGCCATAGTTGGCCAGGCTGCCGATCGGGATCCGGCGCGGCGTCGGCCAGTCCACGTCGCCGGCGGTCAGGCCGGCCGGCAGCGTCCAGCGCAGCTCGGTCGGCAGGCCGGAGTCGCCGGCATTCTTCCAGTAGGTGTGCCACCCCGGCTGGTGGCTGATCTTCAGGCCCAGCCAGACGACGGCGCCGGGCGCCAGGCCCTGCGGCGCGTGGGCCAGCAACTCGGCGCGCACATGCGGCGTCCGGACCACCGGGCCGGCCGGTGGGGTGCGGGCGAACTGGGCCGCGGCGCCCGGAGGCAGCGCGCCGGCGGCGAGCAGGAGCAGGGCGAAAAGGCGGCGCAGCAGTGCGAGGCGGGCGGGCAGGGGGCGGAGCACGGCGGGTCGGAGCACGGCCGGGGGCAAAGGTTCCGGGCGGGTCAGGCCCAGCCGAGGACGACCCGCCGGGTGGCCGCGCCCTTCTTTTCGATTCGGGTGACCGTCACGCCGCCGATCTCGCGCGTGTTGGCCACGTGCGTGCCGCCGCAGGGCTGCAGGTCGATGGGCGTTTCGCCCGCGCCGATGCGGATGGTGCGCACCGTGCCGCTGCCGCGCGGCGGCTGCACGCTCATGCTGCGCACCAGCTGCGGGTGGGCGTCCAGTTCGGCGTCGGTCACCGAGCCGACCGTGAGCGGATGGGCCTCGGCCACCAGGCGCGCCAGGCCGGCGTTGAGCAGGTCCTTGTCCAGCGCCCCGGTCATGTGGAAGTCCAGCCGGGCGTGTTCGGGCGTGATCGAGCAGCCGTCCACCGGCTGCGGCACCAGGTGGCACAGCAGGTGGGTGGCGGTGTGGAAGCGCATCAGGCGGTGGCGGCGCGCCCAGTCGATGCACGCCGTCACGGGCGTGCCCGGCGCCAGGTGGGCGAGCAGCGCCTCCTGCCCCGGCGCCGGGATGTGCAGAATGGCGGCGGCCGGCCGGCCCTCGGCGTTCTTCGCCTTGCGCGTGTCGGCGATGGCCAGCTCGGCGCCGTCCGCCAGCCGCAGCACGCCCGCGTCGCCGGCCTGCCCGCCGCCCAGCGGGTAGAACACCGTGCGGTCCAGCACCAGTGCGCCCTGCGGGTCCACGCCCCGCACGCGGGCGGTGCATTCGCGCAGGTAGGCGTCGGTGCGGAACAGATCGGCGGTGGCGGTATCGAAAAGCGCGTCGGACATGCCGGGATGGTAGACCCGGCGATGGTGGATCATCCGCCCATGCGTATTCCTGCCCTTCGCCATCCGCGCCTTTCACGCCGTGCGCGGCTGCCGGCCCTGGCCGCCGCCGTGCTGCTGGCCGTGGCCGGCTGCGGCGACGCCGCCCGGCTGCCCTTCGAGGCCGGCGTGGGGCCGGATCCGCAGCTGCCGCCGCCCCGCAGCCGCCTGATCCCCACCGTGCGCATCGCCGCCGCGGTGGGCTGGGCCGAGGGCGGCATGCCGGTGGCGCTGCCCGGCTTCAGGGTCACGGCGCTGGCGCGCGGGCTGGCGCATCCGCGCTGGCTCTACGTGCTGCCCAACGGCGACGTGCTGGTGGCCGAGAGCAACCAGCCTGCCGCCGCCGCGCGCGAGCCCGAGGGCGAGAGCCTGTGGCGCAAGCTGCGCAACCGCGCCACGGCGGCGGTGATGAAGCGCGCCGGCGCCGGCGCCGCCAGCCCCGACCGCATCGTGCTGCTGCGCGATGCCGACGGCGACGGTGTGGCCGAGCTGCGCACCATCTTCGCCGCCGGACTCACCTCGCCCTTCGGCATGGCGCTGGTGGGCCGCGAACTGTTCGTGGCCGACGCCGACGCCCTGGTGAAGCTGCCCTACGCGCCGGGCAAGACCGCGGCCCTGGGCGCCCCCGTCAAGGTGGCCGACCTGCCCGCCGGCCGCAACCACCACTGGACCAAGAACGTGCTGGCCAGCCCCGACGGCAGGCGCCTGTACGTCACCGTCGGCTCCAACAGCAACGCCGGCGAGAACGGCCTGGCCGAGGAGGAGGGCCGCGCCGCCATCTGGGAGGTGGACCCGAAGACCGGTGCCAAGCGCCTCTTCGCGACCGGCCTGCGCAATCCCAACGGCCTGGCGTGGGAGCCCGAGACCCAGGCGCTGTGGACCGTGGTGAACGAGCGCGACGAACTCGGCAGCGACCTGGTGCCCGACTACCTGACGGCGGTGAAGGAGGGCGCCTTCTATGGCTGGCCCTGGAGCTACTGGGGCGCGCACGTGGACGAGCGCGTCGCGCCGCCGAGGCCCGACCGGGTGGCGCAGGCGATCGCGCCCGACTACGGCCTGGGCAGCCACGTCGCGCCGCTGGGGCTGGCCTTCTCCAGCCCGCGCGGCATGCCGCCCGAGTTCGCCCGCGGCGCCTTCATCGGCGAGCACGGCTCGTGGAACCGCGACCCGCCCTCGGGCTACAAGGTGGTGTTCGTGCCTTTCGGGGGCGGCCGGCCGCAGGGCATGCCGCGGGACTTCCTCACCGGCTTCCTGTCCGCCGACGGCAAGGCGCAGGGCCGTCCGGTGGGGGTGGCGCTGGACCGCAGCGGCGCGCTGCTGGTGGCCGATGACGTGGGCGGCGTGGTCTGGCGCGTGGCGCGGGACCGGAGCGGACGCTGAGGGCCGGTCGGCCGCATCGGCCGGGGACGGCGGCGGCCCGGCAGCCGGCCGCGCGCGGACCTGCACTTTTTCGCCCACTTTGTTCAATAGGATCGGACCGCCCGGCAATTTGGCCCGGGCAATCTGGAGGCTCGACAGCGTGACTGAATGGCATCTTGGCTGGCTCATCGCGGCTGCTCTCGTCATCGTGCTGGTGCTGGCCGTGCTGCGGCGCGCCCGGCGCGGCGGGCGCAAGCTCACCATGGCCGACCTGGTGCGCCGCCGGCGCGAACTGCAGCAGCAGCTCCAGGAACTGGCCGGCGATGCCGGCCCGCAGCTGCTCCAGCTGGAGGCGCGCCGCCGTGGCGAGGCCAGCACCAGCCTGGCCGTGCTGGAGGCCGCGGTCGCCCGCGCCGAGAAGATGCAGGCTCACGAACGCGGCATGGCCACCTGGCGCTGAGTGGCAGGCGCGCTGGACTAGGATCGCGGCATGGTCACCCCTCTGCCCCGCTTCTGGGCCCAGCTCGGCACCCGCGACTTCGCCGCCCTCGATCCGGCCTCCGCCGTCGCGGTGCTGCCGCTGGGCGCCACCGAACAGCATGGCCCGCATCTGCCGCTGGGCGTGGACACGGTGTTGGCAGAAGGCATCGTGCAGGCCGCGCTGCCGCTGCTGCCGGCGGCCTTGCCGGTGCTCTTCCTGCCCGCGCTGCCGGTCGGCCTGAGTCCGGAGCATGCGCGCTTCGCCGGCACGCTCACGCTCTCGGCCGAGACGCTGATCCGGATGTGGAAGGAGATCGGCGCCGGCGTGGCCCGCGCGGGCCTGAAGAAACTGGTGCTCTTCAACGCGCACGGCGGCCACGTCGGCGCGATGGACATCGTCGCCCGCGAGCTGCGCGAGACGCACGACCTGCTGGTGTGGAGCGTGAGCTGGTTCAACCTGCCGCTGGCCGACGCCGCCGGCCGGCCGCTCGTGCCCGACCGCTTCGACGTGCATGCCGGCCGGGTCGAGACGGCCATGATGCTGGCGCTGGCGCCCGGGACGGTGCGCATGGGCCAGGCACAGGACTTCCGGCCGGCCTCCGAGCAGCGGGCGGAGGACTACCCCGTGCTCGGCAACGGCCGCAGCGCCAAGCTGGGCTGGGCGATGCAGGACTACCACCCGCAGGGCGCCGCCGGCAACGCCGCGGCCGCCACGGCGCAGGAGGGGCGCATGCTGGTGGACCAGGCCGCGCGCGGCCTGGTCCAGTTGCTGGGCGAGGCATCCAGGCTGCCGCTGTCGGCGCTCGGCCCCGACCCGGCGCGCCGGGCGCCTTGAGCCGCGCCCGCCGACGCCCCATGGCGCCCCGGGAGAGCCTCTGTATCATCCGCCGGCTGCCGTGTTCCGTTCAACCCCGCCTAGAAAGGGCATCATGAGCATCATCTGGACCATCCTGATCGGTTTCGTCGTCGGCCTGATCGCGCGCGCCGTCAAGCCCGGCGACGATTCGGCCGGCTTCATCGTCACCACCATCATCGGCATCCTGGGCTCGCTGGTCGCCACCTACGCAGGCCAGGCACTGGGCTGGTACGCGGCCGGCCAGGCGGCCAGCTTCATCGCCTCGGTGGTCGGCGCGGTCATCCTGCTCTTCCTGTGGGGCCTGATCCGCAGGAAGGCCTGAACCAGGCCCCGTCGCCCTCAGCACTCCACCACGTTCACCGCCAGTCCGCCGAGGGAGGTCTCCTTGTAGGTGGACTTCATGTCCGCGCCGGTCTGCTTCATGGTGCGGATCACGGCGTCGAGCGAGACGCTGTGCGTGCCGTTGCCCTGCAGGGCCATGCGCGCGGCATTGATGGCCTTGACGGCACCCATCGCGTTGCGCTCCACGCAGGGGATCTGCACCAGGCCGCCCACCGGGTCGCAGGTCAGGCCCAGGTTGTGCTCCATGCCGATCTCGGCGGCGTTCTCCACCTGCTGCGGCGTGCCGCCCTGCGCGGCGGCCAGCGCGCCGGCGGCCATCGAGCAGGCCACGCCCACCTCGCCCTGGCAGCCCACCTCGGCGCCGGAGATCGAGGCGTTGGTCTTGTAGAGCATGCCGATGGCGGCGGCGGTGAGCAGGAAGTCGATCACGCCCGCCTCGCCGGCGCCGGGCACGAAGCGCACGTAGTAGTGCAGCACCGCCGGCACGATGCCGGCCGCGCCGTTGGTGGGCGCGGTGACCACGCGGCCGCCGGCGGCGTTCTCCTCGTTCACCGCCATCGCGAAGGCGTTCACCCAGTCCATCACGGCCAGCGGGTCGCTGCCGGCCGCGTCCTGCGTCAGCCGCCGGTACAGCGCCGGCGCGCGGCGGCGCAGGTGCAGCGGGCCGGGCAGGGGCTGGCCGGCCTCGGCGTTGTCCAGGCCCAGGCCGCGCTGCACGCAGTCCTGCATCACCTGCCAGATGCGCAGCAGCCCGGCGCGCACCTCGGCCTCGGGCCGCCAGGCGCACTCGTTGGCCATCACCAGCCGGGCGATGGAGCGGCCCTGGGTGCTCGCCAGGGCCATCAGCTCGTCGCCGGTTCCGAAGGGAAAGGGCACGGCCGCCTGGTGCGCACCGGCGGCCGGCGCGTCGGCGCCGCCCTCGACCACGAAGCCGCCGCCGACCGAGAAGTAGTGCGCCTCGCGCAGCGGCGCGCCACCGGCATCGAAGGCGGCCACGCGCATCGCGTTGGGATGCTCGGGCATCGATCGCTCGCCCAGGAAGGCGATGTCGCGCTGCGGATCGAAGCCGATGGGATGCACCCCCAGCAGCGGCAGGCGTCTTTCGCGCCGCACCGCGGCCAGGCGCGCGGCGGCCGGGGCCGGCTCCACCGTGTCGGGCGCCTCGCCCAGCAGGCCCAGCAGCACGCCCTGGTCGGTGGCGTGGCCGCGGCCGGTGGCGCCCAGCGAGCCGAACAGCTCGACCTGCACCCGCGCCGTGCGCGCCAGCAGGCCCTGCGCGTCGAGCGCGCGCGCGAACATCAGCGCCGCGCGCATCGGCCCCACCGTGTGCGAGCTGGAGGGGCCGATGCCGATCTTGAAGATGTCGAAGACGGACAGCATGGAGAAAGCCGGGTGGCCCGTCAGATCACGCTGCAGGCAACTGCTGCCGAACCAGCGCCACCCAGTAGGCCGCGCCCAACGGCAGGATGTTGTCGTTGAAGTCGTAGTAGGGGTTGTGCACCGGCGGGTTGTCGCGGCCTTCCTCGCCGGCGCCGATGCCGATGTAGGCGCCGGGGCGCTTGAGCAGCATGAAGGCGAAGTCCTCCGAGCCCATCGCCGGCGGGATGTCGGTGTGCACCTGGGGCTCGCCCACCAGGCTGGCGGCGGCGGCCACGGCGGCGGCGGTCTCGGCCGGCGTGTTCACCACGCCGGGGTAGCCGCGCATGTACTTCAGCGCGATCTTCGCGCCATGGGTCTGGCCCACGCCCTCGCAGACCTGCCGCATGGCGGCCTCGGTGCGGTCCTGCACGGCGGCGTCGAGCGTGCGCACGGTGCCGCGCAGCACCACTTCCTCGGGGATCACGTTCCAGGTGTCGCCGCCGTGGATCTGCGTGACGCTGACCACCGCCGACTCGGTGGCGCCGGTGCGGCGGCTCACGATGGTCTGCAGCGCGTTGACCAGCTGCGAGGCGACCACCACCGAGTCGATGCCGGTCTCGGGCATGGCGCCGTGGCTGCCCTTGCCGGTGACGACGATCTCGAAGGTGTCGAGGTAGGCCGTCATGGTGCCGGTGCGGATGGCGAACTGCCCGCGCGGCAGGCCCGGGAAGTTGTGCATGCCGTACACGGCGTCGGCCGGGAACTGGTCGAACAGGCCCTCGTCGACCATCACGCGCCCGCCGCCTTCGTTCTCCTCGGCCGGCTGGAACACGAAGTGCACCGTGCCCTTGAAGGGCTTGTGGCGCGCCAGGTGCGCGGCGGCGCCCAGCAGCATGGCGGTGTGGCCGTCGTGGCCGCAGCCGTGCATCTTGCCCTGGCAGGTGGAGATGTGCGGCTTGTTGCTGCCCAGCTCCTGCATGTTCAGCGCGTCCAGGTCGGCGCGCAGGGCGATGCTGGGGCCCTCGCCGTTCTTCAGGGTGCCGACCACGCCGGTGCCGGCCAGGCCGCGGTGGATGGGCATGCCCATCAGCGTGAGCGCCTGTGCCACCACGTTGGCGGTGCGGTGCTCTTCGAAGGCGGTCTCGGGGTGGGCGTGGATGTCGCGGCGCCAGGCGACCATGCTCTGGCGGATGTCTTCGGCAATTTCGGGGTCGCGGTACATGGCGGGGGCTCCGGTGGGGGTCAGCGGTGGAAGAACTCGGCGATCATCGCAGCACACAGGAAGGTGCCGGTTTCGGCGGCCAGCGAGACCACCACGATGCGCCAGCCCAGGCGGCGGAACATCGGCAGATCCTTGGCCACCGAAAAGCCCGCCAGCGCGAGGACGATCGTGGTGAAGGGCAGGAAATTGATCTTTCCGGTCGCGGCCAGGATATAGGGCGTCAGCGGCAGCCAGCCCGGGATGCCGATCAGAGCGGCGCCGACCGCCAACAGCACGATGAAGGGGATTTTCCGGGGCAGCAGGCGCTTGGCGGCGGTGAGGGCGGCGGTGATCACGATCAGCACGAGCATGCCTTCGAGCGATGACAGCAGCTCGCCCTTGTACGAGATCATGTTGGCGAGCGTCACGCCCAGGCCCATGGCGATCCAGGACAGGACCGTGTCGCGGAGCGTGAAGGGGGACTCGGCCGGGCCGCCCACGCCTTGCAGGCCCGGGAGGTCCTCGCGCGCCTCGCGCCCGCGCCGGGTGAGGCGGCCCAGCACGGGTTCCAGCTTGCGGTACAGCCAGTTGCACAGCGGCAGCGAGATGAACAGCGTCGTGTACAGGCCGCAGACGATGACCAGCAGATTGGCCGCCGCCGCGAGGGCCGTCAGCTGCGGCAGCATCTCGGCGGGCGAATGGGCCGCCACGGCCCCGAGGGCCGCGGCCATCAGGCTTGCCGAGCCCACGCCCGCGCCCATGGCCAGCGAGCGCGGATCGAAGATGCCCAGGCTGGCAAGGAAGCCGGCCAGCGTTGCAATGAACAGCGCGCCCACCACGGTGCCGGTGACGTACTCGGCCAGCACGCCGCGCCCTTCGGGGGAGGCCATGCCGTAGCGCTGCCCGATGATGATCAGGCTGCCTTCGCGGCCCACCGAGAACGTGGCCCCGACCGCTTCCCGCTTGAGGCCGAGGATCAGCGCAATGGGCAAGCCCAGCGCCAGCGTGCCGACGGCGTGGCCGAACTCCTGGAAAATCAGGGCCCAGCCCGCCTTCATGACGACGTCGAAGGAGCCACCCACGGTCAGACAGAGCTTGACCACCAGGACGGACAGGCCGGCATTCAGCAGGCTGTTGGCATAACCCTGCGTGGCGGTCTCGATGCGGGCGACGTTCGGCAACCTGCCCTGCAGGATGCCCCAGAGCGCGGCGAGCAGCAGCGCCCACACCATCGGCAGCAGCACCACGTCGCCGGGGCCCAGCTTGAACTTGGCCACGCCGATCCATTCGGAGATGGCGACGATGATCAGCGCCACGACCAGCAGCTTGAACTTGCCCGATGCCGGCACGGGCTCGGCGGCGGGGGCGTGCGTGGGCGCAGATGCGGATGTAGTCGTGATGTCCATCGGGGGCGTCCTCTGTGTCTTGGGGGGCGGGGCGCCCGCAATGGCGCGTGGCCGGAAGTGTCCGTGCGTGCAAGCCATTGCATCAATGACCGGAACTTGGGATATTCGTTGCATGGAATGCAACACTCTTCCCCCGCTCCCATGCTGAGCCCGATGGACGACCGCCTGGATGCCCGCCGCGTGCGCTATTTCATGCAGGTGCTGGAAAGCGGCTCGGTGCGCGGCGCGGCAGAGGCGCTGGACATGGACCCCTCGGCCGTCAGCCGCGCCATCGGCGTGCTGGAGCAGGACTGCGGCACGCGCCTGCTGGAGCGGCGCGGCCGCGGCGTGGTGCCGACCGACGCCGGCCAGTTGCTGGCCGGCTACCTGCGCCGCCAGCACAGCCAGAAGCAGCAGCTGCTGGCCCAGCTCGACCGCATCCAGAAGATCGAGCGCGGCCACATCGACATCGTGGCCGGCGAAGGCTTCGTCGACTGGCTGATGCGCCACAGCCTGCGCGGCTTCATGGCCGCGCACCCCGGCATCACCGTCGACCTCTCGGTGGGCAGCAGCGACGAGATCGCGCGCCGCATCGTCGAGGAGCGGGCCCACATCGGCATGCTGTTCCAGCCGCCGCGCGATGACCGGCTGCGCTCGCACCACTCGCACCCGCAGCCGATCCTGGCCCTGGTGCATGACGCGCACCCGCTGACCCGGCTGGCCCGCCCGCTGAAGCTGGCCGACCTGCTGCCGTACCCGGGCGCCACGCTGCACCGCAGCTTCGGCGTGCGCCAGCACATCGAGGCCGCCGAGGTCAGCGAGGGCGTGCGGCTGAACATGCTGCTGACCACCAGCTCCTTCAACGCCGTCGGCCACTTCGTGGTGGCGGGGCTGGGCTATGCGCTGTCCACGCGCCTGTCGCTGCCGTCCACGCTGGACGCCACGCGCGTGGTCGCGCTGCCGATGAAGAACCCGCTGCTGTCGCAGGGGCGGGTGCATCTGGTGTCGCGCCACGGCCGGGTGCTGGCGCCGGCCCCCGCCACGCTGCTGCGGAGCATCGTGGCCGACTTCGCGCCCATGGCGGCGGCCGGCTGACGCCATGCCGCGCCCCCGCCACCACGTCTATGTCGTCGAGCTGGACGACCGCGTGTGGAGCAGCGCGCGCTTCCGCCAGGCCAACCCGGGCTGGCGGCCCGGGCGGCCCTTCGTGTACGTCGGCATGACGGGGCTGGACCCGGACCTGCGCTTCGACAGGCACAAGGCCGGCATCCAGGCCTGCCGCTTCGTCATGCTTCACGGGCTGCGCCTGCTGCCGGAACTCTACGAGCACCACAACCCGATGCGCTACGAGGACGCCCGGACGATGGAAGTGGCATTGGGCATCCGCCTGCGCGCGCTGGGCTATGGTGTGTGGCAGGGATGAATCGGCCCGAGCGCCGCGAAAGGAGCCCCCGATGAGCGATACCGCCTGCGTCGTCCTGACCACCGCCGGCACCGAGGACGAGGCCGAGCAACTGGCCGACGCCATCGTCCAGGCGCGGCTGGCCGCCTGCGTGCAGATCCAGCGCGTGCGCAGCGTCTACGCCTGGCAGGGCGAGACGCGCCGCGAGCCAGAGTGGCTGCTGATGGCCAAGACCCGCGCCGGCCGCTTCGCCGAGCTGGAAGCCTTCATCCGCGCGCGCCACGGCTACGAGGTGCCGGAGATCGTGCAGCTGCCGGTCACGGCCGGCTCGGCGGACTACCTGCGCTGGATCGGCGAGGCGACGGCCGGCTGAACCCGGCGGTCAGTTCAGGCGCGCGCCGCTCGCGGCATCGAACAGGTGCGCGTGCGCCGCGCGCCTGAACTGACCGCCGGGTTCAGCCGGCCGTCGCCTCGCCGATCCAGCGCAGGTAGTCCGCCG
>JASGDG010000098.1:0-3159 GCA_047607325.1 Xenophilus sp. | reverse complement strand
GAGCGGGGGCGCGGGCGGCGGCTGCCAGCCGGCGGCCCGGGGTTCGGGCGCGGGCTGCACGGCGATGTCGGGGCAGCCGGCGGCCAGCGCGTCCAGGCCCTCGCGGTACGCCTCCAGGCTGTCGATCGGCCCACCGGCGCCGAGCACCTGGCCCAGCGCGCCCTGGTGCAGCTCGACCTTGCGCGCGCCGCCGGCGGCCAGCGGCGCCACGCCCAGCCACAGCGCATGGCGCGCGCGCGTCAGCGCCACGTAGAGCAGGCGCATGTCCTCGGCGAGGCGTTCTTCCTCGGCGCGGCGGTGCGCCTCGTCGTGCGCGCCGTCGAGTTCGAGCACGGGGGCGTCCAGCGCCTCGTCGTGGAAACCGACAGCGCGGGCGCCGTCCTTCCTCGCGTCGCGCCAGGCGGCGATGAAGGGCAGCAGCACCAGCGGGTACTCCAGGCCCTTGGCCTTGTGGATGGTCACGACCTTGATGAGCGCGTCGTCGCTCTCCAGGCGCAGGATGTCTTCCTCACCCTCGGGCCGGGCCACGCGCCCGGCGAAGGCGCGCAGCAGCGCCTGCGGGCCGTCGAGTTCGCCGGCGCGGCGCTGCAGCCACTCGGCCAGGTGCAGCACGTTGGTCAGGCGCCGCTCGCCGCCCTCCTGCGCCAGCCAGCGCGCGGGCAGGCCGTGCGCGTGCAGCAGCTCGTGCAGCATGGGCAGCACGCCGCGGCGCTGCCACAGATCGTGCAGGGCGCGCCAGCGCAGCGCCATCACCTCCCAGGCCAGCTCGTCCTCCTGCTGCCGCGCCAGCTCCACCAGCGGCAGGCCCAGCGTGCGGGTGGCCAGCGCGGTGCGCAACAGCGCCTCGTCGGCCGGGTCGGCGGCGGCGCGCAGCCAGTGCTGCAGGTCCTGCGCCTCGGGCGTGGCGAAGACCGAGGCGCGGTCGGACAGGTAGACGCTGCGCAGGCCGCGCGCCGCGAGCGCGCCGCGGATGGCGTCGGCCTCGGCGCCGCTGCGCACCAGCACGGCGATGTCGGCCGGGCGCAGCGGCTGCCGGCTGCCGTCGGCCTGGCGGAAGCCGCTGTCGCCGCCGAGCCAGCGCACCACCCCGGAGGCGAAGACCTCGGCCATGTGCGCACGGTACTCGCCCAGGCCGACGAAGGCCCTGCCGTCCGCGGGCGCCTGCGACCACAGCGTCATCGCCGGCGTGGGCGCGCCGTCCAGCCACAGCGCCTCGGGCCGGCCGCGGGCCTGCACGGGGAGGAAAGGCACCGGATCATCGCCGTCCCGCGCGAAGCGGAAGGCGCCGCGTTCGTGCTGCTGCGCGCGGCCGAACACGCGGTTGACGGCGCGCACCGCCGCCTCGGTGGAGCGGTGGTTGGTGTCCAAGGCATAGTGCGCGCCCTCGGTGTCGGCACGCGCCCGCAGGTAGGTGCGGATGTCGGCGCCGCGGAAGGCGTAGATCGCCTGCTTGGGGTCGCCGATCAGGATCAGCCCGGCATCCGCGCCCTCCGCCTCGCCGTAGAGGCGGCGGAAGATGCGGTACTGCACCGGGTCGGTGTCCTGGAACTCGTCGATCAGCGCGATGGGGAACTGCGCGCGGATGCGCGCGGCCAGCGCGTCGCCGCCCTCGCCGCGCAGCGCGTGGTCGAACTGCAGCAGCAGGTCGTCGAAGCCCAGTTCGGCGCGGCGCTGCTTCTCGGCGTCCAGGGCGCTGCGCAGTTCGGCGGCGGCGTGGGCGGCCAGCCGGGCGCGCAGGCCGTCGGGCTTCAGGGCGGTGGCCGTCTCCAGCCAGGCGTCGATGGCGGCCATCGCGGGGTGCTCGGGCACCGGCTGGCCTTTCTTGAGCTTGAGGCCGGCACGGCCGAAGCGCTCGATGTTCTTCGGCGCCTCCGTGCCTTCGCACCAGGCGGCCAGTGCGGTCAGCCAGGCGTCGAAGACGGCGTCGTCGTCCTTGCCGCGGTAGCTGTTGCCGTTGAGGTGCGGGCGCAGATGATCGCGCCACAGCGATTCCAGCGCGGCACGGTCCTGGCGCCAGAGGGCGCGCGCCGCCGCCTCCCTTTCATCGGCCAGCGCCAGCGCCTCGCCCAGCGCCCGCAGTTCCCGCATCACGTCGTGCGCCGCATCGAGCGCCTGGCCTTTCAGGTGCAGCCGCGCGTCGTCGCGCCCGAGCAGCGGCTTGACCGCCTGCCACAGCGCGTCGGGCGAATCGAAGTACCGCAGCAGCGCCCGCGCCGCAGCCGCGTCCAGCGGGTAGTAGTGCCTGCGCCAGTGGTCGTGCAGCACGCGCCGCTGCAGGTCCTGCAGGTCGGTCTGCAGCGTCTGCGCGAACAGGCTGCCGCTGCCCATCGCGTGCTCGCGCAGCATGCGCCAGGCCCAGCCGTGGATGGTGTGGACGGCGGCTTCGTCCATCCACTGCGAGGCGGTGCGCAGGCGGTGCGCGCAGGCGGGCCATTGCTCGGGCGGATAGGCGTCGCGCAGCGCGCCCAGCACGTCGCCGGGCTGCGGCGCGGATTCGCCGGCGAACACGCGTGCCGCTTCGGCCAGCCGGGCGCGGATGCGCTCGCGCAGCTCCTGCGTGGCGGCCTCGGTGAAGGTGACGACCAGGATCTCGGGTGGCGTGAGCGGCCGCGCGAAGGCGGTGCCCGCCTCGCCGTGGCCCAGCACCAGGCGCAGGTAGAGCAGCGCGATGGTCCAGGTCTTGCCGGTGCCGGCGCTGGCCTCGATCAGGCGCGCGCCGTGCAGCGGGAAGCGCAGCGGGTCCAGCGGCTGCGGGCCGGTCATGCCTGGTCCTCCGCGCCCTGGCGCGGGCTGCCCAAGGCGTGCCACAGCGGCGCGTAGAGCCGGTCGCGCCATGCGGCGAAGCGGAGTCCGTCGGGCGTGGCAGCGGCGGACAACACGGCGAAGGATGGGTACGCGCGCGCCAGCGCCGGCCGGCGCGCTTCGCCGTCGCGGTTCCAGGCGCCGTCGTATTCGGCCACGGCGTTCTTGCCGGTCAGGTCGGCGAAGGCCGTGCGGCAGGCCACGGGCAGCGGCTGGCGCATGCCCGTGGACCAGGCCTGCAGCAGCGCGGACAGCTCGGCCTCGGCCTCGGCGCGGTCCTGCTCCTTCAGCGCCAGCACGCCCGACTCGCTGGCCAGCACGGTGCGCGTCGGCCCGGCCGCGACCTGCAGCGCCAGG
>JASGDG010000097.1:0-8898 GCA_047607325.1 Xenophilus sp. | reverse complement strand
TGAGCTTCCTGGGCGTGGGCGTGCCGCCCACCTCGCCCTCGCTGGGCACGCTCATCAACAACGGCAACGCGGTGCTGTTCTCGGGCGAGTGGTGGGTGCTGGTGTTCCCGGGCGCGATGCTGGTGCTGCTGACGCTGTCGGTCAACCTGCTGGGCGACTGGCTGCGCGATGCGCTCAACCCAAGGCTGCGCTGACGCCATGAGCCTTCTCCAAGTCAAGAGCCTGGTGGTGGAGTTCCCCACGCGCCGCGGCACGCTGCGCGCGCTGGACGACATCTCCTTCGAGATCGCGCCGGGCGAGATCCTGGGCGTGGTGGGCGAGTCCGGCGCCGGCAAGTCGCTCACCGGCGCCGCCATCATCGGCCTGCTGGAGCCGCCGGGCCGCGTGGCCGGCGGCGAGATCGTGCTGGAGGGCCGACGCATCGACCACCTGCGCCAGGCGCAGATGCGCCACATTCGCGGCCGCCGCATCGGCGCGATCTTCCAGGACCCGCTGACTTCGCTGAACCCGCTGTACACCGTGGGCCGGCAGCTGGTCGAGACCATCCGCACCCACCTGCCGGTGGGCGAGGCCGAGGCGCGCCGGCGGGCCATCGATCTGCTCAGGGACACCGGCATCCCGGCCGCCGAACAGCGCATCGACCACTACCCGCACCAGTTCTCCGGCGGCATGCGCCAGCGCGTGGTGATCGCGCTGGCGCTGGCGGCCGAGCCGCGGCTGATCGTGGCCGACGAGCCGACCACCGCGCTGGACGTGTCGATCCAGGCGCAGATCATCCAGCTCCTGAAGCGGCTGTGCCGCGAGCGCGGCTCGGCGGTGATGCTCATCACCCACGACATGGGCGTGATCGCCGAGACCTGCGACCGCGTGGCCGTGATGTATGCCGGGCGCATCGCCGAGATCGGCCCGGTGCGCGAGGTCATCCACCAGCCGGCCCATCCCTACACCGGCGGGCTGATGGCCTCCATCCCCGGCATGGACGGCGAGCGCGAGCGGCTCCATCAGATCGACGGCTCGATGCCGCGGCTGAATGCCATCCCGCCGGGCTGCGCCTACAACCCCCGCTGCCCGCGGGTGTTCGAGCGCTGCCTGCGCGAGCGGCCCGAGCTGCGGGCCGCCGGCGCGACCCTGGCCGCCTGCTGGCTGCACGACGCGGTGCTGCCGGAGGCCCGGCCATGAACGCCACCCTGATGCAGTCGCCCGGTGCGGCGGCCGCGGACGACGGCCGCGCCCCGCTGGTCGTCGCCCACGACCTGGCCAAGACCTTCGATGTTTCGGCCCCCTGGCTCAACCGCGTGCTGGAGCGCAGGCCCCGCACCCTGCTGCACGCGGTGGACGGCGTGGGCTTCGAGATCGAGCGCGGCCGGACGCTGGCGCTGGTGGGCGAGTCCGGCTGCGGCAAGAGCACCGTCGCGCGCCTGCTGGTGGGCTTGTACGCGCCCACGCGCGGCGGCATGCGCTTCGACGGGCAGGACGCGCATGCGGCCTACGCGTCGCGCGAGGGCCGGCAGCTGCGCCGGCGCATCCAGATGATCTTCCAGGATCCCTACGCCAGCCTCAACCCGCGCTGGCGGGTCGAGCAGATCATCGCCGAGCCGCTGCGCGAGCATGCGCTGCTCAGCGGCAGGACCGCGATCCGCGAGCGCGTCGGTGAGCTGCTGCGCTCGGTCGGCCTGTCGCCGCTGGACATGGCCAAGTACCCGCACCAGTTCTCGGGCGGGCAGCGCCAGCGCATCTCCATTGCCCGCGCGCTGGCCACGGCGCCGGAGTTCCTGGTGTGCGACGAGCCGACCTCGGCGCTGGACGTGAGCGTGCAGGCGCAGGTGCTCAACATCATGAAGGACCTGCAGCGCGAGCGCGGCCTGACCTACCTGTTCATCTCGCACAACCTGGCGGTGGTGCGGCACGTGAGCGACCAGGTGGGCGTGATGTACCTGGGCCGCCTGGTCGAGCGGGCCGACAAGGCCGAACTGTTCGCCCGGCCGCGCCACCCCTACACCCGCATGCTGCTGGACGCGATCCCGCAGATGCATGCGGTGGGCCGGGCCCGCACGCCGGTGCAGGGCGAGGTGCCCAACCCGCTGAATCCGCCCACGGGCTGCGCCTTCCATCCGCGCTGCCCGCACGCCAACGCGCGCTGCTCGGCCGAGCGGCCGGCGCTGCTGCAGCTGGGCGGCGTGCGCGTCGCCTGCCACGCGGTGGAGGAAGGGCGGCTCTGAGGAAAGAAGGAGGCGGGGCGCTCGGCCGGCGCGCTCAGGTCAGCAGCCGCCCGCCGTTGCCGATGACGGCCACGTCCACGAACTGGCTGCCTTCGCGGTTGCCGCGGCCGAAGCTGATCTTCATGCCGCCCAGGTCGTAGCCCTCGATGCTCTCCAGCGCCGCCATCAGCCGGGCCCGCGTGGCACCCGGCCCGGCGCGGCGCAGGCCCTCGGCCAGCACGCAGGCATCGACATAGCCCTCCAGGCTGGGCAGCGAGAACGTCGTCTGGCCCGCGGCCTGCATGTCGGCCTGGTAGCGGCGCACGATCTCGTGGCGCGTGGCGAAGGGCGAGGGCACCACGATCGAGAAGCCCAGCCCGCGCGCCAAGTCGCCCATGGCCGAGAGCGAGCCGGCCGTGATCGACAGCCCGTAGGCCGAGCTCTTGCCGCCGGCCGCGCGCAGCGCCTTCACGAATGCGGGCGCGGTGCCCGCGAGGCCGACGATGACGACGTGCGGCTTGACCTCGGCGATGCGCGCCGCCGCCGGCTCGACCTCCATGCTGGTGGTGTCGGGCGTGGTCGCGACGACGCCCGGTTCGAGTTTGGCCCTGGCCAGCGCCGCGTTGAAGCCGGCCAGCAGCGACTGGCCCAGCGGATCGTTCGAATGCACGAGGCCGATGCGCGTCTGGCCCAGCGTCACGGCCTGGGCGACGAGGCGGTCGATCTCCTGGTCGTAGTTGGCGCGCACCCAGAAGGTGTTGGGCGTGCTCTTCCTGCGCAGGGCCACGGTGCCGGTGTTGGGGCCGACCACGGGCATGCCGGGCACGGCGTCGCTCACCTCCGCGCTCTGGCGCGTGCCCAGGGGGTGCAGGATGGCCAGTACCGAGGCGTCGGCAGCGAAGGCCAGGGCGTTGGCCCTGGCCACGTCGGGCTTGAACTGGTCGTCGACCAACTGCAGCTCGATCGGTGCGCCGTGGATGCCGCCGCGCTTGTTGACGGCCTCGAAGAAGGCACGAGAGCCCAGCAGCATGCCGGACCCGTTGGCTTTCTCCACGCCGCTGTTGTCCAGCGTGACGCCGATGAGGACGGGCCGCACCTGCTGGGCGAGGGCCGGCAGGCCCAGGCCGGCCGAGGCGCCGGCCAGCGCCAGGACGGTTCGGCGCCGCAGCGTGGGGGCGGGGCGGACGGTCGGGCGATCGGACATGGACTGAACTCCGGAAGCGGCCTGCGAAGCGGCACAAAGTTCAATGCTATGTCAAATCACACGAAAGTCACAATCAGAAACATTTATGTGAAATTGTCGAGGTCCGCGGGCATGCCGCCACCGGCGGCACCGCGTCACTGCTCCTCGCCCCAGGCGAAGCCGTCGCGCGCGATCATGGCGCTGGAGGCGCTGGGCCCCCAGGTGCCGGCCGCGTAGGGGCGCGGGCCGGGGTCGGTCTGCCAGCTCTCCAGCAGCGGCTCGACCCAGTGCCAGGCCGCTTCCTGCTCGTCGCTGCGCACGAAGAGGTTCAGGCGCCCCTCGATCACGTCCAGCAGCAGCCGCTCGTAGGCGCCGACGCGCTCGGTGCCGAAGCGCTTGTCGAAGTCCAGATCCAGCTGCACCGGGGCCAGCGGCAGCATGCCGCCGTGCACGCCGGCCCGGGGGCTCACGCGCTGGGTCTGCGACTGGGCCAGCAGGTGCAGTTCCAGGCCGTCCTTGGGCTGGAGGTTGATCACCAGCTTGTTGGCGAAGCCGGCCGGGGCGCGGAAGATGGCGTGCGGCGCGGCCCGGAAGTTCACCTCGATGCGCGCGTCGCGCGAGGCCAGCCGCTTGCCGGTGCGAATGTAGAAGGGCACGCCGGCCCAGCGCCAGCTGGCGATCTCGGCGCGCAGCGCGACGAAGGTCTCGGTGCGGCTGGCGGGGTCGATGCCCGGCTCCTGCAGGTAGCCGGGCACGCGCTCGCCGTAGGCCGTGCCGGCGGTGTACTGCCCGCGCACGGCGTGCAGGCCGATGCGCTCGGGCGTCCAGGCCCTCAGCGAGCGCAGCACCTTGAGCTTCTCGTCGCGCAGCGCATCGGCATGCGCGTTGATGGGTGGCTCCATCGCCACCGCGCACAGCAGCTGCAGCGCGTGGTTCTGCACCATGTCGCGCAGCGCGCCGGTCTGGTCGTAGAAGCCGCCGCGCTTTTCCACGCCGACTTCCTCGGCGATGGTGATCTGGATGTTGGCGATGTGCTCGCGCCGCCACAGCGGCTCGAACAGCGCGTTGGCGAAGCGCAGCGCGAACAGGTTCTGCACCGAGGGCTTGCCCAGGTAGTGGTCGATGCGGAAGATCTGATTCTCGGCCAGCACCTCGCGCACGGCGGTGTTGATGGCGCGGTTGGAGGCCAGGTCGTGGCCCAGCGGCTTCTCCAGCACCACGCGCGTCTTCGGCCCGTTGAGGCCCGCGGCGGCCAGCTGCTGGACGGCCTGGGTGAACAGCGAGGGCGCGGTGGCCAGGTACATCACCACGCTGTCGGCATCGCGCGAGTGCAGCAGGTCGGCCAGGCGGGCGTAGTCCCGGGGCTGCGAGAGGTCCATGCGCAGGTAGTGCAGCAGCTCGGCGAAGCGGCCGAACTCCTCGGGCGAGGGCCGCTTGGCGCCCTCCACGGCCTCGAAGCGCGACTGGATCAGCTCGCGGTACTGGTCGTCGCCGAGGTCGTCGCGCGCGACGCCGATGATGCGGCCGCCCGCGGGCAGGCTGCCGTGGCGGAAGGCCTGGAACAGGGCGGGCATGAGCTTGCGCCAGGCCAGGTCGCCCGTGCCGCCGAACAGAACGAGATCGAAACTCATCGGAGCTGTATTGGGGGGTGCGGAGGCTTGAAACTTTAACGGCAGTTCCACCGGGCCCGGTGCGCGCTTGCATGATGCAGGCGGGCCGCCGGTCCGGAGGAGACAATGGCGCCCCATGAATGTGGTGTTCGACCTCGGGGCGGTGCTCATCGGCTGGGAGCCCGCGCGTCTGGTGCAGGCGCATTTTCCGGACCGCGCGGGGGACGCGGCCTCGGCCGCGGCGCTGGCCAGGGCGCTGTTCCATCACGAGGACTGGGTGGCCTTCGACGGCGGCCTGCGCGGCGCGGCGGAGGTGGTCGAGCGCAGCGCGGCCCGGCTCGGCCTGCCGGTGGCGGCGCTGCGCGAGCTGATCGAGCCGCTGGGCGAGCGGCTGGAGCCGATCCCCGAGACGCTGGAGCTGCTGCGCGGCCTGTGCGTGCGGCGCGACGCGCGGGGCAGCCCGCGGCTCTTCTACCTCTCCAACATGCCGGTGTCCTATGCGCGGGCGCTGGAGCGGCGCTTCGACTTCTTCCGCTGGTTCGACGGCGGCGTGTTCTCCGGCGACGCCAAGCGCGTCAAGCCGCACGAGGAGATCTATCAGTTGCTGGCCTGGCGGCATGGCCTGGTGCCGGCGCGCACGCTGTTCATCGACGATTCCGCCGCCAACGTGGCCATGGCGCGGGCGCTCGGCTGGCGCGCCATCCACTGCACCGCGCCGGCCGCTCTCCCGCGTGAGCTGCTGCGGCAGCTGGAGGCGATGGAGGCCGCGCCGCCGGGTTGACGGCCTGCCCGGCGGAAGGCATCGCGCCCACATAATCGCCGGCCATGGAAACCAAATGGCTCGAGGACTTCGTCAGCCTCGCCGAGACCCGCAGCTTCAGCCGTTCGGCGCAGCTGCGGCACATCACGCAGCCGGCGTTCTCGCGCCGCATCCAGGCGCTGGAGGGATGGGCCGGCGCCGACCTGGTGGACCGCAGCGCCTATCCGACGCGGCTCACGCCCGCCGGCCAGACGCTCTACGCGCAGGCGCTGGAGATCCTGCAGTCGCTGCAGAGCACCCGCGCCATGCTGCGCGGCCACTCGGCGGTGGCGCAGGACGTGGTCGAATTCGCCGTGCCGCACACCCTGGCCTTCACCTTCTTCCCTGCCTGGGTCACCCGCCTGCGCCAGCAGTTCGGGCCGCTCAAGAGCCGGCTGATCGCGCTGAACGTGCACGACGCCGTGCTGCGCCTGGTGGAAGGCAACTGCGACCTGCTGATCGCCTACCACCACCCCTCGCAGCCGCTGCAGCTGGACGCCAACCGCTACGAGATGGTGCACCTGGGTGAGGAGGTGGTCGCGCCCTGGGTGCGGCCCGAGGCGGACGGCGCTCCGCGCTACCAGCTGCCCGGCCGCCCCGGCCGGCCGCTGCCCTACCTGGGCTACGCGCCGGGTGCTTACCTGGGCCGGGTGGTCGACCAACTGCTCAAGGCCTCGCGCACGCCGATCCACCTGGACCGCGTCTACGAGACCGACATGGCCGAGGGCCTGAAGGTGATGGCGCTGGAAGGGCACGGCATCGCCTTCCTGCCGCAGAGCGCCGTGCGCAAGGAAGTGCGCGCGCACAAGCTGGTCAGCGCCGTGGGCCCCGAGGTGGGCCCGCTGGAGGCCACCATGGAAGTGCGCGCCTACCGCGAGCGGCCGGCCGTGGCGCCGCGCCGCGCCGCCGACGCGCTGTGGGCCTACCTGGTCCAGACCACGGCCGAGCGCGCGCCGGCCTGAGCCCCGCGTGGAGCCGGTGACGGCGACGCGACACGGATGGAGTGCTCTTTGACCCGCGTGAATGCGAAAGCATGAAATGCCGTGCCCGGCCTCCTGGGCATGGAGGCTGCTATGAAACGGAAGTCCTCGCGGCTTCCCGCCCCATGCACCGCGAAAGGCCGGATGTCCAGTGCCGCCGGCCGGAACTGGTGCGCCGTGCACCCAGGTGGCTACGGGTATTCCCCGAAAAGTGTGTGTCTAGAATTTCCACCGTGTTTCTCTCTGTCATTCCCAAGGAGCTCTTCATGAAAAAGCAAGCACTGGTTCTCGCCGCCGCGGCGCTCGCCGTCAGCGGCGCGTTCGCGCAGGCCAACGACACCCTCGCCAAGATCAAGGCCAGTGGCAGCATCAGCCTGGGGGTGCGTGATTCCTCCGCCCTGTCCTACACGCTGGGCGGCGGCAAGTACGTGGGCTTCCACACCGAGATGGCCGAACGCATCATCGACGACCTGAGCAAGGACGTCGGCAAGAAACTCAACATCAACTACACCCTGGTGAGCTCCCAGAACCGCATCCCGCTGGTGCAGAACGGCACGGTGGACCTGGAGTGCGGCTCCACCACCAACAACGCCACCCGCGCCAAGGACGTCGATTTCGCCTACAACACCTACATGGAAGTGGTGCGCGTCGCCGTCAAGGCCAACTCCGGCATCAAGGACCTCAAGGACCTCAACGGCAAGACGATCGCCACCACCACCGGCACCACCTCCGTGCAGGTGCTGCGCAAGAACCGCCGCGCCCAGGGCATCGACTTCAAGGAGGTCATGGGCAAGGACCACGCCGACAGCTTCCTGCTGCTCGAGTCGGGCCGCGCCGACGCCTTCGTGATGGATGCCTCCATCCTGGCGGCCAACATCTCCAAGTCGAAGAACCCCAAGGACTACGCCATCGTCGGGCCCGAGCTGTCGGTCGAGCCGATCGCCTGCATGGTGCGCAAGGGCGACGAGGCCTTCCTGAAGGCCGTCGACGCCAGCATCGCGCGCCAGGTCAAGGACGGCTCGCTGGCCAAGCTGTACGACAAGTGGATGGTCCAGCCCGTGCCGCCGAACAACGTGGCGCTGGGCCTGCCGCTGTCGGACGCCACCAAGGAAGCCTGGGCCAATCTGAACAACAAGCCGGCCGAGGACTTCGCCGCGAAGTAAGCCGCATGCAGGACCCGCAAACGCCCGCCCGCCGTGGCGGGCGTTTGCTGTTTCTGGACCGACACATCAGGAGCTGAGGAGAACCCCATGAGCTGGGACTGGCAAGTGTTCTGCAAGGACACGATCGACGGCAACAGGGTGCCGGGGTGCTACGGCACGGGCGGCGCGGACACCTATCTCAACTGGATGGTCTCGGCCTGGGGATGGACGGTGGCCGTCTCCCTGTCCGCGCTCGCCGTGGCGCTGGTCGTGGGCTCAATCATCGGCGTGCTGCGCACGCTGCCGGACAGCCCCTGGCTGGTCCGCTTCGGCAACGCCTGGGTCGAGCTGTTCCGCAACATCCCGCTGCTGGTGCAGATCTTCCTGTGGTACCACGTGGTGCCGGCGCTCATCCCGCCCATGCGCGACGTGCCGCCCTTCGTGCTGGTGGTGCTGGCGCTGGGCCTGTTCACCTCGGCGCGGATCGCCGAGCAACTGCGCTCGGGCATCCAGGCCCTGCCGCGCGGGCAGCGCTACGCCGGCATGGCGGTGGGCTTCACCACGCCGCAGTACTACCGCTATGTGCTGCTGCCCATGGCCTACCGCATCATCATCCCGCCGTTGACCAGCGAGTCGATGAACATCTTCAAGAACTCGTCGGTGGCCTTCGCCGTGTCGATCGCCGAACTGACGCAGTTCGCCATGCAGGCGGGCGAGGAGACGGCGCGGCCGATCGAGATGTACCTCGGCGTCTCCGTGCTGTACGTGATCTCGGCGCTGGCCATCAACCGCATCATGGCCTTCATCGAGAAGCGGGCGCGCGTGCCGGGCTTCGTGGCCGCCGGCGGAACTGGAGGCCACTGAAATGAAACACCCCCAGTCTTCGCGGACTGCGTTCCGCTCCGCCAACCCCCTCAAGGGGGCACATCCTGCGGCCCGGCCAAGCCGGTTCCGCGGATGTTCCCGCCTGGCCTGCCCCGCGGCCT
>JASGDG010000096.1:0-4827 GCA_047607325.1 Xenophilus sp. | reverse complement strand
CGAGCCGGGCGGCGCCAGGTTCACCGGCGCCTGCGCGCCGGGCGCGCCGCCGGGCAGCGCGGCGAACAGTGCGTTCGCCATGCGCGCCAGCGCGGCCGGGTCGATGGGCGCCTCGAAGTCGGTGGGTACAGCGGTCATGCCGGTGGCCCGCTTACTTGTAGGTGTCCAGCGCCGAATAGTCGTGGTACTTGTTGACCTCGACGTCGTCCAGCACCGCCAGCGCGTCGGTGGTGAGCACCGCCAGCGAGCAGTACAGCGAGATCAGGTAGGAAGCGATGGCGTGGTTGTTGATGCCCATGAAGCGCACCGACAGGCCCGGCCCCTGCTCGCCCGGCAGCCCGGGCTGGAACAGGCCGACCACGCCCTGGCGCTTGTCGCCCACGCGCAACAGCAGGATCTTGGTCTTGCCGTCGGCCACCGGCACCTTGTTCGAGGGAATCAGCGGGATGCCGCGCCAGGTGATGAACTGCGAGCCGAACAGGCTGACGGTGGGCGGCGGCGTGCCGCGGCGGGTGGCCTCGCGGCCGAAGGCGGCGATGGCCAGCGGGTGGGTCAGGAAGAAGGCCGGCTCCTTCCACACCTTGGACAGCAGTTCGTCCAGGTCGTCGGGCGTGGGCGCGCCGCTGAGCGGGAAGATGCGCTGCTCGTCCGTCACCTGGGCCAGCAGGCCGTAGTCCGGGTTGTTGATCAGCTCGCTTTCCTGGTTTTCCTTGATCGTCTCGATCGTCAGGCGCAGCTGTTCCTTGATCTGGTCGTGCGGGCTGCTGTACAGGTCGGACACGCGGGTGTGCACGTCCAGCACGGTGGAGACGGCGTTGAGGAAGTACTCGCGCGGCTGCTCCTCGTAGTCGACGAAGGTGCGCGGGAGCTGGTTCTCGGTTTCCTTGACGGTGCAGGTGACCTTGATGTCTTCCGGGTTCTTGACCTTGTTGAGGCGGTAGATGCCCGCCTCCACCGGCACCCACTGCAGCAGGTGCGTCAGCCAGCGCGGGCTGATCGTCTCCAGCTGCGGGACGGTCTTGGTGGCATTGGCAAGCTGTCTTGCGGCGTTGTCGCCCAGTGCGGTCGTGCCGCCCACGGTTGCGTTCATTCGGAACTCCGTTAGTGAGGTAGGGGAAGGGGAAGAAGATGGATCCGTGGCAGTGTCGTGGCGTCCATCGCCAGCCATCAACTGGCTATAGACGCCAGATTGATGCGCTGCGCCACCCGGCGCCGGCCCGTCTGCTCGCATTGCGCCAGCAGGGAGGCCACGTTGATTTCCAGCGCCAGCGCGAGCTTCTGGGCCGTGACGATGGAGGCCACCACGCGGGCGCGCTCGATCTCGCCCACGTAGCTGCGGTTGAGCAGCGAGCGCGCCGCCAGTTCCTCCTGCGACCAGCCCTTCGCCTCACGCAGCTGGCGCACGGTCAGGCCGAAGAGCTCGACCAGCTCTTCCGCGACGGTCGCCGCCCCGCTCATGCCGCGGTCGCGTTGCGCAGGCTGGCCTGCGTGATGCTGGCGCCGGGCGGCACGTCGTCGGTCACCCAGACGTTGCCGCCGATGACGGCGCCGCGGCCGATGGTCACGCGCCCGAGGATGGTGGCGCCGGCGTAGATCACCACGTCGTCCTCCACCACCGGGTGGCGGGCCAGGCCCTTGCGCAGCTTGCCCTCGTCGTCGACGGGGAAGCGCTTGGCGCCCAGCGTCACGGCCTGGTACAGCCGCACCCGCTCGCCGATGACAGCCGTCTCGCCGATGACGACGCCGGTGCCGTGGTCGATGAAGAAGCCGGCGCCGATCTGCGCGCCGGGATGGATGTCGATGCCCGTGGCGCCGTGCGCCAGCTCGGCCACGATGCGCGCCAGCAGCGGCAGCCCCAGCCGGTAGAGCTGGTGCGCCAGCCGGTGGTGGATGAGTGCCAGCACGCCGGGGTAGCACAGCAGCACCTCGTCCACGCTGCGCGCCGCCGGGTCGCCCTCGAAGGCCGCGGACACGTCAGTGTCGAGCAGGCGCCGGATGCCGGGCAGCGCGGCCGCGAACTCGCGCACCGCCGCCTCGGCCCGGGCCTGCACGTCCTGCGCGGCGCTCCGGGCATGCCGCTCGACGTAGGCGATCTCCAGCCGCGCCTGCGCCAGCAGGGCGTGCAGCGCGGCGTCGAGGGTGTAGCCGATGTAGAAGTCCTCGCCCTCATGGCGCAGGTCGGGCGGACCCAGGCGCATCGGGAACAGCGCGCCCTGCAACTGTTCGACGATGCGCGCCAGCGCCTCGCGCGAGGGGAACTCGCGCCCCCGAGGTTCACGCGAGCGCCGCTGCGCGTCGCGCCATTCGCCGCGCGCGGCCTGCAGCGCACGCACCACACCTTCGACATCGAAAACCGTCACGGCTCCTCCCGTCGTTTTTTCGCTCTGCCTGCCGGGGGGCGAGGCTCAGTCCTGCACCCAGGGCAGGCTGCGGAAGCGCCAGCCGTCGGCATGGCCGCGCTGCTGCCGCTCGTCCAGTTCGCCCTCGAAGCCTTCGAGCACGTTGAACACGTGGCTGAAGCCCGCCTTGGCAGCCGCCTCGGCCGCCAGCGCCGAGCGCTTGCCGCTGCGGCACAGCAGCAGCACCACGGCCTGCTTGCCGCCCACCTTGGCCTCCAGCTCGCGCACGAAGCGCGGGTTGCGCGTGAGCGCGGTGCCGGTGGCCCAGGGCACGTGCACGCTGCCTTCGACGTGGCCGACGAACTTGCGCTCCTCGGTCGAGCGCACGTCGACCAGCAGGGCCTGCCCCTGCTGGACCAGATTCCACGCGACGTCCGGCGTCACGCCGCCGGCATAGGGAAGATTGGCCTCGGCGGCCTGGGCCTGCGCCTGTTCCAGCGCGGGAGGAAGCTGTTGCTGAAGAAGTTCTGCGGTCTCGGGCGGCATATGACTGTGTTTTCCTGTGTTCCGGAGGATCACTCTCTGGTGGCGGAAGGCCTCACTCTAGAGCGGGCTCCTTCCATCTCAAACGATGGAAAAGTGGATTTCAAACAACCTTCCGATCTATGCCGCCGCGGCGTGGGCGTTGGCCGGCCGCGCCAGGCCCAGGTGCCCGCGCAGGGTGCGGTGCGTGTACTCGCGCCGGAACAGCCCGCGCCGCTGCAGTTCGGGCACCACCAGCTCGGCAAAGTCCTTCAGACCGTGCGGCAGCGTGGGGCCCAGGATGTTGAAGCCGTCGGCCGCGCCGAGGGTGAACCAGTGCTCGATCTGGTCGGCGATGGATGCGGGCGTGCCGACCACCGTCCAGTGGCCGCGAGCGCCGGCCACGCGCTCGTAGAGCTGGCGGATGCTCAGGTTCTCGCGCCGGGCCAGGTCGGCGAACAGGACCTGGCGGCTCTTCCATCCTTCGGTCACCGGCAGATCCTGCGGGAAGGGATCGTCCACCGAGTAGCCGGACAGGTCCGCATTGCCGAGGAAGGTGGACAGCAGCCCGACCCCCAGCACCGGATCGATCAGCGACTGCAGCTGCTCGAATTTCTCCTGCGCCTCCTGCCGGCTGCGGCCCACGAAGGGCGACAGGCCGGGCAGGATCTTGAGCGACTCGGCGCTGCGCCCGTGCTCCGCCAGCCGGCCCTTGAGCGAGCGCGCGAAGGCCAGCGCCTGCTCCGGCGTCTGCTGGGCGGTGAAGACCAGCTCGGCGGTGGCCGCCGCCAGGTCCTGCCCGTCCTCCGACGACCCCGCCTGCACCAGCACCGGCTGGCCTTGCGGCGAGCGCGGCGTCTGCAGGCCGCCCTGCACCGTGAAGTGCTCGCCGGCGAAGTCCACCCGGTGCAGCTTCGCCGGGTCGAAGAAGCGGTTGGCCGCCTGGTCGTGGACGAAGGCGTCGTCCTCCCAGGTGTCCCACAGGCCGCGGACCACCTGCACGTACTCGCGTGCGCGGGCGTAGCGCTGCGCATGCGGCAGCTGCGCCGTGAGGCCGAAGCTGCGCGCCTCGAAGTCGCTGCCGGAGGTGACGAGGTTCCAGCCGCTGCGCCCACCGCTGAGCTGGTCGAGCGTGGCGAACTTGCGCGCCAGCTGGTAGGGCGGCAGGTAGGTGGCCGAGACGGTGGCCACCAGCCCGATGTGCGTCGTCGCCTGCGACAGGGCGGCGAGTGTGAGCGTGGGCTCCATCGGATACCACAGCGCGTTCTTCGCCAGCGCCGCGTCGGGCGGGCCGGGCAGGCCCACGTTGTCGGCGAAGAAGACGGCGTCGAACTTCGCCGCCTCGGCGATGCGCGCCCAGGCTTTGAGCGACTCGATGTCGCTGGCGGCGCCGGGGTCCACGCCCGGATGGCGCCAGGCCGCCAGATGGTGGCCCACGCCGAAGAAGAACGCGCCCAGGTGCAGTTGGCGGCGCTCGGAAGGAATCTGGCTCATGTGGGGAAGGCTCGGGGAGGTCAGGCGCCCTCGTCGAGCGCGTTGCCGGTGAGTTTCAGCAATTGTTCGGTGAAGGCGTCCAGCAGCGGCAGATCCGGCACGGCCGCGCCGGTGGGCCGGGCAGCCCATCCGTCGGGGGAGCCGAACAGCCGCAGGGCGTCGAAGGCGGGTAGGTCGCCGGCGTCGAAGCGGTGCGGCAGGCCGGCCGGCACCGCGACCCAGTCGCCCGCCTCGCACAGCAGCCCCAGGAAGCCATCGCCGTCGCGCAGGTAGAACAGGCCGACACCGTCGAGGAAGAAGCGGATCTCGGGCTCGGCGTGCGTGTGCTCGGCCAGGAAGGTGGCGCGCAGGCGCGGCCAGTCAGCGGCGCCCGGCTGCAGCGTCACGCGGTCGATGCTGCGCACCGCCGTCAGCCGCTGGCGCAGCTGCGCCAGCTCGGGCGCGTGGGCGGCCAGCGCGGACTCCAGCGTCG
>JASGDG010000095.1:0-19236 GCA_047607325.1 Xenophilus sp. | reverse complement strand
GCTCGGCAGCGCTGCGGTCGCGGTGGCGCACTTCCTCCGCACCTTGCGGCATGGCCAGCAGGTAGAGCGCCAATGCGCGCTCGGGGTCGGCGGGCACGCCCTTGCCGCCTTCGTACAGATCGGCCAGCGCCAGGCGGGCGCCGCTCCACAGATCGGTGTTGCGGCTCATGGGCGGACGCGCCAGCAGCGCCTGCAGCCGGGCCGCCGCCGCGCTGAACTGGCCCGCGCCAATCTCGCAGCGCGCGCGCTCCAGCTCGACGAAGGCGTCGTTGCGCACCGTATCGGGCAGCCTGGCCCAGGCTTGCGCGGCTTGCAGCAGCAGCGGCATGGCGCGCGCGCAGGTGGCGAGGCTGTGGTCCGAGCCGCGCGTGATGTCGAGGGCCTGCCGTAAGACGGCCCGGGCGTGCTCTGCGGCCTCCTGGTCTGCGATGGACGCAGGGTTGGCCCAGTCGATGGCCCCGGCGCGGGCGCAGCAGGACAGCAGAGCAGCGGCGAGCAGGCGGCGCAGCAGGGATGCGGGTGCTACCGGCATGTTCGATGCATCCATCCAGGCGCGCCTCAGTGCGCCTTCTCCCAGTTCGGCCCGACGCCGATCTCGGCCACCAGCGGGACCTTGAGCTCGGCCACGCCGGCCATCAGGCGCGGCACCTCGGTACGCACCCAGTCGACCTCGGCCTCGGGCACCTCGAACACCAGTTCGTCGTGCACCTGCATGATCATCTTCGTCGCGCGGCCCTGCGCGTCGAGCACCGACTGCACCTTGTTCATGCTCATCTTGATCAGGTCGGCCGCCGTGCCCTGCATGGGCGCATTGATGGCGGCGCGCTCGGCCGCGCCGCGGCGCGGGCCGTTGGGCGAGTTGATCTCGGGCAGGTACAGGCGCCGGCCGAACACCGTTTCCACATAGCCGCGCTCCTTGGCGCTGGCGCGGGTCTCGTCCATGTAGTGCTTCACGCCGGCGAAACGCGCGAAGTAGCGCTCGATGTAGGTCTTGGCGGCCGTGTTGTCGATGCCGAGGTTGCGCGCCAGGCCATAGCTGCTCATGCCGTAGATGAGGCCGAAGTTGATGACCTTGGCATAGCGGCGCTGCTCGCCGCTGACCTGCCCGGGCGCCACGCCGAACACCTCGGCCGCAGTGGCGCGGTGCACGTCCATGCCTTCGGCGAAGGCGCGCAGCAGCGCTGCGTCGCCGCTGATGTGGGCCATGATGCGCAACTCGATCTGCGAGTAGTCGGCGCTGGCGATCACATGGCCCGGCGCGGCGACGAAGGCCTCGCGGATGCGCCGGCCCTCGGCCGTGCGCACCGGGATGTTCTGCAGGTTCGGGTCGTTGCTGGCCAGGCGCCCCGTCACCGCCACCGCCTGCGCGTAGTGGGTGTGCACGCGCCCGTCGGCAGGCAGCGCCATCTGCGCCAGCTTGTCGGTGTAGGTGCCCTTGAGCTTCGACAGGCCCCGGTGCTCCAGGATCTTGGCGGGCAGCGGATAGTCCTCGGCCAGTTTCTCCAGCACCTCCTCGTCGGTGCTGGGCGCGCCCTTGGCGGTCTTCTTGACGACGGGCAGGCCGAGCTTGTCGAAGAAGATCTCGCCGATCTGCTTGGGGCTGCCCAGGTTGAAGGGCTGGCCGGCGATGGCGTAGGCCTCCTGCTCCAGCGCCACGATGCGCTGGCCCAGTTCGTGGCTCTGGGCCGCCAGCGTGGCGGCGTCGATCAGCACGCCGTTGCGCTCCATCCGGTAGAGCGTCTCGCTGCTGGCGATCTCCAGCTCGTAGATGAAGCGCAGCCGCTCGTCGGCCTGCAGCTTCGGCCACAGCGCCAGGTGCACGTCCAGCGTCTGGTCGCTGTCCTCGCAGGAGTATTCGGCCGCCTTGTCGATCGCCACCTGGCTGAAGGGGATCTGGTGCGCGCCCTTGCCGCACAGGTCCTCGTAGTCGATGCCGCTGCGGCCGCGGTGGCGCTCGGCCAGGCTGGCCAGGCCGTGGGGCTTGTGCGCCTCCAGCACGTAGCTTTGCAGCATGGTGTCGTGGACGTAGCCGCGCACCTCGATGCCATGGTTGGCGAGCACGTGGCGGTCGTACTTGATGTGCTGGCCCAGCTTCTTCCTCGCGCCGTCCTCCAGCCAGGGCTTCAGGCGCGCCAGCACCTCGTCGCGCGGCAGCTGCTCGGGCGCGCCGGGGTAGTCGTGCATCAGCGGGACATAGGCCGCCTCGCCCGGCTTCACGCTGAAGCTGAGGCCCACGATCTCGGCGCGCATCTCGTCCAGCGAGGTGGTCTCGGTGTCCAGCGCCGTCAGCTCGGCGGCCGCGATCTTCGCCAGCCAGGCGTCGAACTGCGCCCAGGTGAGCACGGTGTCGTAGACCAGGTTGGAGGCGCGGTCGGCCGCCGCCACCTCGAAGCCCTCCAGCAGCCCGGTGCCGCCCGCGGGGCCGCCGGCGGCCTGGCTCTGCTCGATGCGCTCCGGCGGCAGCGCGTGCGCCTCCAGCGTCTTCACCAGGCTCTTGAAACCGTACTGTTCGTAGAAAGCCTTCAGCGCGTCGGCGTCCTGCTCGCGGATCGCCAGCGCCTGCAGCGCCGGCAGGCCGGGCACGTGGCCGTCCAGGTCGCAGTCGGTGCGGATGGTGACCAGCCGGCGCGACAGCGGCAGGTGCGGCAGCGCGCGGCGCAGGTTCTCGCCGGCGACGCCCTTCACCTCGTCCGCGGCGGCGATCAGGGCGTCGAGCGAGCCGTACTGGAGCAGCCACTTGGTAGCCGTCTTGGGGCCCACCTTGTCCACGCCCGGCACGTTGTCCACCGCGTCGCCCACCAGCGTCTGGTAGTCGACCATCAGCGCCGGCGGCACGCCGAACTCGGCCGTCACGCCGGCCACGTCGCGGCGCTTGCCGTTCATGGTGTCGATGATGGTGACGTGCTCGTCCACCAGCTGCGACAGGTCCTTGTCACCGCTGGAGACGATCACCTCGACGCCCTGCCCCGCCGCCGTGCGCGCCAGCGTGCCGATCACGTCGTCGGCCTCCACGTCGGGCACGCTGAGCACCGGCCAGCCGAGCAGTTCCACCACCTGGTGGATCGGTCCGATCTGCGCGCGCAGGTCGTCCGGCATCGGCGAGCGATGCGCCTTGTACGCGGGGTACCAGTCGTCGCGGAAGGTCCGGCCCGGCGCGTCGAACACGCAGGCCACGTAGTCGGCCCGCACCTCGCGGCGCAGCGCCTGCATCATGTTGATCATGCCGCGGATGGCGCCGGTGGCCGGGCTCCCCGGGTCGCCCGGCACCGCCCGCAGGTCGGGCATGGCATGGAAGGCGCGGTACAGGTAGCTGGAGCCGTCGACGAGCAGCAGCGTCTTCTTGTCGGTCATTGGGAGAAACACCTCTGCGCGCATGGGGCGCGCGAGAAAACCATTGTGCCCGCGCGGCGCGCGGCCACCCGGCCCCAGACCTACAATCCGCCCCATGATCCGCAAGCATCTTCTCGCTTCCCTGCCCGCCGCACTGCTGGCGGCGGGCTGCGCCCTGGCCCCGGCCCTGCTCCATGCCCAGTCCGCGCCGGCCGCCACGCAGGCGCAGCCGACGGAGAGCGCGCCGCTGGACGGGCGCCACAACCAGAAGATCGAGCACATCACTGTCGAGGACAAAAGCGCCCGCATCGAGGAACTGCGCTACGGCGGCCGCACGCAGAGCATCACCGTCCAGCCGAAGAACAGCATGCCGTCCTACGAGGTCCTGCCCACGAACCCCGCACGCCAAGGCAGCGCCGACGCCGGCAGCGACACCGGCCCGCGCGTCTGGAACGTGCTGAAGTTCTGACGGCCGCGCACGCACCGTGGCGGTCTTCACCGAAGTCGGCGCCGACGAGGCTGGCGCGCTGCTGCGCAAGCTGGGCCTGGGCGAGCTGCAGTCGCTGCGCGGGATCGAGGGCGGCATCGAGAACACCAACTACTTCGCCGCCACCAGCCGGGGCGAGTGGGTGCTGACGCTGTTCGAGCGCCTGCGCTTCGACCAGTTACCCTACTACCTGTGCCTGATGAAGCATCTGTCCGAGCGCGGCCTGCCCGTGCCCGAGCCGGCGGCCGACCCGACCCTGGCGCCCCCGGCGCCCGATGCCCATCCGCTTGAAGTGGCGGCCGATGCGCCCTGCGCCCTGCTGCACGCGGTGGCCGGCAAGCCCGCCGCCGTGGTGCGCCGGCTGGCCGGCCGCAGCGAACTGGCGCCGGGCGTGCACCACTGCCGCGAGCTGGGCACACTGCTGGCGCGCATGCACCTGGCGGCGCGCGACTTCCCGCGCATCCAGCCCAACCTGCGCGGCCTGGCCTGGTGGAACGAGACCGCGCCGGCGGTCATGCCCTATCTGGACGAAGCCCAGGCCGCCCTGCTGGCCGCCGAACTGGCCTACCAGAACCACGTGGCCGCCGCGTCCGCCTACGCCGCGCTGCCGCGCGGTCCGATCCATGCCGATCTGTTCCGCGACAACGCGATGTTCAGCGAAGGCGCGGACGGCGAGCCGCCGCGCCTGAGCGGCGTCTTCGACTTCTACTTCGCCGGCACCGACGCCTGGCTGTTTGACCTGGCGGTGTGCCTGAACGACTGGGCGATCGATCTGCCCACCGGCGCGCCCGATGCCGGGCGCAGCGCCGCCCTGCTGGCGGCCTACCAGGCCGTGCGCCCGCTGACCGCGTCCGAGCGCACGCTGCTGCCGGCCATGCTGCGCGCCGCAGCGCTGCGCTTCTGGATCTCACGGCTGTGGGACTTTCACCTGCCGCGCGAAGCCAGCCTGCTCAAAGCCCACGACCCCGCGCACTTCGAGCGCGTGCTGCGCTGGCGCGCCGGGGCCCCGCAGGCGCTGGAAAGCGCGTGGGCCGCGCCCGAGGACGTGCTCGCCGCATGAAGCTGCTCGTCGTCGCGCCGGGAACGGGCGCCAGGTGGGTGCGCGAGGGATGGTCGGCCTTCCGACGGCAGCCGATGGTCTTCTTCTCGCTGTTCATGCTGTTCATGGCGGCCATCGCGCTGCTCTCGCGCCTGCCGCTGGTCGGCGGCGCGCTGGCGGTGGCGCTGGCGCCGGCCAGCACCCTGGCGATGATGGTCGCGGCCGAACAGGCCAGCCGCCAGCCCCCGGGGCGCCCTGCGGCCGATGGCCGGCCCGCCCGGGCGGCCCTCTTCATGAACGCGCTGCGCGCCGTGCAGAGCCGCGCCAGGCCGCTGGCCGCGCTGGGCGCGCTCTATGCGGGGGGCGTGCTGCTGGTCGGCCTGCTGGCCACCGCCCTCACCGGCGATCCCTTCGCGGCGGCCTTCGACGAGCAGGGCGCACCCCGGCCCGCGGTCATCCAGAGCGCCGGCTTCCAGGGCGCGCTGCTGCTGCGCATGGTGCTGTACCTGCCGCTGGCGCTGGCCTTCTGGCATGCGCCAGCGCTGGTGCACTGGCATGCGGTGCCGCCGGTCAAGAGCCTGTTCTTCAGCCTCGTGACCTGCCTGCGCAACTTCGGCGCGATGGCGGTCTACGGCATCGTCTGGTTCGGCGTGGTGCTGGCGGCCAGTCTGGTGCTGTCGCTGGTGGCCGGCCTGGCCATGGCGGCCGCCGGCGGGCTGGGCCTGGCGGTGATGGTCGGGGGCTCCTTCGTCCTGACCGCCATGTTCCTCGGCTCGACCTGGTTCAGCTTCCGCGACTGTTTCCAGGCGGATTGAGCCTCACACGGGCGTGAGCTTGGCGACGGAGAGCGCCAGCCACTTC
Organism: Xenophilus sp.; assembly: GCA_047607325.1. Taxonomy (GTDB): domain Bacteria; phylum Pseudomonadota; class Gammaproteobacteria; order Burkholderiales; family Burkholderiaceae_C; genus Xenophilus. The sequence continues at coordinate 13,519 of JASGDG010000095.1, read as the reverse complement.
TCGCCGTGGCGGTTGAAGCGCACCTTGGCGCGCGCGTCGTCGCCGCTGCCTTCCAGCGCCAGCAGCGTGCCTTCGCCGAACTTGCCGTGGAACACCTGCCGGCCCACGCGCAGGCCCTGGGGCGTCTCGGCCTGCCGCGGCACGGGCACGGCAGCGCCGCCGCCCGGGAAGTAGCCGCTGTCGAAACCGCCGCCGCGCGGCGCGCGCAGGCCCGGGCCGCCGCCGAAATGCCCGAAGCCGGCGTTGCGCGGCGTCAGCCACTTGAGCGCGTCCTCCGGCAGCTCGTCGAAGAAGCGGCTCCTGACGTTGTAGCGCGTCTGGCCGTGCAGCAGCCGCGTCTGCGAGTGGCTGAGGTACAGCCGCCTGCGGGCGCGGGTGATGGCCACGTACATCAGGCGGCGCTCCTCCTCCAGCCCGCCGGCGTCGCTCATCGCGTTCTCGTGCGGAAACAGGCCCTCCTCCAGACCGCTGATGAAGACGGCGTCGAACTCCAGGCCCTTGGCCGCGTGCACCGTCATCAGCTGCACCGCGTCCTGCCCGGCCTGCGCCTGGTTGTCGCCCGATTCGAGCGCCGCGTGCGTGAGAAAGGCCGCCAGCGGGCTGAGCGTCTCGCCCGTCTCGATATCCACGCCCCCAGGCGCTGGCGTTGCCATCGCCGCCCCCCCCCCGGGGGGGCGAGAAAGCTCGGGGCGGCCCAGCGCTTTCTCGGGCGCCAGCGCCTCGTCCAGCAGCGGGCGCGACGGGTCGATGCCCTGGCTCGCGGGGCTCTGGCGCAGTTCGTCCACCGGCAGCGCCACCGCGTCGCGGCCGAAGCCCTCCTGCGTGACAAAGCTCTCGGCCGCGTTGACCAGTTCCTCCAGGTTCTCCAGCCGGTCGGCGCCCTCGCGGTCGGCGCGGTAGTGCTCGACCAGGCCGCTCGAATCCAGCACCTGCTCGATGATCTCCTTGAGCGACAGACCCTGCGTCTGCTCGCGCAGCACGTCGATCTTCGCGACGAAGGCGGCCAGGTTGGCGCCGGCGCGCCCGGCCAGGCCCTCCACCGCCGCGTACAGCGACAAGCCCCTGGCCCGCGCCGCATCCTGCAGTTGCTCCACGCTGCGCGCACCGATGCCGCGCGGCGGGAAGTTCACCACCCGCAGGAAGCTGGTGTCGTCGCCCGGGTTCTCCAGCAGGCGCAGGTAGGCCAGCGCGTGCTTGATCTCGGCCCGCTCGAAGAAGCGCAGCCCGCCGTAGACGCGGTAGGGCACGGCGGCGTTGAACAGCGCCGTCTCCATCACCCGGCTCTGCGCGTTGCTGCGGTAGAGCACGGCGATCTCGCTCCTCGGCACGTCGTCGCGCACCAGCTGGCGAATCTCCTCCACCGTCCACTGCGCCTCCGAGAAGTCGCTCGGCGCCTCGTACACCCGCACCGGCTCGCCCGGCCCCTGGTCGGTGCGCAGGTTCTTGCCCAGGCGGTGGCGGTTGTGGCTGATGAGGGCGTTGGCCGAGTCGAGGATGTTGCTGAAGCTGCGGTAGTTGCGCTCCAGCTTGATCTGGTGCGCGACGTCGAACTCGCGCACGAAGTCGCTCATGTTGCCCACCCGCGCGCCGCGGAAGGCGTAGATGCTCTGGTCGTCGTCGCCCACCGCCAGCACGCTGCCGGCGCCGGGGTGGAAGCGGCCCTGCTCGTCGGTGCTGCCCGAGAGCATCTTGATCCACGCGTACTGCAGCCGGTTGGTGTCCTGGAACTCGTCGATCAGGATGTGGCGGAAGCGCCGCTGGTAGTGCTCGCGCACCGGGTCGTTGCCCTGCAGCAGCTCGTAGCTGCGCAGCATCAGCTCGCCGAAGTCGACCACGCCCTCGCGCTGGCACTGTTCCTCGTAGAGCTGGTACAGCTCGACCTTCTTGCGCTCGTCCTCGCCGCGCGGCTGGATGTCGCGCGGGCGCTGGCCCTCCTCCTTGGCGCCGGCGATGAACCACTGCGTCTGCTTGGCCGGGAAGCGCTCGTCGTCGACGTTGAACTGCTTCATCAGCCGCTTGATGGCCGAGAGCTGGTCCTGCGTGTCCAGGATCTGGAAGCTCTGCGGCAGGCCGGCCAGCTTCCAGTGCGCGCGCAGGAAGCGGTTGCACAGGCCGTGGAAGGTGCCGATCCACATGCCGCGCACGTTGACGGGCAGCATCGCCGTCAGGCGCGCCGTCATTTCCTTGGCCGCCTTGTTGGTGAAGGTGACGGCCATCACCCCGCCCGGCGACACCTGACCGGTGGACAGCAGCCAGGCGATGCGCGTGGTCAGCACGCGCGTCTTGCCCGAGCCGGCGCCCGCCAGGATGAGCGCGTTGCCTGCCGGCAGCGTCACCGCCGCGAGCTGCTCCTCGTTGAGGTTGGCGAGAAGGGGGGAGGAAGCGGCCGCGTGCTGCGGCCCGGCGTCGAAGCCCGGAAGAGACATCCCCGCATTGTAGGAACGCGGGTCCGCCGCGGCAGCCGTCAGGCGCCGATCTTCAGCGTGCCCTTCATGATGCCGGAGTGGCCCGGGAAGGAGCAGAAGAAGGTGTAGGACTCGCCGGCCTGGAGCTTCGTCGCGTCGATGGCGACCGAATCGCTCTCGCCGCCGCCGATCACCTTGGTGTGGGCGATCACGCGCGCGTCGCCGGCCTTGAGGTAGTCGGCGTTCAGGCCGGCGGGGATGCCGTCGTTGGCCACGGCCTGCGCGTCGGCCGTCTTCGCCAGCACCCAGTTGTGGCCCATGGCGGCCTTGGGCAGTTTGCCCACGTGCTTGAGCTGCACGGTGAAGCTCTTGCAGCTCTTGGGCACCACGATCTCCTTCTTGTCGAACTGCATGGCGTCATTGCCCTCGACGGTGACGGCGCAGTCGGCGGCATGAGCGGCCACCGAGCCAAAGGCCAGGAGGGCGGCAATCAGATGGATCTTCATGATGAGCAGGTTCTTCCTTGAGTGGCGCGAAAAGGGTGGCGCGTAGCGCCGCCCGGTCGAGGCGATTGTGGGCGCCGGCGCCCCGCCCGGACATGACCTGGATCAAACGATCGGCCGCGCACGCGCGGGCCCCGCCCCCATGGCCCTGCCCATATGGCGGCCATATGCGCCGGCGTAGCGACCCCGCGCGCCCGCCTCCCTACAATCAATCACCGGGCCCAAGTTTTCTTGCGCCCGGTTTTTTGTGGCCCGCCCATGGGGCCAGCAAGGCCGGCCAAGCCAAGCGCTCATTCCCTCGATCCGTTCAACGACGACTGCATCGCTCCGAAGGAGAGCCTGGCCATGGAAATCTTCGACTACGACAACGTCCTGCTGCTGCCGCGCAAGTGCCGCGTGGAAAGCCGCTCCGAATGCGACGCCAGCATGGAGCTGGGCGGCCGCAGCTTCCGCCTGCCGGTGGTGCCGGCCAACATGAAGACGGTGGTGGACGAGCCCGTCTGCCTGTGGCTGGCGAAGAACGGCTACTTCTACGTCATGCACCGCTTCGACCTGGACACCATCGCCTTCACGCGGCGCATGCAGGCGGCTGGCGTGTTCGCCTCCATCTCGCTGGGCGTGAAGGCGGCCGACTACCAGACGGTGGACCGCCTGGTGGCCGAGGGCCTGGCGCCCGAGTACGTGACGATCGACATCGCGCACGGCCATGCCGACAGCGTGAAGAACATGATCGCATTCCTGAAGGACAAGTTGCCTCGGACCTTCGTCATCGCCGGCAACGTGGGCACGCCCGAGGCGGTGATCGACCTGGAGAACTGGGGCGCCGACGCCACCAAGGTCGGCATCGGCCCCGGCAAGGTGTGCATCACCAAGCTCAAGACCGGCTTCGGCACCGGCGGCTGGCAGCTGTCGGCGCTCAAGTGGTGCGCGCGGGTGGCGACCAAACCCATCATCGCCGACGGCGGCATCCGCGACCACGGCGACATCGCCAAGAGCATCCGCTTCGGCGCCACGATGGTGATGATCGGCTCGCTGTTCGCCGGCCACGAGGAGTCGCCCGGCAGGTCCGTCGAGGTCGACGGCCAGGTGTTCAAGGAGTACTACGGCTCGGCCAGCGACTTCAACAAGGGCGAGTACCGCCATGTCGAGGGCAAGCGCATCCTCGAGCCCGTCAAGGGCAGGCTGGCCGACACCCTGGTGGAGATGGAGCAGGACGTGCAGAGCTCCATCAGCTACGCCGGCGGCAGGCGCCTGATGGACATCCGCAAGGTCAACTACGTCATCCTGGGCGGCGACAACGCCGGCGAGCACCTGCTGATGTAGCCGCACGGCGCGGCCGCCCCCGGGCCGGCGCGCTTCGATGTAAAATAGGGCTTCGTTGTGGGGGGGTAGCTCAGCTGGGAGAGCGCCGCGTTCGCAATGCGGAGGTCGGGAGTTCGATCCTCCTCCTCTCCACCACACACCCAGGAAACACGGGCCTTCGCGGTCCGTTTTCTATTTCAACCCGCCATAAAACCCGCCATTGCGAGGTGCGGCTACTCCGCCGGCATCGACGCCAGGACGGCCTCGACCAGCAACGCAGCCCGCCGGCGTGCGGCCGCTTCTCGGCGAGTTCGAGGTACAGCAACCGGCCGGCGCCCAGCGCGTCGCCCGTCAGGGCATCCAGCACCCGGGGCAGGCGTTCCTCATCCAGCATCGCCAGATCGATGTCCTGCACCAGCATGCGGCCGATCACCGGGCTGGCGAAGGCCTCCAGCGAGGCCGTCCACGGCCATCGGTGCTTGGCATTGCGCCACTCGTCGCTGCGCGCGTCGATGTAGTCGCGCGCGGCATCATCGAAGGTGATGGAGCGCGCCTACTCGGCCCGCAGGGCGCTGGCGGGTGAGGATGGGGCCACGCCCTCATCGATCTTGGAACGCGCTGCGCGAGCCTTCTCGCGCGCCATGGCCAGGGGAATCTCGGGGTAGGCCCCAGGCCCATCTCGCGGCGCTTGTCGCCCACCTGGGCCCGCAGAACCCATGAGCGGGTGCCGCCCGGCGCCACCTGCAGGGACAGGCCAGCCACGCCACCCACGGCATGCATGTCTGGCTCGCGCAGCCGTGACACGGCCAGCGCACCCAGCTCTACGGCGCGCTTTGGCACGAACCGTCCACCGAACTCGGGGGCCTCGGGAAAACCCGCCATATACAACCCCTCAAAAAAAGACCGCCGTCGCCGGCGGTCTTTTCACTGGACGCGGCAGGCGCGCGGCCCGCCGCGGGCGCTCACAGCTTCTGCTGCTGCATGAAGCGGTCGAACAGGCCTTCCGCGAAGCGGAACCAGGCGTTCTGGTCGGCCAGGAACTTGGCGTAGTCGGTGTACACCTTCTTCCATTCCGGGTTGGTGTTGTTCAGGTCGGCGTAGATCTGCTGGGCCGACTTGAAGGCGGCACTCATGATCTCGTTGCTGAACGGGCGCAGCTTGGTGCCCGAGCCCACGAGCTGCTTGAGCGCGACGGGGTTCTTGGCATCGTACTTGGCGGTCATCGTGATGTTCGCCCGCGCGGCGGCCGATTCCACGATGGACTTGTACTCGGCCGGCAGCCCTTCCCAGGCCTTGTTGTTGATGTAGAAGTCCAGCTGCGGGCCGCCTTCCCACCAGCCGGGGTAGTAGTAGAAGGGGGCGACCTTGTTGAAGCCCAGCTTCTGGTCGTCGTAGGGGCCGACCCACTCCAGCGCGTCCAGCGTGCCCTTTTCCAGGGCCGGGTACAGGTCGGCGCCGGGGATGGACTGCGGCACGACGCCGAAGGGTTCGAGCACCTTGCCGGCGAAGGGGTTGGTGCGGAACTTCAGGCCCTTGAGGTCGGCGACGGTCTTGATCTCCTTGCGGAACCAGCCGCCCATCTGCGCCCCGGTGTTGCCGCCGGGCAGGTTGATGATGTTGTACTTGGCGTAGAACTCGCGCATCAGCTTCAGGCCGTTGCCCTCGTACATCCAGGCGTTCATCTGGCGGGCGTTCATGCCGAAGGGCACCGCGCAGCCCAGGCAGAAGGTCGGGTCCTTGCCGTAGAAGTAGTAGGGCGCGGTGTGCGCCATTTCCACCGAGCCGCTCTGCACGCCGTCGACCACGCCGAAGGCGGGCATCAGTTCGCCGCCCGCGTGCACGGAGATCTGGAACTTGCCGCCGGTCGCGTCGCTCACCGCCTTGGAGAACACCTCGGCGGTGCCGAAGATGGTGTCCAGCGATTTCGGGAAGCTCGACGCCAGACGCCAGCGCACCGCGGCCTGGGCATGCACCGCGGGCGCGGCGCCGGCGGCCAGCACGCCAGCGAGGCCGGCATTCTTGATGAGTGAACGACGATCCATGTGAAAGCGACTCCGTTGGAATGAGAAACACGAACGCGGCTCATGGCCGCGTCCTCGACTCCGAAGCCTGCGCGCGCTCGAGGAACGCGTGCCGGCGCTTGAGCCGATTAATTGTAAAAACGCATTACAAGTGGCCGGCCGGGGTTTTCCCGGGGCGTCACGGCGCCGGGAAGCGCGCCGCGATCGAGGCGCGGATGCCCTGCGCATCCAGGCCCACGCCAGCCAGCAGCCGGACCGGGTCGCCATGCTCGATGAAGCGGTCGGGCAGGCCCAGCTGGAGCACGGGCTTCGTGATGCCGGCCTCCTGCAGCGCCTCGGCCACGGCGCTGCCGGCGCCGCCCATCACGGCGCCCTCCTCCACCGTCACCAGAGCCTCGTGCGTGGCAGCGACCTGCCGCAGCAGTCCGACGTCCAGCGGTTTGGCCCAGCGCATGTTGGCCACCGTGGCGTCCAGCGCCTCGGCCGCCTCCAGCGCCGGGTACAGCAGGGTGCCGAAGGCCAGGATGGCGATGCGCCGGCCCTGGCGGCGCAGCTCGCCCTGGCCGAAGGGCAGCGCGTCGAGCGTGAGCGCCGGCTCACGACCCACGCCGGCGCCGCGCGGGTAGCGCACCGCCACCGGGTGGCTCTGCGCGTAGGCGCTGGAGAGCAGCTGCCGGCACTCGGCCTCGTCGGCCGGGCAGGCGATGCCCATGTTGGGCACGCAGCGCAGGTAGGCGATGTCGTAGGCGCCGGCGTGCGTGGCGCCGTCGGCGCCGACCAGGCCGGCCCGGTCGAGCGCGAACACGATGGGCAGGTTCTGGATCGCCACGTCGTGGATCAGTTGGTCGTAGGCGCGCTGCAGGAAGGTGGAGTAGATCGCCACCACCGGCTTGAGCCCCTCGCAGGCCAGGCCGGCGGCGAAGGTGACGGCGTGCTGCTCGGCGATGCCGACGTCGTAGTAGCGGCCGGGGAAGCGCTGCTCGAACTCCACCAGGCCCGAGCCCTCGCGCATCGCCGGCGTGATGGCGACCAGCCGGCCGTCCTGCGCGGCCATGTCGCACAGCCACTGGCCGAAGACCTGGGTGAAGGTCTTCTTCGGCGCCGTGGCCGGCTGCACCAGGCCCACCGTCGGATCGAACTTGCCCGGCCCGTGGTAGGCCACCGGGTCGGCCTCGGCCAGCTTGTAGCCCTGGCCCTTCCTGGTCACCACGTGCAGGAACTGCGGGCCCTTGAGCTGCCGGATGTTCTCCAGCGTCGGGATCAGCGAATCGAGGTCGTGTCCGTCGATCGGCCCGATGTAGTTGAAGCCGAATTTCTCGAACAGCGTGGCCGGCACCACCATGCCCTTGGCCTGCTGCTCGAAGCGCTTGGCCAGCTCGAACAGCGGCGGCGCCGCCTTGAGCACGCTCTTGCCGACGTTCTTGGCGGCGGCGTAGAACTGCCCGCTCATCAGCTGCGCCAGGTAGCGGTTGAGCGCGCCCACCGGCGGGCTGATCGACATGTCGTTGTCGTTCAGGATGACCAGGAAGCGGATGTCGTCGTACACGCCCGCGTTGTTCATCGCCTCGAAGGCCATGCCGGCGGTCATCGCGCCGTCGCCGATGATGGCCACGGCGTGGCGCTGCTCGCCCTTCTGCCGCGCGGCCAGCGCCATGCCCAGCGCCGCCGAGATGCTGGTCGAGGAATGCGCGGTGCCGAAGGTGTCGTAGGGGCTCTCGGCGCGCTGCGGGAAACCGGAGATGCCGCCCAGCTGGCGCAGCGTGGGCATGCGCTCGCGCCGGCCGGTGAGGATCTTGTGCGGGTAGGTCTGGTGGCCCACGTCCCACACCAGCCGGTCCTCCGGCGTGTCGAAGACGTAGTGCAGCGCGACGGTCAGCTCCACCGTGCCGAGGTTGGAGCTGAGGTGCCCCCCGGTGCGCGAGACGTTGTCGAGCACGCAGGCGCGCACCTCGTCGGCCAGCTGCCTGAGCTGCTCGCGGTCGAGGCGGCGCAGGTCGGCGGGGTCGTGGATCGTGGGAAGGAGGGGGGCCATGAATGCGGGCGGGGAAACGGGGCGGTGCTAGCGGTCGCGGTCGACCACCATGTGGGCCAGCGCGCGCAGTGCGGCGGTGTCGGCCAGCGGCGTGTCCGCCAGCGCGGCCAGGGCCTCGTCCAGCAGCCTTGCGGCGCTGGCGCGCGCGCCGGCCAGGCCGAGCAGGGAGACGTAGGTGGGCTTGTCGGCCGCCGCGTCCTTGCCGGCCGTCTTGCCCAGTGTGGCGGAGTCGGCCACCACGTCGAGGATGTCGTCCACCACCTGGAAGGCCAGGCCGAGGGCCGCGCCGTAGCCGCGCAGGCCGGCCAGCGCCTTCGCGGGCAGCTCGCCGGCGCAGGCGGCGCCCATCTCGACGCTGGCCTGCAGCAGCGCGCCGGTCTTGAGGCGGTGCATCTCGCGCAGTTCCGTCTCGGTCAGGCGCCGGCCGATGCTGGCCAAGTCGATCGCCTGCCCGCCGGCCATGCCCTGTCCGCCGGCGGCGCGCGCCAGCAGGCGCACCAGGCGCGCCTGCACCGCGGCGGGCACCAGATCGCCCGCCGGCGCGAGCAGTTCGAAGGCCAGCGCCTGCAGCGCGTCGCCGGCCAGCAGCGCGTCGGCCTCGCCGAACTCGACATGCACCGTCGGCTTGCCGCGGCGCAGCACGTCGTCGTCCATGCACGGCAGGTCGTCGTGCACCAGCGAGTAGGCATGGATCAGCTCGACGGCACAGGCGGCGCGCAGCGCGGCCTCCTCGATGGCCGGCGCCGGCACCGAGGCCAGCGGCGCGACGGCCTGGCTGGCAGCCTGCACCAGCAGCGGCCGCAGGCGCTTGCCGCCGTCGAGCACGGCGTAGCGCATGGCCTCGGCGAGGCGCGCGGGCGCGTCGGCGCCCACCCAGCGCGACAGCGCGGCCTCCACCGCCGCCAGTTGCGGCGCCATCCAGTCGGAGAGTTCGCTCGCGCTCCAGCACACGGCCTGTGCGGTCGACGCCGTCATTGGCCCGACCACGCCTTCAGGCTGCCGGCATCCAGCACCTTGATCTGGTCTTCCACGGCCTGGAGCCTGTCGCGGCAGAAGGCCAGCAGCGCCGCGCCGCGCTGGTAGCTCACCAGCAGCCGGTCCAGTGGCAGCTGGCCCGATTCGAGCGCGGCGACCAGTTGTTCGAGCTCCTGTACGCCCGCCTCGTAGGTGGCAGGCAGGGGCGCGGCATCGGGGCCGGGGGAGGAGGAAGGCGCCTTGGGCATGCAAAGGACCGGCAAGAAACCGGTCATTCTAGAAGGCCGGCCTGAACCGCAGGCATATCTCCGGGGTACAATCCCCGCTCATTCCCGCGCCGGCTGCCCGCCGGCGCAACTTTTTTCCGCGGAGATGCCGGCCCGACGCGACGCCGCCGGCGGCTCAGTCGCAGGAAAGAGGCGGGGGTTCAGTGGTTTTACCTCCCTGTGGGGAGCTTGGTCAGGTCACCCATGTCTGATTTAAGTCTTCGACTGCAGCAGGCTGCTAGCCAACTTCCGGTTTCCGCGTATTTCGACGAGGCCCTGTACGCCCTCGAGATGGAGACCTTCTTCGCCCAGGGGCCCCGCTACGTCGGCCACCGCCTCGCCGTGCCCGAGCCGGGCAGCTACCACACCCTGCCCCAGGAAGGCGAGGGGCGTGCGCTCCTCCACACGCCGCGCGGCGTCGAACTGGTGTCCAACGTGTGCCGGCACCGCCAGGCCGTGATCCTGCGCGGGCGCGGCCAGCTCGACGCGCGCGCCAGCGGCCACATCGTGTGCCCACTGCACCGCTGGACGTACAACGCAGGCGGCGCGGCGCAGCCCACCGGCACGCTGCTGGGCGCGCCGCATTTCGCGCAGGACCCGTGCCTGAACCTCAGGACCTACGGCCTGCGCGAGTGGAACGGCCTGCTGTTCGAGGACAACGGCCGCGACGTCCAGGCCGATCTGGCGGACATGGGCCCGCGCGCCGCGCTGGATTTCACCGGCTTCCACCTCGACCGGGTGGAGATGCACGAGTGCCGCTACAACTGGAAGACCTTCATCGAGGTCTACCTGGAGGACTACCACGTCGGCCCCTTCCACCCCGGCCTGGGCAACTTCGTCACCTGCGACGACCTGCGCTGGGAGTTCAAGCCCGCGTACTCGGTGCAGACGGTGGGCGTGGCCAACCGCCTGGGCCGCGCCGGCAGCCCGGTGTACCAGCGCTGGCACGAGCAGCTGCTCAGGTACCGCGAGGGCCGCCCGCCCGAGTACGGCGCCATCTGGCTGACGTACTACCCGCACATCATGGTGGAGTGGTATCCGCACGTGCTCACTGTCTCCACGCTGCACCCCATGGGACCGGACAAGACCATGAACATGGTCGAGTTCTACTACCCCGAGGAGATCGCCCTCTTCGAGCGTGAGTTCGTCGAGGCGCAGCAGGCCGCCTACATGGAGACCTGCGTCGAGGACGACGAGATCGCCGAGCGCATGGACGCCGGCCGCAGGGCCCTGCTGGCGCGCGGCGACAACGAGGTCGGTCCCTACCAGAGCCCGATGGAGGACGGCATGCAGCACTTCCACGAGTGGTACCGCCAGCGCCTGGCCGCCGTTCCGGGCGGGCTGGAGCGGCTGGCCGCGCGGGGCGGGCGGCGTTGACCGCCCTCCGGTTCCAGCGGCACGAAGGGCGCTCCCGGCGGGAAGCGCCCGTTCTTCTTTTCCCACGCAGCCGCTGACGGCGGAGGACGGGCATGCAGAGCCTGTGGATGGTGCTTTCGGCCCTGCTGTTCGCCAGCATGGGCGTGTGCGTCAAGTTCGCCTCGGCGCACTTCTCCAGCGCGGAGGTGGTGTTCTGGCGCGGCGTGATCGGCATGCTCTTTCTCGCGGTGCTGGCGCGGCGCCAGGGCGTCTCGCTGGCCACGCGCTACCCCGGCATGCACGCCTGGCGCAGCGTCATCGGCACCACCTCGATGGGCGCCTGGTTCTACGCTATCGCCCACATGTCGCTGGCCACCGCCATGACGCTCAACTACATGAGCAGCATCTGGATCGCCGCCTTCCTGGTCGGCGGCGCGCTGCTGGCCTGGGCGCCGGTGCCCGGCCGCAGCGGGCGCGCGCCGCTGCCGCCGCTGCAGGGACCGCTCTCGCTCACCGTGGTGGCCGGCTTCGCGGGCGTGGTGCTGCTGCTCAAGCCCAGCACGCAGGGCGCGGAGGCCTTCGCCGGCATCGTCGGCCTGCTGTCGGGCATCACGGCCGCCTTCGCCTACATGCAGGTGATCGCGCTGTCGCGCATCGGCGAGCCCGAGACGCGCACCGTCTTCTACTTCGCCGTCGGCTCCATGGTGGCGGGCGTGCTGTGGATGCTGTTCACCGGCGTGTCGGCCTGGTCGTGGCGGCACGCGCTGTGGCTGCCGCCGGTGGGCGTGCTGGCGGCGCTGGCGCAACTGTGCCTGACGCGCGCCTACGCCAGCGCCAAGACTCAGGCCGCCACGCTGGTGGTGGCCAACCTGCAGTATTCGGGCATCGTGTTCGCGGCGCTCTACAGCGTGCTGCTGTTCGGCGACCGCATCGACGCGGCCGGCTGGGCCGGCATCGCGCTGATCATCGGCAGCGGCATCGCGGCCACCGTGCTGCGCCAGCGGGCGGTGCCCAGAGCCCCGGCCGAGGAGCACTGAACGGCCGCGCCAGGCGGCACGCGCGCCTTTTCAGCCCAGCCGTGCCCGGTGCCGCGCGATCTGCGCCTGCACCTGCGCCGGCGCGGTGCCGCCCAGCGTGCCGCGGGCGTTGAGCGAGCCGCGCAGGCTCAGCACGTCGTACACGTCCTTCTCGATGCCCGGGTTGAAGCCCTGCAGCACCGCGAGCGGCAGCTCCGACAGGTCCACGCCGTGCGAGACGGCGGCCTTGACGGCGTGCGCCACCGTCTCGTGCGCGTCGCGGAAGGGCAGGCCCTTCTTCACCAGGTAGTCGGCCAGGTCGGTGGCGGTGGCGTAGCCCTTGAGGGCGGCGGCCTCCATCGCCTCGCGCCTGACGCTGATGCCGCCCACCATCTCCGCGAAGATGCGCAGCGTGTCCTTGAGCGTGTCGACGGTGTCGAACAGCGGCTCCTTGTCCTCCTGGTTGTCCTTGTTGTAGGCCAGGGGCTGGCCCTTCATCAGGGTGATCAGGCCCATCAGGTGGCCGACCACGCGGCCCGTCTTGCCGCGCGCCAGCTCGGGCACGTCGGGGTTCTTCTTCTGCGGCATGATCGAGCTGCCGGTGGTGAAGCGGTCGGCGATCCGGATGAAGCCGAAGTTCTGGCTCATCCACAGGATCAGCTCCTCGCTGAAGCGGCTGACGTGGACCATGCACAGGCTGGCCGCGGCGGCGAACTCGATGGCGAAGTCGCGGTCGCTCACCGCGTCCAGGCTGTTCTGGCACACGCCTTCCATGCCCAGCGTCCCGGCGACGCGCTCGCGGTCCAGCGGGTAGGTGGTGCCGGCCAGGGCGGCGGCGCCCAGCGGCAGGCGGTTCACGCGCTTCCTCACGTCGGCCAGCCGCTCGGCGTCGCGGGCGAACATCTCCACATAGGCCAGCATGTGGTGGCCGAAGCTCACCGGCTGCGCCACCTGCAGGTGGGTGAAGCCGGGCAGGATGGCGTCCACGTTCTCCTCGGCGATCTTCAGCAGCGCCTTCTGCAGGTCGGCCAGCAGGCCGTCGATCAGGTCGATCTCGCCGCGCAGCCACAGGCGCACGTCGGTGGCGACCTGGTCGTTGCGGCTGCGGCCGGTGTGCAGGCGCTTGCCGGCGTCGCCCACCAGCTGCGTCAGGCGCGCCTCGATGTTCAGGTGCACGTCCTCCAGCGCCAGCTTCCACTCGAAGGCGCCCGCATCGATCTCGGCGCGGATCTGCGCCATGCCGCGCTGGATGTCGGCCAGGTCCTGCGCGGAGATGATCTTCTGCGCCGCCAGCATCTCGGCATGGGCCAGCGAACCGGCGATGTCGGCCTGCGCCAGGCGCTTGTCGAAGAACACGCTGGAGGTGTAGCGCTGCACCAGCTCGCTCATCGGCTCGGAGAAGAGGGCCGACCAGGCTTCGGATTTCTTGTCGAGTTGGTTGTGGGTCATGGCGGGGCGGGCGGGCCGGAAGAGGGCGGGAAGTGCGCGGCTGCGGCGGGCCGGCCCGGCAATAATGGCCCGCTGCCTGCACACACCGCCGCGCGAGGGATGCGAAACCCATCGATTTTATCGGCCGACCCCGGCGTCGATTCGACGATGCCGGCGCCGCTGCGGCCGTCCGAAGCCGCCGCGCCGGCGCCCGC
>JASGDG010000094.1:0-10330 GCA_047607325.1 Xenophilus sp. | reverse complement strand
TGCAGCGCGCGAGCGTGGACTTGCCCGAACCGGATTCGCCGACGATGCCGACCGTCTCCTTCGGCCGCACCACCAGGGTGGCGTCCTTGACGGCCTGCACCTCGCGCCGCTTGCCGGGCCAGCTTCCGCTCATGTAGGTCTTCACGATGTCGCGGGCATCGAGCAGCGGAAAGTTGTCGGTGACGGGCGGTCGCGGATGGGCCGCCAGCTCGGGCACGGCGGCCAGCAGCATCTTCGTGTAGGGCTCCCGCGGGTGGGCCAGTACCTCGCGGGCCGGGCCGCGCTCGATCAGCCGCCCGAGTTGCAGCACCACCACCTGGTCGGCGATCTCGGCCACCACGCCGAAGTCGTGGGTGATGAACAGCACCGCCGTGCCGTTCTCGGTCTGCAGCTCGCGGATCAGCTTGAGGATCTCGGCCTGCGTGGTCACGTCCAGCGCCGTGGTCGGTTCGTCGCAGATCAGCAGTGCGGGCTTGAGGATGAGCGCGATCGCGATGACGATGCGCTGGCGCTGCCCGCCGGAGAGCTGGTGCGGATAGGCGTCGTAGATGCGTTCGGGCTCGGGCAGGCGCACGCGGGCCATGATGTCGAGGATGGCACGGCGGCGCGCGGCCTTGTCCATGCGCACGTGCTGCACCAGCATCTCGTCGATCTGGCCGCCGCAGGTCATCACCGGATTCAGGGCGGTCATCGGCTCCTGGAACACCATGGCCATCTTGGGGCCGCGCAGGGTGCGGAACTCCGCCTGCGTCGCGCCCACCAGTTCGCGGCCCTGCAGCAGGATGGAGCCGGCCGCGGGCACCAGGCCCGGCGGCAGGAGGCCCATCACCGTGCCGGCGATGACCGACTTGCCCGAGCCGGACTCCCCCAGCAGGCAGACGATCCGGCCCGCCGGCACGTCGAAGCTGATCTGCGCCACGGCATGCGGCCGGTCGCCGCCTCGCGGCAGCGCCACCGCCAGGTCGCGCACCGAGAGCACGGGCGGGGCGGCGGCTTCAGCCACCACGTCCTCGATCTCGACGACGGTGTCCATGGCCTCACTCCCCTCGCTCGTTGAACTTGGGGTCGAGCGTGTCACGCAGGCCGTCGCCCAGGATGTTGACGGCCAGCACCGTGGCGGCCAGGAAGATGCCCGGGAACAGCACGTTGTGCGGGTACTGGTTGAACTGGGCACGGCCCTCGGCCATGATGTTTCCCCAGGTCGCCATCTCGGCCGGCAGCCCCACGCCCAGGAAGGACAGGATGGCTTCCACCAGGATGGCCGACGCGCACACGTAGGTGCCCTGGATGATCAGCGGGGCGATGGCGTTGGGCATGATGTGCCGGGCCAGCAGCTTCCAGGTGGGGGTATCCAGCGCGATGGCGGCCTCCACGTAGGGCTCTTCGCGCACGCTCAGCACCACCGAGCGCACCAGGCGCGCGACGCGTGGAATCTCCGGCACCGCGATGGCGAACACCACCGTGAGCAGCGTGCCGCCGAACAGCGCCACCAGGCTGACCGCGAACAGGATGCCGGGAATGGCCATCACGCCGTCCATGACGCGCATGACCACGCCATCGAGACGGCGGAAGTAGCCCGCGAGCAGGCCCACGACCAGGCCGAAGACCAGCGCCACGGCGGCCACCGCCAGCCCCACGGTGATGGACACCCGCGCGCCGTACAGCGTGCGGCTCCAGATGTCGCGGCCGAGGCTGTCGGTGCCCATGAGGAACCAGTGGTTCTCGATCACGTCGCCGGCCAGGCTGTTGAAGTCGCCGCGGGCGCCGGGCAGCAGGTTGCCGCTGCCGGGGTCCATGGCGGTGGGGTCGATGGTGCCCAGCCAGGGTGCGGCCAGTGCCATCAGCACCAGCAGCGCCAGCGCACCGCCGCCGAAGCGCACGGCGCCGTTGGCCAGCACACGGCGCCACAGCGGGCGCCGCTGCGCCATCGGTGGTGCGTCCGCCGGAGGGTCCATGACAGGAAGAGCGTGGGTGTCGGCCATGGCGTCAGTACCGGATGCGGGGGTCGAAGAGGAGGTAGCTCAGGTCCACCAGCAGGTTGACCAGCACGTAGATCACCGAGAAGAAGAGCGTGATGCCCTGGATGAGCGGGAAGTCGCGCGAGAGCACGGCGTCGACGGTGAGCGAACCCAGGCCCGGGATGGCGAACACCGACTCGGTGACCACCACGCCGCCGATCAGCAGCGCAATGCCGATGCCGATGACGGTGACGATGGGCACGGCCGCATTGGCCAGCGCATGGCGCATGAGCACCCTCGCTTCCGGGATGCCCTTGGCGCGGGCGGTGCGGATGTAGTCCTCCGTCATGGCCTCGGCTACGGCGGCGCGGGTGACGCGGGCGATCAGCGCCACGTAGATGACCGACAGCGCCACCGACGGCATGACCAGGTTGCGCAGCCAGGGCACGATGCCATCGGCGATGCGGTTGTAGCCCTGCACCGGCAACCATTGCAGCTTGAGTGCGAACAGCCAGATCAGCAGGTAGCCGATGACGAACACCGGAATGGAGAAACCCAGCGCCGAGAAGCTCATCAGCGCGCGGTCCAGCCAGCCGCCATGGCGCCAGGCCGCCAGCACGCCCAACGGTACGGCAATCAACAGCGTGAGCACCAGCGTCACGCCGGCCAGGGCCAGGGTGGGCTCGATGCGCTGGCCGATCAGCTCGGCCACGGGCTTCTTCATGAAGAAAGATTCGCCGAGGTTGCCCTGCAGCAGTTGCCCGCCCCAGCGGGCGAACTGCACGGGCAGCGGATCGGTGAGGCCCAGGTTCTCGCGCACCTTCGCCAGGTTCTCGGTGGTGGCGTTGTCGCCCACGATGGCGGCCGCCGGGTCGCCCGGGGCCAGCCGCGTCATCAGGAAGACGATCAGCGCCACCACCACCAGCACCGGCAGGGTGGCGACGATGCGCCGCAGAAGAAAGGCCAGCATGCCGGGCTCCCGTGTCAGCGGCTGGAGGGGTCAGTTCTTCCTGATGCCCCAGAGCACGCCCACCGGCCCGCTCACCAGGCCCGAGACCACGCCCTTGCGGTAGGCCGTCAGCGGCTTGTACTCGCCCACCGGAGCGAACACGGCGGCGTCGTACACACGCTCCTGGATCTTGGCGGCCAGCGCCTTGCGCCCGCCCTCGTCGCTGGCCTTGAGGAAGTCGCCCTTGAGCTTTTCCAGCTCGTCGTCGGTGGTCCAGCCGAACCAGCCCTTCTCGCCGTTGCCGGTCATCGGCGCGAAGAACATCGGGTTGATGTTGTCGGCCAGGCCCCAGCCGGTGATGAAGGCGTTCCAGCCGCCCTCGCTGGCCGGCTTTTTCACCGCCCGGCGGGTCACCAGCGTCGGCCAGTCCATGGACTGCAGGTCCACGTTGAACCCGGCCTGCTTGAGCAGCGCCGCCATGACCGGCGGGAACTTGTTGATGGCCGGGAAGTTGGCGGGGTAGAGGAAGACGATGGGCTCACCCTTGTAGCCGGCCTCCTTGAGCAGGGCCTTGGCCTTCTCGAACTGCGGCTTGCCGGTGAAGTAGGAGGTCTTGGCGGATGCGTAGGTGGTGCCCGCGGGATAGATCGACGGGTTGGTGTTGTACAGCTCCTTGTGCACCATCTGGGCACGCAGCAGCGCTTCCTGGTTCATCGCCATGAACGCGGCCTGGGCGATCTTGACATTGTTGAAGGGCGGCACCATGCGGTTCAGGTGCAGCGCGTAGGAGCCGGTGGGAACCGGGCTGGCCATCTCGATCTTCGGGTTGTCCTTGAGCGCGGTGTACTGCTCCGAAGGCACCCATTCGATCATGTCCACCTCGCCGTTGGCGAGGGCATTGGCCTGGGTCTGGGCATCGTTGAGCACCACCCACTCCATGCGGTCCACATTGACCACTTTGCCGCCGGCGGTGCCGCTGGCCGGCTCCTTGCGCGGCACGTACTTGGTGTTCTTGACGTAGACGATCTTTTCGCCGGGCCGGTATTCGTCTTCCTTGAAGATGTAGGGGCCCGAGCCGATGGTGCTCTTGATCTGCTGGTCGGCCGGCGTCTCCGCCACCGCCTTGGGCATGATGAAGGGCGGGTTGGACGAAGGCTTGGACAGCGCCTCCAGCACCATGCCGAAGGGCTCCTTGAAAGTCATGACGAAGGTCTTGTCGTTCCTGGCCTCGAAGCTGCCGAGCGCGGCCATCATCTTCTGGCCCAGGCTGTCGCGCTGGCCCCAGCGCTTGACGGACTGGATCACGTCGGCCGAAGTGACGGGCTTGCCGTCGTGGAAGGCCAGCCCGTCGCGCAGGGTGAAGGTCCAGGTGTTGCCGTCGGCGCTGCGCGTGTACTCGCCCACCATCTGCGGCTGCACCTCGCCCTTGGCATCCACGCCGAAGAGCGTGTCGTACACCGCGTAGCCGTGGTTGCGGGTGATGAAGGCGGTGGTCCAGATCGGGTCGAGGATCTTGAGATCGGACTGGGGCACGATGCGCAGCACCTTTTCCTGTGCCTGGGCCGTGGGCATCACGCCCGCCAGCACAGCGCCCAGCAGGGCGGCTGCAAGCGACTTCTTGAACATCGGAACTCCTTGAGGATCGATTGAAGTGGAAACGAAAGTGGTAAACGGACCGGTCAAGGCAGAAAGCGCCGCCTGTCGAGCGAGTCGCGCTCCAACTGGGCGGTCAGGCGGGCCAGGCACCGATCGAAAAGCGCGGTCTCCGACTCGCTCAGCACGCTGAGCAGGGAACGCTGCATGCGGCGGCCCAGCCGGTTGCACTTCTGCACCGTGCGCCGGCCTTCTTCGGTCAGGCTCAGCAGTTCCTTCGCCTGTTCATTGAACACATCGACGCGAAAAGTCAGAAACTCGTCCAGACCCGCCATGCGCAGGCTCCTGGCTGCATTCACAGATGCCGATGCCAACAATTGAGAGTTGCAACCAACTGGCATGCGTGAGGCAGCCACCGTGTGGAACCTGGCGCACCAGCGGCACGCGGCGCGCACCGGGGGAAGAACGGAATGAAGAGAGGCTGGGCACGACGATCTCCACAAAAAGACAAGGCAGGCGGACGACATCCGGTGCCGCCGCCATCCCTCGCCGTCCTTTGTGCCTGAGAGATTCACCGCCCGCGCACCGTGCGCCTGCGGCTTGCCCCTTCGGCGGCCGGCCCGGTCTGAGCCGGCACAGCACTCTCCAGCGTGTGCACATCCAGTCCTGGAACCTGAGCGTTCGTGGGAACGCGCCTTCGATAACGCCCAGCCGTGGGTCACGTCGCGTGCATTTCTCCTGGATGCACCTCAATCCATGCAAGACCGATGCCAATACGCGGCACCACCAGGCCATGTGCAGAAAAGCCACGCACGGCGTGTCCGGGACTTTGTCAGGACGCCCGTGATGTGCGACATTGGCGCCCGGCTTGCGCAGCGGATGCGCAGCCGCACACAGGATCGGTCGGGAGAGACCGCCGCGCGCCCAGGCGCAGCGGCGGCGCCGAAGGAGCAACCGCCCCGGAAACTCTCAGGCAGAAGGACCGGCCGATCCCATCACACTCTGGAGAGTTGCCGCACTCGTCGCGCGGCACACCGCAGGAGCAAGCGCAGCCCCGCCCACAGGCTTGGCCCGCGTGAATCTCTCAGGTCCAGCACAGAGGGGGCAGGCGCCGCGCACACGGGGTGCGCGGCCCTCCTTCATCTCTGACGCTTCGGACCTGCTCCCATGCAATCCATCGCCATCATCGGCGGCGGCATCACCGGCGTGACCTCCGCCTATGCCCTCGCCCGCCGCGGCTTCGCCGTCACGCTCTTCGAGCGGCACCGCTATGCCGCCATGGAAACCTCCTTCGCCAACGGCGGACAGCTCTCGGCCTCCAACGCCGAGGTCTGGAACCACGGCTCCACCGTGCTCAAGGGCCTGAAGTGGATGTTCAAGGCCGACGCACCACTGCTGGTCAACCCCCGACCCACCTGGCACAAGCTGTCGTGGTTCGCGGAGTTCATCGCGGCCATTCCGCAGTACCGCGAGAACACCATCGAGACGACGCGGCTGGCCATTGCCGCGCGCGAGCATCTGTTCGCCTGGGCCGAGGCCGAAGGCATCGATTTCGACCTCAAAAAGGCCGGCATCCTGCACATCTACCGCGACCGCGCCGGGTTCGAGCATGCGGGCGAGGTGTCGAAGCTGCTGGCCGTGGGCGGGCTGCCGCGCCACGCCGTGACCCCCGGCGAGATGCGCACCATCGAGCCCACGCTGGCGGGCGACTATTACGGCGGCTACTTCACCGAAAGCGACGCCACGGGCGACATCCACAAGTACACGGTGGGCCTGGCCGCCGCCTGCGAGCGGCTGGGCGTGCGCATCGTCTACGGGGCCGACGTGCGCGCGTTGCGCAGCGACGGCCGGCGCGCCACGGTGCAACTCGCGGGCGGCGGCAGCGGCGATGAGGAACAGTCCTTCGACGCGCTGCTGGTGTGCGCCGGCGTGGCCAGCCGCTCCCTCGCCGCGCAACTCGGCGACCGCATCAACGTCTATCCGGTCAAGGGCTACTCGATCACGGTGAACCTTCTCGATGCCGCCAGCCAGGCCGGCGCGCCAACGGTGAGCCTGCTGGACGACGCCGCCAAGCTGGTGACCAGCCGCCTGGGCACGGACCGCTTCCGCGTGGCCGGCACGGCCGAGTTCAACGGCATCGACCGCGACATCCGCGCGGACCGCATCCGCCCGCTGGTGGACTGGGTCAACGCCTGCTTCCCGCAGGTCAGCACGCGGCAGGCGGTGCCCTGGGCGGGCCTGCGGCCCATGCGTCCGAACATGATGCCGCGCGTGGGGCGCGGCCGCCGGCCCAACGTCTTCTACAACACCGGCCATGGGCACCTGGGCTGGACGCTGTCGGCCGTCACGGCCGACATGGTCGCCGGACTGGTCCACGCAGCCGCCGGCTGAACAGCCCTGTGCCTCCGCCGCAGTGCGCGGGTGCCGGTCTGCGGCCGGGGGCCGCCGCCCGGACGCCCTGTCCGGCTCAGGTGCGGATGCGCCCGTCGCCGGTGATCATCGACAGCTCGACGAACTTCGAAGCCACGTGGTTCTTGGGCGAGAAGGAGACGTCGAAACCGGCGAACTGCTGGCGCTCGATGCCCTCCAGCCCGGCGATCAGGCCCTCGCGGCTGGCGGTCTTGGCGGACGGCGCGCGCTTGAGCCCTTCCACCAGCACGCGGGCCGCCAGGTAGCCCTCGATGCTGGAGAAGTTGGCCTGCACCTTGCCGCCCGCCTTGCGCGACGCCTCGTTGAACTCGCGCGTGATCGGGTTGGCGCTGTTGTAGGGCGAGGGCATGACCTGCGAGACGACGATGCCGGCGCCCTCCTTGCCCAGCTCGTCGGCCAGGGCCTGCGTGCCGACGAAGGAGACGTTGTAGAAGGTGCCGCCGTAGCCGGCCTTGCGCGCCTCGCGGATGAAGGCGGCGCAGGACTTGTAGGCGCTGATCTGCACGATCGCGTCGGGCCGGAGCGGCGCCAGCGCCTTCACCGCCGCGGCCACGTCCACCGAGTTGCGCTCCACCGTGGCGGCGCCCAGCGGCTTGAGGTTCTGCTGCGCCAGCGCCAGCGTCACGCCGTCCAGCCCGGCCTTGCCGTAGGCGTCGTTCTGGTGGAAGACCGCGATCTTCTTCAGCCCCAGGTGCGTGAGCTGGTTGACGATCAGCGCCGTCTCGTCGTTGTACGAGGCGCGCAGGTGGAACACGTTCCTGTGGAAGGGCTCGCGCAGGCCCATGGCGCCGGTGAAGGGCGCGATGAAGGGCACCTTGTCCTTCACCGCCAGCGGCAGCGCCGCCAGACTGGTGGGCGTGCCGATGTAGCCGAACAGGGCGAACACGTCGTCCTGGATCAGCTTGCCGGTGTTGGCGACGGCGCGCTCGGGCTCGTAGCCGTCGTCGAGTTGGCGGATGACCACGCCGCGCGTGCCGGGCTGGCCGTTGTGCTGGTCCAGGCAGAGCCTGGCGCCCTCGTAGAACTGGATGCCCAGCTGCGCCGCCGGCCCTGTGAAAGGCGCCGACTGGCCCAGCACGATGGGCTGCTCGCTCTGCGCACGCGCCACGCCGGCGAACCCGCCCACGGCCGCCGCGGCGGCCCCGATCGAAAAGTGTCTGCGGCTGATCATCGGAAACCCTCCCGCGCCGAAACCGGCGCGTAAAAACTAGACTCCACCGGCAGGGCACCCACGCCCCGCCTCCCTGGCCTTCTCTGCTGCTGTCGCCCTCATGTCCTCCCCCGCCCCCACCCTGGTCCGCGGCGCCTGCCCGCACGACTGCCCCGACACCTGCGCCCTCGTCACCACCGTGCAGGACGGCCGCGCCGTGAAGCTGCAGGGCAACCCCGGGCACCGCCACACCGGCGGCGTGCTGTGCACCAAGGTCTCGCGCTACATCGAGCGCAACGACCACCCGGAACGCCTGGTGCAGCCGCTGCGGCGGGCCGGCCCCAAGGGCAGCGGCCGCTTCGTGCCCGTCTCGTGGGACGAGGCGCTCGACGACATCGCCGCCCGGCTGGCATCGCTCAAACGTAACAATCCAGAAACAATTTTGCCCTACAGCTACGCCGGCACCATGGGTCTGGTGCAGGGCGAATCGATGGACCGCCGTTTTTTCCACAAGCTCGGCGCCTCGCTGCTGGACCGCACCATCTGCTCCACGGCAGGGGGCGAAGCCTTGGGTCTTACTTTGGGCGGCAAGGTGGGCATGCGCGTCGAGTTCTTCGCCGAGGCGAAGCTGATCCTGATCTGGGGCAGCAACTCGATCGCCAGCAACCTGCACTTCTGGCGCCATGCGCAGGCGGCCAGGCGGGCCGGCGCCCGGCTGGTGTGCATCGACCCGCGCCGCACCGAGACGGCCGACAAGTGCGACGAGCACGTCGCCCTGCTGCCCGGCACCGACGGCGCGCTGGCGCTGGCGCTGATGCACGAGCTGGCGGCCAACGGCTGGCTCGACCCCGACTACATCGCCCGCCACACGCTGGGCTGGGACGCCCTGCGCGAGCGCGCCCTGCAGTGGCCGCCCGAGCGCGCCGCCGCCGTGTGCGGCGTGCCGGCGGCGCAGATCCGCGACCTGGCGCGCGCCTACGGCACCACGAAGCCGGCGGCCATCCGCCTGAATTACGGCATGCAGCGGGTGCGCGGCGGCGGCAACGCGGCGCGCGCCATCGCCTGCCTGCCGGCGCTGGTGGGGGCCTGGCGGCACCGCGCCGGCGGGCTGCTGCTGAGCAGTTCGAGCCACTTTCCGGTCGACCGGGCGGCGCTGCAGCGGCCCGACCTGCTGGCCGGGCGCCGGCCGCGCACCGTCAACATGGTCCGTATCGGCGACGCGCTGACGGGCGATGCCGGCGCGCTCTCAGGCGGGCCGCCCGTCGGGGCGGTCGTGGTCTACAACAGCAACCCGGTGGCGGTGGCGCCCGAGTCGGCCAAGGTGGCGGCCGGCTTCGCGCGCGAGGACCTCTTCACCGTGGTGCTGGAACAGTTCCAGACCGACACCGCCGACCACGCCGACTACGTGCTGCCCGCCACCACGCAGCTGGAGCACTGGGACATCCACACCAGCTACGGCCACACCGACGTGCTGCTCAACCGCCCCGCCGTCGCGCCGCGCGGCCAGGCGCGCAGCAACGCCTGGGTGTTCCGCGAGCTGGCGCGGCGCATGGGCTTCGAGGAGCCCTGCTTCCAGGACGACGACGAGGCGCTGTGCCGCCAGGCCTTCGCGCCCGACGCCATCGACTGGGCCGCGCTGGAGCAGGACGGCTTCGCCAGCGTGCCGCTGCCCGAGGCGCCCTTCGCCGAGGGCGGCTTCCCGACGCCCTCGGGCAAGTGCGAGTTCTTCAGCGAGCGCCTGGCGGCGCAGGGCCGGGACGGCCTGCCCGACCACGTGCCCAACCACGAGGCGGCGGGCAGCTCGCCGGACTACCCGCTGGCCATGATCTCGCCGCCGGCGCGCAACTTCCTCAACTCCACCTTCGTCAACGTCAAGAGCCTGCGCAGCATCGAGGGCGAGCCGCTGCTGGAGATCCATGCCGACGACGCCGCCGCGCGCGGCATCGCCGACGGCAGCATGGTGCGCGTGTTCAACGCCCGCGGCGAGCACCGCTGCCGGGCCGAGGTGTCGCGCCGCGCGCGGCCGGGCGTGGTGCACGGCCTGGGCATCTGGTGGCGCAAGCTGGGCGTGGACGGCACCAACGTCAACCAGCTCACCAGCCAGCGGCTGACCGACATCGGCCGCGGCCCGACCTTCTACGACTGCCTGGTGCAGGTCTCCCCCCTCTGATGGCGCCGATGCCCGACCGGCCGCCGCCCCGTCGCGCGCCGCGCGCGGTGCGGCGCATCGCATGGGCCGGCGCGGCGCTG
>JASGDG010000093.1:0-21748 GCA_047607325.1 Xenophilus sp. | reverse complement strand
TTACCCAGAGGATAAGGCAAGGACAGGGGCTTGATGGGGCCACCCACGCCCTGTTCGGCCATAAAGCCAAGGAAGAGCCTCTGATCCGGCTCATACTTGCCTACGCTGCACGGAATCAGGATCAGGACATGCTGATCGTCTAGCCTCCAGGCCTGATCCTTGATGGGTTCGAGAAACCGCTCGCACTGCTTCAGAAACATGTCGGCATGCTCCTTGCGCGCACGGGTAGTCAGTGCCGCTTCATCGGCGGCGGACAGCGAGGATAGCGTGCGCGTCGGGCGCAGCACGGGCAGATCGGGCGGCGGTGGAACTGTTCCAGATGCCCCGGCGCCGGGCCGCACCAGCGCCGTGACGGTACCGATGCGCCCCTGGCGCTCATCCATCCTGAGCAGCGCGGCCGAGAGGCCGCGCAAGGGGATATAGCCGTCCTCGCGCGTCGCGAATTCCAGATCCTGCGCATTGCGTATGCGCTTAATGAAGGCGCGGGCCACTGCCTGTCGATCCGTGGACAGGCGCGTCACTCCATCCCGCCGTTCCATTCTCCAGGCTCGCGGATCGAGGCCCAGCGGCTTGCCGTCGAGCCTCAAGTCGTCGATCACAAAGGGAAAGGCTGCGGCGATCTTGACGCGGATCGCGCCGACTGGTCCCGCGTCACGCTCGATGAGCAGATCGGAACCCCGGTAGACGTCCCGCAGCCCCTTGGCAGCACACCGCAGGCCGTTGTCGCAGGCGATCGACCAATAGCTGAGGTTGTAGCTGTCGTAGCTCGGCCGCGAACGATCGTCCGCCCCGCGGGCAGGCAGGCCGGTAAACAGCAGGGCCAAAAGCGCGAACAGGAATTGTGTGGAGCGGATCATCGGCGTTGCTTTCGACGAGGATCGAGCGGCTCGCCGTTCGCATCGAGCCCACAGACATCCCGCGAGAAAGCGTCTTCATCGATTTCCGAGGATTTTGAGGCGCAGGCCTTCATGCAATAGCGATCGAATGCCGGAGTTGAGAATCCATGGACTCGCTCCATAGCGATCAGCGCACCACGATCAGCGCCTGACAGCATCGCCGGCGTGTCCTGTGTGCAGGCCGTCTCCGCGGCGCAAGCGGTGGCGGCGGACAGCACGGCTTCGCACAGGCGCCCCGGGCTCTGGGCAACTTGTGACCGGGGTGCGGCATTCGCCGCCGCAATCACCCCGCAAGCCCATAATAGCGAAGATGCCCGCAGGGAATGGAACGCGGCCTTGGCAGTTCGTCTTCTCATGATCCCTCGTCCTCGATTTGCGACTACGGCAGTGCATGTTCGTCAGGTGCCGAAAAGGCCGCGGTATCGATCCATCGATCGATTCGCCCGGCTTTGCCTTCATAGGCGATGCGCAGCCAATGGCCCTGCTGGGCCAGCACGCGCACCTTGTCTCCCCCGATCAGATAGGCGGCAGTGCGCGCCTGATCGGACGGGGCGCTATAGAGGCTCGCCCGCGCGGCCCGCACTGTCGCCTCAATAGGCGTGCCCCGTGCGGAATAAGCGCGCGCTTCGATCTCATGTCCCTTGGCATTCCAGCGGGTTATCTCACCGAACACCCCGGTCTGGCGTCGGGAAAAATCGGGCGATTGTCCGGAGGATGAGGCGGGCGTCGCAGCCTCGATCTTGCGCAATGCGAGCCATGAGCGCCCTTGCGCATCGAAGCGTAGCCCCTCCATCACCAGCGCGTCGCCTTCACGGCAGTGAACATGCAGTTCGCGGCTGGAGACATCGATCCTGATCGCCTGCATGCCGCACAGCATCGGCTGCGACGCGGTATCCGGCGCGGTCAACACACGGTAACTCCGTAACTCGGGACGGTAGCGAACGACCTGAACCGCTTCATCCGCCGGTCGGCCGGGATAGCGGACGATGAGGTCGTCATGCCCATCAAAATCGACATCCCGCCTCGTGATGGAGGGATCGGGGCGGTCGAGGCGATTTTCCGGATCGGGCAGGTCGATGTCCTCGCCCTGCGGCTGCTTAAGGGTAACCCGGTGACCATCGTTGATTATGTGCGCCGTGATACCCGGCGCAGGATGCAACTCGAGGACGATCCTGTCGGGTTGGGAAAAAGCGGCTGATGGCGACAAGAACCCTGCGAACAGACATGCCAGCCAATATGGACGCATGCGATCCATCCTATCACTCCTCAGAAATCGAACAGCCTGGGTCAAGCAATGGGATATCTCTTCGCCTGGGCGGTCGCCAGCACCGAATAACCTGTTTGACGCTGTTCAGCGCGGGCGGCGTCTGAAGAAAAATTCCAGGTAACAGGCACATGGATAGCGATACCGATCAGCAGGAAATTGCGCAGTGCCGCCTCCTTGTATGCCCAGCAGCTTTCCCCGAGCGGCGGGGGTGCGCAATCGCCCATCATGTGAACACCAAGCAAGAAAAGGGCGGATTCAAATCTGAAGTGCAACACCCACAGTGGTCAATATCAGCCATTGCCGATAGACGGCCAAGGGCGTTCTCACGCCCAGGCCCTTGCGGGGGCGGTTGTTGATCTCATCGGCAATGGCGTCGAACTGCTCCTGGCTGTCGCCACTGAAGTCCGTGCCCTTGGGCAGGTACTGGCGCACCAAGCCATTGATGTTCTCGTTGGAGCCGCGCCGCCACACGCCGCCGTACCTACGCTACTAAGCGATAAAGCCCGAGTAGTCGCGGCTGTCAACGGCGGCGAAAGGCGGTTCTGGCGTACCGTGGCGTAGTCGCCACGGCGGTGCTGGTGCCGCTTCACAGACTCGAACTGTGGACCTATCGCTTACAAGGCGATTGCTCTACCAACTGAGCTAAAGCGGCACGCCGGAAGATTCTATCGGCCAGCCCGCCGCGTCATTTGACGCGCTTGAGCGCCGGCCGCGAGCCACCGGCGGGCGGGCGCGGCGGCTCGTCGCCCTCATCGGGCGCAGAGACGGCGGCATCCGCGGGGGCTTCATCCTCGGCCACCAGGTGCATCGCCCGCGACTCCGCTTCCGCGGGGCGCTCAGATTCCGCCGACGCCGCCACGGCTGTCGGAAAGGCCATGCCCTGGCCGTTCTCGCGGGCGTAGATCGCCACGACGCGCCCCACCGGCACGATGATGTCGCGGGCCGTGCCGGCGAAACGCGCCTTGAACTCGATGAACTCGTTGCCCAGCTTCAGCGCGCTGGTGGCGTCGTAACTGATGTTCAGGACGATCTCGCCGTTCTTCACGTACTCGCGCGGCACCTGCACCGAATCGTCCACCTGCACGGCGACATAGGGGGTGAAGCCGTTGTCGGTGCACCATTCGTACAGCGCCCGGATCAGATAGGGCCGCAGCGAAGACGTTTCGAGAGCATTGATCATGATGAAGGCGGGCGGGGCGCGGCGGAACACGGACCGGCTTGCTTACTTGCGCATCACCTTCTCGGAAGGCGTGAGGGCCTCGATGTAGGCGGGGCGCGAGAAGATGCGCTCGGCGTACTTCAGCAGCGGCGCGGCGTTCTTGCTGAGGTCGATGCCATAGTAGTCCAGGCGCCACAGCAGCGGGGCGATGGCCACGTCGAGCATCGAGAAGTTCTCGCCCAACATGTATTTGTTCTTCAGGAACACGGGCGCCAGCTGCGTCAGGCGGTCACGGATGTGCGAACGGGCCTTCTCCAGCGCCTTCTCGTTGCCCTTGGCGCTGCGGCTCTCCAGCGTCGAGACGTGGACGAACAGCTCCTTCTCGAAGTTCAGCAGGAACAGACGCACGCGCGCACGGTCGACCGGGTCGCCCGGCATCAGTTGGGGATGCGGGAAGCGCTCGTCGATGTACTCGTTGATGATGTTCGACTCGTACAGGATCAGGTCGCGCTCGACGAGGATCGGCACCTGGCCGTACGGGTTCATCACGCCGATGTCTTCCGGCTTGTTGTAGAGATCGACGTCGCGGATCTCGAAATCCATGCCTTTCTCGAACAGCACGAAACGGCAACGGTGGGAGAAGGGACAGGTGGTTCCGGAATACAGCACCATCATGGCGAAAGGCTCCTAAAAATCAAAAAGAGTGGGCTGCAGGGCAAACCCACTCCTGCGAAAGACGCGCGCCGCCTCAGACCGCCGGCGCGCGCACTCGACGCTGCTTGCTACTTCACGTCCTTCCAGTACGCGGCATTGAGGCGCCAGACGAAGACCAGGCTCATCACGAGGAACAGCAGCACCCAGACCCCGACGCGCACCCGCGTGTTCTGGGCGGGCTCGGCCATCCATTGCATGTAGCTCACCAGGTCGCCGACAGCCTGGTCGAACTGCAGCGGCGTCAGGGTACCAGGCGTGACCTGCTCCCAGCCGCTGACGACCTCCGCCTCGTGGCCATGCTGCTCGACCTTGGTGTAGACCGGCCGGCGCTCGCCCTGCAGTTCCCACAGCACGTTGGGCATGCCCACGCTCGGGAAGGCCAGGTTGTTCCAGCCGGTGGCCCTGGTGTCGTCGCGATAGAAGGTGCGCAGGTAGGTATAGAGGTAGTCGGCCCCCGTGCCGCCGTGGCCGGCGCGCGAGCGCGCCACCAGCGTCAGGTCGGGCGGATTGGCGCCGAACCACTCCTTGGCCTGCTTCGGATCGATGTTGGCCTTCATCGTCTCGCCGACCTTCTCGGTGGTGAACAGCAGGTTGTCCTTGATCTGCTGCTCCGTCAGGCCGATGTCCGTCAGGCGGTTGTAGCGCATGAAGGCGGCCGAGTGGCAGCTCAGGCAGTAGTTGACGAACAGCTTGGCGCCGTGCTGCAGCGCACCCAGGTCGTTGGTGTGCACGGGCGCCTTGTCCCAGGCGATGCCGTCCTCGGCGGCCAGCGCGCTGGTGGCGCCGGCGGCCATGCACAGCGCCGCAATCAACGTGAGGATCAGTCTCTTCATTGTGGCGGGCCTCCGGGTCAATGCGAGGCGTAGATCACGCGCTCGGGGACCGGCTTGAACTCGCCCACGCGGCTCCACCAGGGCATCAGCAGGAAGAAACCGAAATACACCAGCGTGCCGAGCTGCGACACGGTCTGCGCAATGTCGAGCGCGCCCGAACCCAGCGCCACGCTACCCCACACGCCGGGCGGCTGGATGCCCAGGTAGCCCAGGATGAGGAAGAAGAACACGAACAGGCCGTACAGGTACCTGTGCCAGCCTGGACGGTAGCGGATCGACTTGACCAGGCTGCGATCCAGCCAAGGCAGGAAGAACAGGATGAGCACCGAGCCCCCCATCACCACCACACCCCAGAACTTGGCGTCGAAGGTCTTGAGCAGCGCGATCAGCACCACGGCCAGCACCACGATGACGGGCTTGGCCGCGCCCGGGAGCTTGCCCTTGACCACCGCGCCGATGGCGCCCAGCGCGATGATCAGCGAGAACACGTTGACCATGTCGTCGGTGGTGGCCCGCAGCATGGAATAGAACGGCGTGAAGTACCACACCGGCGCGATGTGGTTGGGCGTCTTCAGCGAGTCGGCCGGAATGAAGTTGTTGTACTCCAGGAAGTAGCCGCCCATCTCCGGCGCGAAGAAGATCACCGCCGAGAACACGATCAGGAACAGCACCACGCCCAACATGTCGTGCACGGTGTAGTAGGGGTGGAAGGGGATGCCGTCCAGCGGATGGCCGTTGGCGTCCCTGGGCGCCTTCGGCCCCTTGATCTCCACGCCGTCGGGATTGTTGGAGCCCACGTCGTGCAGCGCCAGCAGGTGCGCCACCACCAGGCCCAGCAGCACCAGCGGCACGGCGATGACGTGGAAGCTGAAGAAGCGGTTCAGCGTGGCGTCGCTCACCACGTAGTCGCCACGGATCAGCAGCGCCAGGTCCGGCCCGACGAAGGGGATGGCGGAGAACAGGTTCACGATCACCTGCGCCCCCCAGTAGGACATCTGGCCCCAGGGCAGCAGGTAGCCCATGAAGGCCTCGGCCATCAGGCACAGGAAGATGGCGCAGCCGAAGACCCAGACCAGCTCGCGCGGCTTGCGGTAGCTGCCGTACAGCAGGCCGCGGAACATGTGCAGGTACACCACCACGAAGAACGCGGAGGCGCCCGTGGAATGCATGTAGCGGATCAGCCAGCCCCATGGCACGTCGCGCATGATGTACTCGACCGACGAGAAGGCGACCGTCGCGTCGGGCTTGTAGTGCATCACCAGGAAGATGCCGGTGACGATCTGGATCACCAGCACCAGCAGCGCCAGCGAGCCGAAGATGTACCAGAAGTTGAAATTCTTTGGCGCGTAGTACTCCGACATGTGGACGCGGTAGGCGTCGAACAGGGTCGGAAAGCGGTTGTTCAGCCAGTTGCCGAACTTGGCGTCCAGCGGCGCATTGGGAGAGATTTCCTTGAACTCGGCCATGTGCTCGCTCCTCAGGCTGCGCCGGCCCCGTCGTCGCCGATCAGCAGGCGCGTGTCCGAGAGGTACTTGTGCGGCGGCACGGGCAGGTTGTCCGGCGCCGGCTTGTTCTTGAACACGCGGCCCGCCAGGTCGAAGGTGGAGCCGTGGCAGGGGCACAGGAAGCCGCCTTTCCAGTCGTCCGGCAGCGAGGGCTGCGGGCCGGCCTGAAACCTGTCGGTGGGCGAGCAGCCCAAGTGCGTGCAGATGCCCACGACCACCAGCAGTTCGGGCTTGATCGAACGGCTCTCGTTCTGTGCGTACTTGGGCGTGAACTCGGAAGGATTGCGCTTGGACTGCGGGTCGGCGAGCTGGGGATCGTTCTGGGGCAGCTGGGCGATCTGCTCGGGCGAGCGCCTGAGGATCCACACCGGCTTGCCGCGCCATTCGACGGTGATCTTCTCGCCCGCCTGCAGGCCACCGATGTCGACCTCGACCGGGGCCCCCGCCGCCTTGGCCTTCTCGGAAGGCTGGAAAGTGCTCACGAAGGGAACAGCCGTGGCGACGCCGCCCACGGCACCGGCACAGCCGGATGCGATCAACCAAGTTCGCTTGCTGGAATCGATCCGTTGCGGGTCGACCGGGACGTCACTCATGGGGGTTCCTCTACTCGATCTGCGCAGGCACCGCCCTGCTTTGTTGGCCGTACTCACGTACTTGTCATGGCCCTGCAGGGTCAGCCAAAGATTGTAGCGGAGCGCTACAGGCGGCTTCAACGCGCCGGGGCCCGGCGCACGGGGCGCCCCTATACTCCCGACCACCCCAACTACCCTAGGGAAAACCGCCATGAGCTTCGTCAAGGAATTCCGCGAATTCGCCATGAAAGGCAACGTCGTCGATCTCGCCGTCGGCGTGATCATCGGCGGCGCCTTCGGCAAGATCGTCGACTCGCTGGTGGCCGACATCATCATGCCCGTCGTCGGACTGATCTTCGGCAAGCTCGACTTCTCCAACCTGTACATCAAGCTGGGAAGTGTTCCCGCAGGCGTGGGCGACAACCTGGCGGAGCTCAAGAAGGCGGGCGTGCCGGTGCTGGCCTACGGCAGCTTCATCACCATCGTGGTGAATTTCATCATCCTGGCCTTCGTCATCTTCGTGATGGTCAAGCAGATCAACCGCCTGCGCCGCACCGAGGAAGCGGCCCCCGCGGCGCCCGCCGAACCGCCGGAAGACATCGTGCTGCTGCGTGAGATCCGCGACAGCCTGAAAAAGTAACCCGGTCAGCCGGCACGCGCGGCCAGCGCGCGCGCCATGCGCACCGCCGCGAGCAGGCTCGCGGCATCGGCCACGCCCCGCCCGGCAATGTCGAAAGCAGTGCCGTGGTCGGGGCTGGTGCGCACGAAGGGCAGCCCCAGCGTCACGTTGACGCCCTGCTCCACGCCCAGGTACTTCACCGGGATCAGGCCCTGGTCGTGGTACATCGCCAGCACCACGTCGAAGGCCCCCGGCGCACCGGCCCGGCGGCGGGCGCGCATGAACACGGTATCGGGCGAGTGCGGCCCGTCGGCGAGGATGCCCTCGGCCCGCGCGGCGGCGATGGCCGGCGCGATGACCTCGATCTCCTCCCGGCCGAAGAGGCCGCCCTCGCCCGCATGCGGGTTCAGGCCGGCCACGCCGATGCGCGGTGCGAAGCCCAGCATCGCGCTCAGCGCCTCGTGCGTGATGCGCAGGGTCTGCACCAGACCGCCGATGCTGAGCGCATCGATCGCGTCGCGCAGCGAGACATGGATGCTCGCCAGCACGGTCCGAAGCTCGTCGTTGGCGAGCATCATGCGCACCGGCACCTCGGTCACCGCCCGGCCGAGATGGCTGGCGGCCTCGGCCTGGAGCAACTCGGTGTGGCCCGGATAGGGGAAGCCCGCCGCGGCCAGCGCCTCCTTGTGCAGCGGCGCCGTGACCATGGCCGCGACCTCTGCGCGCAAGGCCGCGCGCGCGGCCCACACCACGGCCTCGCCCGCCACGCGGCCGGCCTCGGCATCGATGCGGCCCGGCACGACCGGGCCGGGCGGGTCCACCACCTGGAGCACCGGGATGCAGCGCGGTGGCGCGCCCAGCGCCTCGGCGCCGGCATCGAGTTCGGCCACGGGCAGTGCCGGCCCGCCCTCGCGCGCGAGCAGCGCGCTCGCGCGCCGCATGGTGCCAGCATCGCCCGCCACGAAGCAGCCCGCCATCAGCTCGGGCGCCTCGGCAAAGGCCCGCGCCAGAATCTCCGGACCGATGCCGGCCGGATCACCCTGCGTGAGCGCGATCGGGCCGGGTGGCATTGCCTGCTCGCTCACGCCGGGTTGTCGATGTCGATGAATTCGTGGCTCAGCCCCAGTTGGGCCGCCACATGCCCGGCGACGGCTGGCGCGCCGTAGCGCTCCGTCGCATGGTGCCCGCAGGCCAGGAAGGCCACGCCCGTCTCTCGCGCATAGTGGGCCTGCGGCTCCGAGATCTCGCCGGTGATGAAGGCGTCGGCGCCGGCGGCGATGGCTGCCTCGAAGTAGCCTTGCGCCCCCCCGGTGCACCACGCCACTCGCCGGACCGGAGCCCGACCCGGGTCCACCAGTGTGACGGGCCGCCCAAGCGCCGCTTCCACGTGCCGCACCAGCGCGCCCGCGTCGGCGAAGCCCTCCTCATCAGCGCGGTGGCCGATGAAGCCCAGTTCCTGATCGCCGAAGCGCCCCTCGGGGCCCGGCTGGGCCACCAGGCCCAGGCGCAGGCCGAGCTGGGCGTTGTTGCCCAGTTCCGGGTGCGCGTCCAACGGCAGATGGTAGGCGAAGAGATTGACATCGTGCGCCAGCAACAGCGCCAGGCGCTGCTTCATCCAGCCGGTCACCCGGCCGTCCTGCCCGCGCCAGAACAGGCCGTGGTGGACGAAGACGGCATCGGCCTGCGCCGCGATGGCCGCCTCGATCAGCGCCCGGCTGGCGGTGACGCCGGACACGATGCGGCGCACCGTGGCGCGTCCTTCCACCTGCAGACCGTTGGGGCCGTAGTCCTTGAAGCGCCCCGGCGCCAGCAGCAGGTCGAAAGCATGCAGCAGCTCGTGGCGGGTAGAGGTCATGCAGTGATTGTCGCCCTCGGCACCGCACTGCGCATGGCGTGCCCGCGCACCGCCAGGGGGAACAGGCCGAGCACGAAGCCGAGGGCGGCCAGCGCCGCGACGTAGTACGCTGGCGCCAGCGCATCGCGCTGCAGCCAGACGGTCAGGATGACCGGCGTCAGCCCGCCGAACACCGCATAGGACATGTTGTAGGCGAAGGACAGGCCCGAAAAGCGCACCGGCGCGGGAAAGGCCCGCACGCCCGCGATGGGCACCGTGGCAATGGTGCCGACGAACAGCCCGACCAGCGCGTAGTGCCATATCAGCGAGGCCGGCGTGCCCGGCAGGCTGCGATAGAAGAGAGAGGCCGTGACCAGCAGCCCGGCCCAGCCTGCCAGCATCACCGCGCGGGTGCCGAAGCGGTCGCTGGCCCAGCCGACGATCACGCAGCCGATGGTGAGCATCAGCGTGGCCAGCGCGTTGGCCTCCAGCGCCAGCGCGGCCGGCACGTGATGCACTTTCTGCAGATAGGTGGGGGTGTACAGCACCACCACCACGATGGCGGCCGACAGCACCCAGGTCAACAGCGCCACGTAGACGCTGGCGGCACGGTGCTCGCGCAGAATGGCCTTGAGCGGCAGTTCCCGCGCCACGTCGCGGCGCTCGGCCAGTTCACGGAACACCGGCGTCTCGTGCAGGAAGCGCCGCAGGTACACCGACACCAGCCCGAACACGCCGCCCAGCACGAAGGGAATGCGCCAGGCGAACTCGCTCACCTCGGCCGGCGCGTAGTGCGTGTTGATCGCCACCGCGACCAGCGAGCCCAGCAGGATGCCTCCGGTGATGCCCGATGTGAGCACGCCCACGCCCAGGCCGTAGCGCCGGGCCGGCACGTGCTCGCCCACGAAGACCCAGGCGCCCGGCATCTCGCCGCCGATGGCGGCGCCCTGCAGCACGCGCATCAGCAGCAGCAGCAGCGGCGCGGCCACGCCGATGGCGGCGTAGGTGGGCAGCAGGCCGATCACCAGCGTCGGCGCCGCCATCAGGAAGATCGACAGCGTGAACATGCGCTTGCGGCCCAGCAGGTCGCCGAAGTGCGCGATCACGATGCCACCCAGCGGCCGGGCCAGGTAGCCGGCGGCGAAGATGCCGAAGGTCTGCAGCTGGCGCAGCCAGTCGGGCATGTCGACCGGGAAGAACAGGCCGCCCAGCACGGTGGCGAAGAAGACGTAAATGACGAAGTCGTAGAACTCCAGCGTGCCGCCAAGGGCGGACAGGGCCAGGGTGTTGTAGTCGCGCGCGCTCAGCGGGCGCGCAGCCGCGGCGCCGGGATCGGTGGCGTCCGGGGAACTGGTGGTCGAGGTCATGGCAGGCAAGGCAGAGCCGGCAGGCGCCGGGGCGCCGCGCCTTGAACGGCGGGCGCGGCAGAAGATGGAAGAGGCAGGTGCTGCCGGAAGCCGCTGCGGCCGGATGGGCCGCGCCGCCAGGGGCAGAAGCATGCAGGCGTGGATGAGCCTGCTGCAATGCTAAGGGTTTACCCTTTGCTATGCAGCGGACAGCCTCGATAGTTGACCTTCGGGCGCGGTTTCCCGCCCAGGGGCTTGGGGGACAATGCCCGCCTCGGGCCGCAACCCGCGGCTTTCCTTTTTTCGCCCTGTTTCATGAAGCGCATCTGGCTGCTGTTCGCCCAAGCCGTCACCGTCCTGCTGGCGGCCTATTTCGTGGTCGCCACCCTCAAACCGCAGTGGCTGCAACGCGGCAGCGCGGGTGCGCTCGGCGGCGTGGTGTCGATCATCGAGGCGCCGGCGGCCAGCCCCGGCGCCGCCCTGTCCGCCCCCGGCAGCCTGAGCGCCGCGGCCAAGAAGGCGGCGCCGGCGGTGGTCAGCATCAACACCAGCAAGACCGCCAGCCGCAACCCGCGCAGCAACGACCCGTGGTTCCGCTTCTTCTTCGGCGACCAGGACGACACCCAGCCCCAGATCGGCCTGGGCAGCGGCGTGATCGTCAGCACCGACGGCTACATCCTCACCAACAACCACGTGGTCGAAGGCGCCGACGAGATCGAGGTCACGCTCAACGACGGCCGCCACGCGCCCGGCAAGCTGATCGGGACCGACCCGGACACCGACCTGGCCGTCGTCAAGATCGCGCTCGACAAGCTGCCGGTGATCGTGCTGGGCAATTCCGACGCGCTGCAGGTGGGCGACCAGGTGCTGGCCATCGGCAACCCCTTCGGCGTCGGCCAGACGGTCACCAGCGGCATCGTCTCGGCCCTGGGCCGCAACCAGCTGGGCATCAACACCTTCGAGAACTTCATCCAGACCGATGCGGCGATCAATCCCGGCAACTCGGGCGGCGCGCTGATCGACGTCAACGGCAACCTGGAGGGCATCAACACCGCGATCTACTCGCGCTCGGGCGGCAGCATGGGCATCGGCTTCGCGATCCCCGTCTCCACCGCCAAGCAGGTGCTGGGGGGCATCGTCAAGGACGGTCAGGTCACGCGCGGCTGGATCGGCGTGGAGCCCAGCGACCTCTCGCCCGAGCTGGCAGAGACCTTCGGCGTCAAGGCCACCGAGGGCGTGATCATCACCGGCGTGCTGCAGAACGGCCCGGCCGCGCAGGCGGGCATCCGCCCGGGCGACGTGATCACCGCCGTGGGCGACCGGAACATCGGCAACGTGCAGGAGTTGCTCACCGCCGTGGCCACCCTCAGGCCCGGCAGCAGCGCGCGCTTCAAGCTGCAGCGGGGCACCGACCGGATCGAACTGGACGTGACCGCCGGCACCCGGCCGCGCACCCCGGTGCGCAAGCTGCCCAACTGAGCGCGCCCGAGGGGGAGGAGCAAGCCCGCGGCAGCGGCCCGGCGCTTCCCCCGCACGCGGGCCTGCCGTCAGGACCGCGCCGAATCCGCCTTTTCTCCGCTCGCGTCCTCCTCAGGCGCCTTGGTCGTGCGGGCGAAGTACTGCGCGCCGACGATGCCGACCTCGTAGAGCAGGCACATGGGAATCGCCAGCGCCAGCTGCGAAACCACGTCCGGCGGCGTGAGCACCGCCGCCACCACGAAGGCCACCACGATGAAGTAGCCGCGGAAGGAGCGCAGCTTGGCGATGCTGATCATGTCGAAGCGCACCAGCAGCATCACCACGATGGGCACCTGGAAGGCCGCCCCGAAGGCCAGGTACAGCGACAGGATGGATTCGACGTAGGACGAGATGTCCGGCGTCGCCGCCACCGACTCGGGCGTGAAGTGCTGGATGAAGCCGAACACCCGCTCCAGCACGAAGAACTGCACGAAGGCGATGCCGACATACGCCAGCAGGCTGCCGAAGATGATCAGGGGCAGTGCAAAGCGCTTCTCGTGGCTGTACAGGCCCGGCGCGACGAACATCCAGATCTGGTACATCAGCCACGGCAGCGCGAGCAGCACGGCCACCATCAGCAGCACCTTCAGCGGCACCAGGAAGGGCGAGAACACGCCCACCGCGATGAGTTTGGCGTCCGGCGGCATATGGTGGCGGATCGGCAGAGCGATCCAGTCGATCAGCCCGCCGGGACCCGGCCAGATGGCCAGCAGGACGGCCGCGATGGCGGTGCCGTAGATGCAGTAGAGCAGCCGGTCGCGCAGCTCGGCCAGGTGGGCGACGAAGGGCTGCTCGGTGCCAGCCAGTTCGTCTTCTTCGGTCTTGGGATCGGAATCAGCCATCGGGGGAGAAAGGTCCGCAGGGCCGGGTCCCGGCGCGGGGAGGAGGAAGGCGCGGGGCCGCGCTAGTCGAACTTCTGCGGCCGGTAGCGGGCCACGCGCGCCGCGCCCGACAGGGCCCGGGTGCGCACGCCGTTGCGCGCCTTGTACCAGTGGGGAACGGCACCCTGCTTCAGGCGCCAGTTCTTGCGGGGATGCCTGTAGACGGGATAGACCGGCGCGGCCTCGATGGACTCCGGCGCGATCGCCTCGACCGCCGTGCCGGACAGGCCCTGCTCGACCTCGCGCGCACTGCTGTGGATGCTGTGCTCCACGTCGCGGGCCGCGCTCTCGACCGTGTCCTTCATCTTGCGCAGCTCGTCCAGCTCCATCGAGCGATTGACCTCGGCCTTGACGTCGTTGACGTAGCGCTGCGCGCGGCCCAGCAGCGTGCCCACCGTGCGAGCCACGCCGGGCAGCTTCTCGGGGCCGATGACGATCAGCGCCACCGCGCCGATCAGCGCCATCTTGGAAATGCCGAGGTCGATCACGGGCGCCGGAGCCGTCGGATCAGGACTTCTGGCGCGCTTCGACGTCGATGGTCGACTTGTCGGCACCGGCGTTGCTGCTCACCTGCTGCGGCTGCGACGGATCGGCCTGGCCGTCCTTCATGCCGTCCTTGAAGCCCTTGACGGCGCCGCCGAGATCGGAGCCGATGTTCTTGAGCTTCTTGGTGCCGAACACCATGACGACGATCAGCAGCACGATCAGCCAGTGCCAGATGGAAAGAGAACCCATGGATTGCTCCTGAAGAATCTGTGAATTTTAGTCAATGGCGCGCCGGCGGCGCTGCCGGAAAGCCCGCATCAGCCTCGTGCCCAGGGGCGCGGCCCGCCCATGACATGCACATGGAGATGATGCACCTCCTGCCCGCCCTCCTGGCCGGTGTTGACCACCACGCGGAAACCGCCCTCCGGATACGGGTTGCAGCCCTGCTCCAGCGCCAGCTTCGGTGCCAGGGTCATGATCCTGCCCATCAGGGCCGCGTCCTGCGGCGTGAGCTGCGCCATCGACGGGATGTGGCGCCTGGGCACGACCATGAAATGCACCGGCGCCCAGGGCGCGATGTCGTGGAAGGCGAAAAGCTCTTCGTCCTCGTAGACCTTCTTCGACGGGATCGTCCCCGCGATGATCTTGCAGAAGATGCAGTTCGGGTCGTGCGACAAGTCCGTTTCTCCGTTGAGTTGTTCAATCCATGGCCCGGCCCGCGTTCATGCGGACCATGCCCTTGACGATGCGGTAGAGGAACCACAGCGAGATCAGGCTCCAGGCGATCCAGCCCGGCACGAACAGCAGCAGCCACAGCCAGGCGGTCAGCAGGTACAGCACGCCGGCCCACAGCACGGAGCGGATGCGCCAGCCGAAGTGGCTGGCCTGCCAGGTGCCGGCCGCGTCGTCGCGCTTGACGAAGTCGATCAGCAGCGCCAGCAGCAGCAGGAGCACCGACACCTGCGCGCCCGGCACCACGGCCGCGATGGCCACGATCAGGTGCAGGATGTAGCTGACCCAGCCGATGGCCTTGAGCGACTCCGCCTGCTGGCTTTCCACGGTGACGATGTCATCGGCCATGCGCTTGACTCCTTTGCTGGCGACCGTGTCAATCCCCGGCGGCCTCGCGGCCCTGCGCCTTGCGCAGCGCCTTCTCCTCGATGCCGCTGGTGCCCTCGCGGCGGGCCAGTTCGGCCGCCACGTCGCGCGGCGCCAGCCCGTAGTGGGCCAGCGCGATCATGCTGTGGAACCACAGATCGGCCACCTCGTTCACGATTTTCCGCCGCTCGCCGCCGTGGTCGGCGTCCTTGGCGGCCATGACGACCTCGGTGGCCTCCTCGCCGATCTTCTTGAGGAAGGCGTCCGGCCCGCGGTGCAGCAGGCGCGCCACGTAGCTGGCCTCGGGGTTGCCGCCGCGCGCGGGCAGGCGGCTCTCGATCACGGCCGCCAGGCGGTCGAGCACGTCGCCGGTGGATTCGGATTCGCTCATCGCGCTCATTTGTAGATGCTTTCCGGGTCTTTCAAGACCGGTTCGACCGTTTCCCAGGCCCCGTTCCCGTATTTCCGGAAGAAGCAGCTGTGGCGCCCGGTGTGGCAGGCGATGCCGGGTTCGTGGCCGAGCTGCGTGACTTCCAGCAGCACCACGTCGTTGTCGCAGTCCAGGCGGATCTGGTGCACGGTCTGCACGTGGCCGGACTCCTCGCCCTTGAACCACAGCCGCCCGCGCGAGCGGCTGAAATACACGGCGCGGCCCAGTTCGGCCGTCCTGGCCAGCGCCTCGCGGTTCATCCAGGCGAACATCAGCACGTCCTTGCTGCCGCGCTCCTGGACGATCACCGGCACCAGGCCGGCGGCGTCCCATTTCACTTCGTCGAGCCAATCCATCCGGCGATTGTGGACCAATCGCCGCCCCGGCCCGGGGCACGGAATTTGCAGCGGCGGGCCATCACCATGCCCTCCACGCCCATGCCCTCCGGCCTCAGCTTCCTCATGGCCGCCCGCCGCTGCGAGATCGACGAGCTCGCCCAGCTGGAGCGCACCGTCGCGCTGGTGGGCGGCATCGGCGGACTCGTCCATGCGCTGCAGAAGGAGCGCGGCATCTCCAACGTCTTCCTCGGCTCGGGTGGCACCCGCTTCGCCGCCGAGCGCACCGCGCAGGCCGAACAGGCGCAGGCGGCGGAACAGGGGGTGCGCGCCGCGCTGGAGAGATTGCAGGAGGAGCCGCAGCCGCTGGGCAGCGGCGCGCGCCTGTTCAACCGCGTGGCCTGGGTGCTGCCGGGGCTGGACGCGCTGCCCCAGCTGCGCGCACGCATCGGCGCCGGCGCGCTGTCGCCGACGCAGGCGGCCGCCGCCTTCGCCAAGCTGATCGCCGGGCTGCTGGCGGTGGTGTTCGAGGCGGCCGACGGCGCCACCGATCCGCAGGTCTCGCGCTGGCTGGCGGCGATGTTCAACTTCATGCAGGGCAAGGAATTCGCCGGTCAGGAGCGCGCCTGCGGCGCCGCCGCCTTCAGCCGCGGCCGCTGCGACACCGAGCAGCGCCTGCAGTGGCTGCACCTCATCGATTCGCAGGAGCGCTGCTTCCATCTGTTCGACGAATTCGCCGACGCGGCCCCGCGGGCACGCTGGCAGGCGATGCAGGCCGGCCCCGACACGGCCGAGCTGGAGCGCCTGCGCCGCATCGGCTGCGCAGCGCAGGGACCGGCGCTGGACGCGGGCCTGAGCGCCGCCTGGTTCGACTGCTGCACCCGGCGCATCGACGCGATGCGCGCCCTGGAGGAGACGCTGTCCGCCGGGCTGCATGCCCTGTGCGAGCACAAGATCGCGCAGGCGCACGAGGAACTGCGGCAGTACGAGGCCCTGCGCACGCGCGAGCCCGGCCCGGGCCCGCAGCCCGGCTTCTTCGACGCGGCGCCCACCCCCGGCGACGCCGCGCCCGCCTCGCCCTACGGCCGGCACCTGGAGCGTTCGGTGCTCGACATGGTGCAGGAACAGT
Source organism: Xenophilus sp. (assembly GCA_047607325.1). Classification (GTDB taxonomy): domain Bacteria; phylum Pseudomonadota; class Gammaproteobacteria; order Burkholderiales; family Burkholderiaceae_C; genus Xenophilus. The sequence continues at coordinate 5,126 of JASGDG010000093.1, read as the reverse complement.
CGCGCCGCCTGCAGGCCATGAGCGACGAGCTGGAGACCGTGCGCGCCTCCCTGAACGAACGCAAGCTGGTCGAGCGCGCCAAGGGCCTGCTGATGGCCCACCGCCGGCTCAGCGAGGAAGAGGCGCACAAGATGCTGCGCCAGACCTCCATGAACCAGAACCGGCGCCTGGTCGAAGTGGCCGAATCGGTGCTGGCCATGGCCGACCTGCTGTCCACGCGCTGATCGCGATTGGTGCGGCGCACAATTTTTGTGCCTGCGGCGCCTCGGCCCCTTGCGCCCGGCCCGGCTGAACGCCAGCGGGCGCCGTGCATGGCCATGAAGCTCCTGATTTCATAGCAATTTCATCCACCGGGCAGGTGGCACGGCCTTTGCTTCTTCCCGTGCACGGATCGGCAGCGATCCGCAGGCCGGCCGCATCCAATGGAGGATGCGGCCGGCCGCCGGGATAAAGGCGTCCTCTGCCCCTGGGGCTGTCCGCGCAAGCGGCAGCGCCGGACGGCGAGGACGCCTTTTCGTTTTTTTTGCGCCTTCACTCATCGACCGGAGTCCGCCCCATGACCCAGCCCCGCCCGCCCGCCCTCGGCCGCCGCCGCGTGCTGCAGGCCGCCGCTGCCAGCGCCCTCACCCTCGACCCCGCGCTGCGCGCCGCCGTCTGGGCCGCCGGCTCCGACAAGCCCGAGAAGGAGGAGGTGAAGATCGGCTTCATCCCGCTGACCGACTGCGCCAGCGTGGTGATGGCCTCCGTGCTGGGCATCGACAGGAAGTACGGCGTGAAGATCGTCCCCAGCAAGGAGGCGAGCTGGGCCGGCGTGCGCGACAAGCTGGTCAACGGCGAGCTGGACTTCGCCCACGTGCTCTACGGCCTGGTGTACGGCGTGCACCTGGGCGTGGGCGGGCCGAAGAAGGACATGGCCGTGCTCATGACCATCAACCGCAACGGCCAGGGCCTGACGCTGTCGAAGAAGCTGGCCGACCAGGGCGCCACCGATCTGGCCGGCCTGGTCAGGCTGATGGCCAGGGACAAGCGCGAATACACCTTCGCACAGACCTTCCCCACCGGCACCCATGCAATGTGGCTGTACTACTGGCTCGCCTCGGCCGGCATCAACCCGATGAAGGACGTGAAGAGCATCGTGGTGCCGCCGCCCCAGATGGTGGCCAACATGCGCGTGGGCAACATGGACGGCTGCTCGGTCGGCGAGCCGTGGAACCAGCGCGCCATCATGGACGGCGTGGGCATCACCGCTGCCACCTCGCAGGACGTATGGCCCGACCATCCCGAGAAGGTGCTGGGCACCACCGGCGACTTCGTGAACAAGTATCCCAACACGGCGCGCGCCGTCACCGCCGCGATGCTGGAGGCCAGCAAGTGGATCGACGCCGGTCTGCAGAACAAGAACAAGATGGCCGAGACCATCGCCGGCAAGGCCTACGTGAACACCAGCGTGGACGCGATCAACCAGCGCATCCTCGGCCGCTACGAGAATGGCCTGGGCAAGACCTGGGACGACCCGCACTACATGCGCTTCTACGCCGACGGCGCGGTGAACTTCCCCTACCTCTCGGACGGCATGTGGTTCCTCACCCAGCACAAGCGCTGGGGGCTGCTCAAGGAACATCCGGACTACCTGAAGGTGGCCACCGAAATCAACCGCATCGATCTCTACAAGCAGGCCGCCGCCGCCACCGGCACCACCGTGCCCGCCAGCCCGCTGCGCACCAGCAAGCTCATCGACGGCGTGGTGTGGGACGGCAAGGACCCGAAGAAGTACGCCGATTCCTTCAAGGTCCAGGTGGGCTGAGGCCCGGCCACGCACACCCACGCTCAGGAGCCCCCATGGTCAGCGCCGTCTTCCATCTGCCGATCGACACGGACATCAACGCGCCCGCGCGCAGCGTGAACAGCACGCCGGCGGCCGAACCCGCCGCCGCTGCGGCGGACCGGCCCGTCCGCGACTTCAGCGTCGTGTGGCTGCGTCTCATGCCCCCGGTTCTGGGTTTCGCGCTGCTGGCGCTGATCTGGGAACTGGTCGCCATGCACAGCGACGGCAGCTTCCCTGGCCCCGGCGAAACCTGGAAACAGGCGGTCGAGGTGTTCAGCGACCCGTTCTACCGCAACGGCCCCAACGATCAGGGGGTGGGCTGGAATGTGCTGTCCTCGCTCCAGCGGGTGGCGCTGGGCTTCGGCCTGGCCGCGCTGGTGGGCATCCCGGCGGGCTTCGCGATCGGGCGCTTCGCCTTTCTCTCGCGCATGCTCAACCCACTCATCAGCCTGCTGCGCCCGGTCTCGCCGCTGGCCTGGCTGCCGATCGGCCTGCTGGTCTTCAAGGGCGCCAACCCGGCCGCCATCTGGACGATCTTCATCTGCTCGATCTGGCCGATGGTCATCAACACCGCGGTGGGCGTACAGCGCGTGCCGCAGGACTACCTGAACGTGGCGCGCGTGCTCGACCTCTCCGAATGGAAGATCGTCAGCCGCATCCTCTTCCCGGCCGTGCTGCCGTACATGCTGACCGGCGTGCGCCTGGCCGTGGGCACCGCGTGGCTGGTGATCGTCGCGGCCGAGATGCTGACCGGCGGCGTGGGCATCGGCTTCTGGGTGTGGGACGAGTGGAACAACCTCAACGTCAAGAACATCATCATCGCGATCTTCATCATCGGCATCGTCGGCCTCGTGCTGGAGTACGCCCTCGTCAGGCTGGCCACCGCATTCACCTTCGAGGAGGTCCGGTCGTGAACGACGAACGCAAGTACCTCCAGATCCAGGGCGTCGGGCAGACGTTCAGGACGCCGAAGGCCCCGAACGGCCGCTTCGTCGCGTTGCAGGGCGTCGACCTCACTGTCGCCAAGGGCGAGTTCGTCGCCCTGATCGGCCACTCCGGCTGCGGCAAAAGCACGCTGCTGAACCTGATCGCCGGCCTCACCCGGCCCACGCAGGGCGTGCTGCTGGCCGACAACAAGGAAATCGCCGGCCCCGGCCCGGAGCGCGCCGTGGTGTTCCAGAACCACTCGCTGCTGCCCTGGCTGACCTGTTTCGAGAACATCCACCTGGGCGTGGAGCGCGTGTTCGGCGGCAGGGAGGACAAGGCCCGGCTGCGGCAGCGCACCGACGAGGCGCTGGCGCTGGTCGGCCTGGCGCACGCCGCGCACAAGCGCCCGGGCGAGATCTCGGGCGGAATGAAGCAGCGCGTCGGCATCGCCCGCGCCCTCGCCATGGAGCCCAAGGTGCTGCTGATGGACGAGCCCTTCGGCGCCCTCGACGCGCTCACGCGCGCCCGGCTGCAGGACGAGTTGCTGGCCATCGTGCAGAAGACCAGGAGCACGGTGGTCATGGTGACCCACGACGTCGACGAGGCGGTGCTGCTCGCGGACCGGATCGTGATGATGACCAACGGCCCGGCCGCCACCATCGGCGAGGTGCTGCACGTCGAGCTGCCGCGCCCGCGCAACCGCGTGGAACTGGCCGAAGACCCGGCCTACGTGCATTACCGCAAGGCGGTGATCGATTTCCTGTACACGCGCCAGGCGCACGTCGAGAAGCAGTCCGCCTGAGCCGCACGCCCACCCGCAACGACAAGAGGCCCTCGATGACACCCCGACCGATCGCGCTGGCGCCATCCAGCTTCGCCCAGGTCTTGCCCATCGCCGACACCGCAGCGGGCCTGTTCCACGCGCGGCTCTTCGAGCCGGAGACGCGGCAGGCCCGGGAAGCCGCCTGCGGCACGCTGTCCACGATCATGATCCGGGCTGCCGCCGGGCAGGCCGGCGCCTGATCGACCGAACCCGCGAACGCACCATGGCCCGGATGAAGCTCGTCGTCGTCGGCAACGGCATGGCCGGCATGCGCACGGTGGAGGAACTGCTGCGCCTGGCGCCGGATCTGTACGAGATCACCGTCTTCGGCGCCGAGCCGCACCCCAACTACAACCGCATCATGCTGTCGCCGGTGCTGGCGGGCGAGCAGACGATCGACGACATCGTGCTCAACCCGTGGGACTGGTACGCGCGGCACGGCATCGCGCTGCACGCGGGCTGCCGGGTGACGGCGGTGGACCGGGTGCGCCGCGTGGTGCGTGCGGTGGGCGCCGACGGCCGCCAGGTGGAGGCCGGCTACGACCGGCTCCTCCTGGCCACCGGCTCCAACCCTTTCATGCTGCCCGTGCCCGGCAAGGACCTGCGGGGCGTGATCGCCTACCGCGACATCGCCGACACGCAGGCCATGATCGAGGCGGCGCGCACGCACCGGCACGCGGTGGTGATCGGTGGCGGCGTGCTGGGCCTGGAGGCGGCCAACGGGCTGGCGCAGCGCGGCATGCAGGTCACGGTGGTGCACGTCAATGCCTGGCCGATGGACCGCCAGCTCGATGCCGAGGCCGGCGCGCTGCTGCAGCAGGCGCTCCAGGCGCGCGGCATCGCCTTCCGGCTCGGCGCGCGCACCGAAGCGCTGCACGGCGACGCCAGCGGCCGCGTGCAGGCCGTGCGCTTCGCCGACGGCAGCGAGGTCCTCGCCGACCTGGTGGTGATGGCCGTCGGCATCCGGCCCAACGTCGCCCTGGCGCAGCAGATGCGGCTGCACTGCGAACGGGGCATCGTGGTCAACGACACGCTTCAGACCGTGACCGACCCGCGCGTGTACGCGGTCGGCGAATGCGCGCAGCACCGCGGCATCGCCTACGGGCTGGTGGCGCCGCTGTACGAGCAGGGCCAGGTGGCCGCCAACCACCTGGCGCAGATGGGCATCGGCCGCTACCCCGGCTCGCTCGTGCCCACACGGCTGAAGGTGACCGGCATCGAGCTTTTTTCCGCCGGCGACTTCATGGGCGGCGAAGGAACGGAAGAGGTCGTCCTGAGCGACCCGGCCGGCGGCATCTACCGCAAGCTGGTCCTCCAGGGCGACAAGCTGGTCGGCGCCTGCCTCTACGGCGACACCGGCGAGGGCGGCTGGTACCTGGAACTGCTGCGCGACGGCCACAGCGTGGCCGCCATCCGCGACCAGCTCATGTTCGGCAGACCGGAGGCCGGCGGCACCGGCCCCGCAGGCCAGGACGGGAGCGCACGGACGCGGGGCCCCGCGCCGGCGCCGCACGCCCGCCCCGCCGCCTGAGGAGCAGCACTTGAAACGAC
>JASGDG010000092.1:0-3058 GCA_047607325.1 Xenophilus sp. | reverse complement strand
GCCGGCCCCGGGCGGCCCGGGCGTGCACTGGTTCGCGCCCGAGGGCCACGCCATGGCGCCGGCCGACTGGGACGGCCCGCCCGCCCTGGCCGTGCGGCTGGAAGACGGAGACGCCTGGCTGCTGCTGGTCAACGCCGGCGGCGCGCCGGCCTCTTTCCTGCTGCCCGAGGGCCGGTGGACGCTGCGGCTGGCCAGCGACGACCCGGCCGCCGCTCCGCGCGCCCTGGCCGCGCGCGAGGAACTGCCGGCCGCCAGCCTGTGGGTGGCACACCAGGAGCGCCAGCCGCAGGAAGCGGTGCTACGCTGAGGCGGCCCGCAGACCCCGAAGCGAGGAGACCATGGAATCCACCATCGAGACCCATCAACTCGTCCGGCGCAGCCTCGCGCTGGTGCTGGCCGGCGGCCGCGGCTCGCGCCTGAAGCAGCTGACCGACCGGCGCGCCAAGCCGGCGGTGTACTTCGGCGGCAAGTTCCGCATCATCGACTTCGCGCTGTCCAACTGCATCAACTCCGGCATCCGCCGCATCGCGGTGGTGACGCAGTACAAGTCGCACTCGCTGATGCGGCACCTGCAGAGCGGCTGGAACTTCCTGCGCGCCGAGCTGGGCGAGATGGTCGAGGTGCTGCCCGCCCAGCAGCGCCTCTCCGAGGAGCACTGGTACCGCGGCACCGCCGACGCGGTGTTCCAGAACGCCGACATCATCCGCTCGCGCGCCCTGCGCAACGACTACGTGGTGGTGCTGGCCGGCGACCACATCTACAAGATGGACTACTCGCTGATGCTGCGCGACCACGTGGCGGGCGGCGGCGGCTGCACCGTGGGCTGCATCGAGGTGCCGCGCCTGGAGGCGCGCGCCTTCGGCGTGATGGCGGTGGACGCCTCGCGCCGCATCACCGCCTTCATCGAGAAGCCGTCCGACCCGCCGCCCATGCCCGGCAGGCCGGACGTGGCCCTGGCCAGCATGGGCATCTACGTCTTCGACGCCGACTACCTGTACCGGCTGCTCGAGGAGGACGTGCAGAACCCGCAGTCCAGCCACGACTTCGGCAAGGACATCATCCCGCGCGCCGTGGCCGAGGGACGGGCGCTGGCGCACCCCTTCGGCCTGTCCTGCGTCAGCCGCTCGGCCGATGCCGCGCCCTACTGGCGCGACGTGGGCACGATTGATGCGTTCTGGTCGGCCAACCTCGACCTCGCCTCGGTCACCCCCGAGCTGGACATCTACGACCCCGAATGGCCCATATGGACCTACCAGCGCCAGCTGCCTCCGGCCAAGTTCGTCCACGACCGGCGCGGCGACCCCGGCCAGGCGGTGAACGTCATCGTCTCGGGCGGGTGCATCGTCTCGGGCTCGGTGGTGCGCGACTCGGTGCTGTTCTCGGGCGTGCGGGTGCACTCCTTCTGCCGGATCGAGCAGGCGGTGATCCTGCCCGACGTGACGATCGGCCGCGGCGCGCGCCTGTCGAAGGTGGTGATCGACCGCGCCTGCGAGATCCCGCCCGGCATGGTGGTGGGCGAAGACCCGGTGGCCGATGCCGCCCGCTTCGAGCGCACCGGGGACGGCGTGGTCCTGATCACGCGCGAGATGCTGCGCCGCCTGGAGGCGGCCGGCGGTGGGGTGGTCGCGCCCGGCGAGGGCGGCGCATCCGCGCCGCAGGGCCCGGGCCGCTGATGCGGGTGCTCCAGGTCAGCGCCGAGATCTTCCCGCTGCTCAAGACCGGCGGCCTGGCGGACGTGGCCGGCGCCCTGCCGCGCGCGCTGGCCGCCGCCGGCGAGGACGTGCGGGTGCTGCTGCCGGGCTTCCCGGCCATCCTGGCGGGCGTGTCGGGGCTGGCGCCGGTGGCGCAGCTGGACCCGCCCTGGGGCGAATCGGCCCGCCTGCTGCACGGCCGCATCCCCGAACTGGGCCAGCTGCCGGCCTACGTGGTCGAGGCGCCGGCCCTGTACGACCGCCCCGGCAACCCCTACGAGGACGCCCGGCGCCAGCCCTACGCCGACAACCACCGCCGCTTCGCCCTGCTGGGCTGGGCCGCCGCCCGGCTGGCCCAGGGCGCCGACGCGTCGTGGGCGCCCGGGCTGGTGCATGCGCACGACTGGCATGCCGGCCTGGCGCCGGCCTATCTGGCCTTCCTGCCCGGCCGGCCGGTGCGCAGCGTCTACACCGTGCACAACCTGGCCTACCAGGGACGGTTCGGCGCCGGCATCTTCGGCGAGCTGGGCCTGCCGCCGCAGGCCTTCGGCGTCCACGGGCTGGAGTTCCACGGCGACGTCTCCTTCATGAAGGCCGGCCTGTACTTCGCCGACCGCATCACCACCGTCAGCCCCACCTATGCGCGGGAGATCCAGACCCCCGCCCAGGGCCAGGGGCTGGACGGCCTGCTGCGCGGCCGCGCGGAGGTGCTCAGCGGCATCCTCAACGGCGTGGACGACGCCGTGTGGAACCCGGCCGACGACCCGCTGCTGCCGCACCGCTACCGCCTGCCCGAAGGCCGCCGCATGGCCGGCAAGGCGCTGTGCAAGGCCGCGCTGCAGCACGCGCTCGGCCTGGAGATGCGCGGCGACGCGCCGCTGTTCGTCCTGGTCAGCCGCCTGACCGAGCAGAAGGGCCTGCACCTCGTGCTGGAAGGGCTGGACGAGCTGCTCGCCCGCGGCGGCCAGCTCGCCCTGCTGGGCTCGGGCGACGGCTGGCTGGAAGACGCCTTCCGCCAGCGCGCCGCCGCCGCGCCGCGCCGCGTGTCGGCCACCCTCGGCTACGACGAGGCGCTGGCGCACCGCCTGTTCGCCGGCGGCGACACGGCCCTGGTCCCCTCGATGTACGAGCCCTGCGGGCTGACGCAGATGTACGGCCTGCGCTATGGCGCGCTTCCGCTGGTGCACCGTGTCGGGGGCCTGGCCGACACCGTGGTCGACTGCGCGCTGGAAAACGTGGCCGACGGCAGCGCCAGCGGCTTCGTCTTCGACGACTTCACGGCCGGGGACTTCGGCCGCGCGCTGCGCCGCGCCTTCGCGCTGTTCGCGCGGCCGGCGGACTGGCGCCGCGTGCGCGCGGCCGGCATG
>JASGDG010000091.1:0-5786 GCA_047607325.1 Xenophilus sp. | reverse complement strand
GGCCTTGTATCTTTAAGCCTCGGACCGGCTCGGGTAGCCCGAGCGGCCTCTGGGATGCTTGAAGCCCGTGCCTGAGCACTGGGCGCCTGAGCCGGACCGTCCTTTCTTGCAGCCCGAACGGTTGTAGGAACTTGAAGTTCGCATAGACAAGGATGGGAGTGAGAGGACGTGTCCGACTGTGTTTTTATTGGGATTGACGTCTCCAGCCAGACGCTGGAGGTCGCCAGCAGCGACCAGGCCAAGACCTGGCAGCTCGCCAACGACGTCAGCGGCATCGAGCAACTGGTCAGCCAAGCCGCGGCGGTGACGCCGGCCCTGGTGGTGCTGGAGGCCACCGGCGGCTACGAGTTCGAGGCGGCCTGCGCGCTGCAGGCCGCGGGGCTGGCAGTGGCTGTGGTCAACCCGCGCACGGCGCGCGACTTTGCTCGCGCGATGGGCGCCCTGGCCAAGACCGACGCCCTGGATGCGCGCATGCTGGCGGCTTTCGCCCGCGTACTGCATCAGCATCCCGAACGCGAGCGCTTCGTCAAGCCGCTGGCGGATGCCGAACTGCAGCAGCTCCAAGCCCTGGTGCTTCGCCGACGCCAGTTGGTGCAGATGCTGACCTCGGAGCGACAGCGTCTGCGCCTGGCCCACGCGGCCGCACGCCCCAGCATCGAGCGCGTGATCGAGTTCTTGAAGAAGGAGCTGGGCGACAGCGAAGCCGAGGTGGCGGCGCACGTTCAGCGCCATCACGCCCATCTGGCGCAGGCGCTGGCCAGCGTGCCAGGGATTGGCGCGGCCAGCGTTGCCGTGCTGTTGGCCGAGTTGCCCGAACTCGGCAAGCTCGACCGGCGCCGCATCGCGGCTCTGGTGGGCGTGGCACCCTTGAATCGCGACTCCGGCCAGATGCGCGGGCAGCGTTGCATCTGGGGTGGGCGAGCCGATGTGCGGCGAACCCTGTATATGGCCACCCTCACGGCAGTGCGGCACAACCCGGCGCTCAAGCTTTGCTACGAGCGCCTGCTGGCGGCCGGCAAGCGCAAGAAGGTCGCCCTGGTCGCCTGCATGCGCAAGCTGCTGACGATACTCAACGCCATCGCAAAACACGGCTCTACCTGGGACTCGACTATGCATAGCGCTTGACTGCCAAGACGGTTGCTCAGGCGCCCAGCGCGGTGGCGAGGCGCACGATGTCCGTGCTCGCCACGCCGGGCCGCGCCTCCTCCTGCCGCAGTTCTGCGCGCACGCCCTCCAGCGGCCATGGCGTGCGGGCGGCGAACACGTCCGGCGTCGTATCCGACCCCCGTGTGCTCCCATCGAAGGCTGCCTCCCGCCGGCCCCTGCGCCGGGTGGCTGGCACGGCATTCGCAAGCCGGGCGCCATCGCAGTCCAGAACCCAAGGCGACGACATGCTCCCCACCTTCCATCAACGCGCCCTGCCGCCGGAAGCCGCGCTCGACGAACGCGATGGCCGCTACCTGCGCAAGGCCATTGCCTGGTCGCACGCCGGGCGGCGCAACGGCAACCGGCCCTTCGGCGCGGTCATCGTCTCGGCCGACAGCGAAGTGCTGGCCGAGGCCTACTGCGACAGCGGCGAGACCGGCGACGCGACTGGCCACGCCGAGACCAACGCCGTGCGCAAGCTGGCCGGACGCGGCATCGCGCGCGAGCGGCTGGCCCAGGCCACGATCTACTCCTCGGCCGAGCCCTGCGTGATGTGCGCCGGCGCCATCTTCTGGGCCAACATCGGCCGCGTGGTGTTCGGCATCGACGCCGGGCGGCTGCGCGGATTCCGCGGCGAGCGCGCCGACCAGCGCGACGCCGAGCTGTCGTGCCGCGACGTGTTCCGCGCCTCGCCGCACGCCATCGAGTGCATCGGCCCGGCGCTGATCGACGAGGCGGGCGCGGCCCACGTCGGTGCGTGGAAGGCCTGATAGCCTTCCACCCATGCCCTGGCACGCACGCCTCGACCTCGACTACACCCTCCACGGCGGCCGCAGCGTGGCCCGCTTCCATCACGAAGGCCCGCTGCGCATCCTGCAAAGCCTCTACCCCGAGGGCGAGGGCATCTGCCACAACGTGCTGGTGCACCCGCCGGGCGGGCTGGTGGGGGGCGACACGCTGGAGATCCGCGTCAGCGCCGCGCCCGGCTGCCACGGGCTGGTGACCACCCCCGGCGCCTCGCGCTTCTACCGCACCGGCGGCGAGCCGGCCATCCAGCGCACCGCGCTGGCCGTGGCCGAAGGCGCGCGGCTGGAATGGCTGCCGCTGGAGGCGCTCTGCTACAGCGGCTGCCGAGCCGTCAACGAGCTGCGGCTCGACGTCGCCCCGGGCGGCGAGCTGATCGGCTGGGACGTGGCCGCGCTCGGCCTGCCGCTGGCGCGGCAGCCCTTCGCCGCCGGCAGCCTGCTGCAGCACCTGGAGGCGCCCGGCGCCTGGCTGGAGCGCGCCCGCATCGACGCCGCCGACCACCGCCTGCTCGACGGCCCGCTGGGGCTGGCAGGCCGGCGCTGCCTGGCGACGCTGTTCTTCGTCGCCGGCACGCCGATGGAACGGGCGCGGCGCGAATCGCTGCTGGCGCTGGCCCGCGAGCGGCTGGAGGGCCACCCGCTCGGCGACAGCGCCGGCGCCACCAGCGCGCATCCGCGCGTCGTCGTGCTGCGCGTGCTGGCACCGGTGGTCGAGCCGGCGATGCAACTGCTGCGCGAGGTGCGCGACGCATGGCGGCAGGCGCTGTGGGCGCTGCGACCGTCCTCGCCGCGCATCTGGTCGACCTGACGCCGCCCGGGCTTTGCGGCCGTCCGGGGCGGACATTGCCAGTACAGTTACCGTCGACCCGACCATCTGCCGATGCCGTCTTCGTCCGCTTCTTCCCGCCAGGATCGCGTGCACTGGATCGTGCGCATGAACCGGCGCAACCGCAGCGCCTCCTTCGCCCTGCTGGCGGTGGCGATGGGCTCGCACCTGTACGCCATCGGTGCCCCGGCGTGGGCGTGGGGGGCGCTGGCGCTGAACTTCCTGCTCTATCCGCAGCTGGCCTACTGGCGCGCGCGCCGCGCGCGCGACCAGCGGCGCGCGGAACTGCAGAACATGGACGCCGACTTCGTGCTGGGTGGCATCTGGATGGCCGCGCTCGGGCTTCCCCTGTGGATCACCTTCATCTTCTGCGCGTCCGGCTGCATCAATCTGGTGGTGTTCCACGGCGCCCGCGGCGTGCCGCGCCTGCTGCTGGATCTGGTGGCCGGCATCGCGATCGGGGCTGCTGCGGCGCAGCCGGCATGGCACCCGGACACGGACTTGCGCACCTCCGTGCTGTGCATGGTGGCGCTGGAGCTGTACCTCTTCGTGTTCGCGCGCGACGGCTACGACCGGGCCATGGCCCAGTACAAGGCCAATGCGCAGCTGCACGAGCAGTACGGCCGGATCCACGCCCTGCAGACGCAGCTGCGCGAGCAGGCGCTGCGCGACCCGCTGACCGGCCTGTTCAACCGGCGCCAGCTCGACGCCGTGCTGGCGCCCATGCTGCAGCGCTGCCGCGACAGCGCAACGCCCCTGGCGCTGGTGGCCATCGACATCGACCGCTTCAAGTCCATCAACGACACCCGCGGCCATGCCGCGGGCGACGCCGTGCTGCGGGCCCTGGCCCGGCTGCTGCTGCGCCACGTGCGCGCGCAGGACCTGGCGTTTCGCGTGGGCGGCGAGGAATTCCTGCTGGTGCTCAGCGGTGCCTCGCCGGCCGAGGCCATGGAGCGGGCGCAAGTGCTGTGCGCGACCTTCGAGAGGCTGCGGGTGCGCTGGGCGAATGGCGAGTCGAGCGCCACCCTGTCGTGCGGCGTGGCCGGCTTCCCCCGGCACGCGGACGAACCCCTGGCGCTGCTTGCCTGCGCCGACCAGGCTCTCTACGCCGCCAAGGCGCAAGGCCGCAACCGGGTCGTGGTGTATGAGGGCCCCCAAGGCGGGGCTGCGCCCGGCCTGCCCCCCGAGGGGGACAAGGAAACTGAGGGCAGCCCGGCGCGTTCCTGAGGGCACCAGGGCCGGGCTGCGCCCGCCCGCCGCTGCCGCCGTCAAGAATGGCGGACGCCGGGAGCGCCGCATGAATGAGGCCGCTTCACGCGCTCCCATGGCTGCGCTTCAGCAAGTGTCCTGTTTGCCGAACCTTTGGCGATACAACTCGGGGGCGATGCCAGCATGGCGACGCAGACTGCGCTGAAGGCTGCAATCACCGAAGCGCAAGTAGTCTCCACAACCCTGGACCCGCTGACTATCCACTCTTGCCGCTGCGCTTGGGTGCTATAGGCACCGCCAACAAGGCTGCAAAAGCGAAGACCCCCCACGTGATCGGCCATGAGCTTGCAGACAGCAGGAACGGAATCAGCGCAGGCGTGATGAATGCCGATGCAAAGATGCTCATGCCGATGATGCCCAATGCCGTCCCCGCACGCGCCGCGCCGGCCATGGTCGCCATCTCCGTGTAGGCCACGCCGTGCCAGGCGCTGGCCGTCAGCCCGCTGAGGCACACCAGCGATGCCACCCAACAAGTGCCGGCATCCGCGAAAATCGCCAGGGTGGCTGTAGACGCGGCAGCGAGCAAGCCCATACCTCGCACCAGGGTTCGGCGGTCAGCCCCATGGTCAGAATAGTGGCCGATCACGATACGGGCGATGGACCCCGTGACCTGGACGACGACGATCACGCCTGCAATCAGGCTCAGTCCGGCCGCCTTGCGGTCATGCAGGAAAACGCCGCCAAAGGTGAGAACCGCGATCTGCGGTGCCGTCAGCAGACCGCTGGCCAGGGCCAGACGCCAGACATCGAGGCGGTACAGCGGCGAAGGGCCATCCGCCACCGAGGTCGATCCGGGTGCGTTGGGCGATGGCTGCTCATGCAGCCAGAACCAGGTTGCCAGCGCACTCAGGACGCAGAACACGGCCAGTGTGCCGAAGACCGCCTGAAAGCCGAAACGCTGAGCGAGCCAAGGCAGCAGGGCTGCGCCAACAGCGCCGCCGGCGGGAATCGCCGTCTGGCGAATGCTCATCGCCAAGCCACGTTGGCCATCGGTGAACCACCCCATGATGGCTCTTCCCGAGGACGAATTGACGCTGCCGCCCAGGACGCCTGCCAGCACCAGGCCCGCGCCCAGAAGCAGGGAACTGGGCATCTTCGATTCGGTGGGCCCCCCCCGCATCGCCAGGAACAGCAAGGCCGCTCCGGTCGAGAACAACCCCGTCAACAGGACTTTGCGGTCGCCCAACCGATCGGTCAGCAGCCCCCACACCACCTCCGAGAAGGTGACGCCCAAGGCCATGCATCCGAGCACCAGGCCGAGTTGCCCGGTGCTCATCTGATACGCACTGCGCATCAGCACGCCGGTGACGGGCAGGCCGGAGAACGCCGCCGCGAAACTCGCCTGCGCTGCAACGCCGATGGACAGGATCACCCATCGGTAGCGCGAGCCATGACGGCCGGTCAGGGGAACGGCGGGGGCCGGCAATGGGGGGGACGTCATGAGCGCTCCTGTACCTACTGGTATGTTTCAATGTAGCACACAAACATACCAGTAGGTACAATCATTTCATGAGCACATCCATCGACAAGCTGATCGAGACGACCCAGGCCCTGCTCTGGGAGCGCGGCTACGTTGGCACGAGCCCGCGTGCGATTCAGGATCGGGCAGGCATCGGTCAAGGCAGCATGTACCACCATTTCCGCAGCAAGGCCGCGCTTGCCCAGGCCGCTGAAGAGCGGTCGGCCGCGGAATTGATCGAGGAAGTCGGGCAGCTCCTCGACGGCCCGGGCACTCCGCT
>JASGDG010000090.1:0-4283 GCA_047607325.1 Xenophilus sp. | reverse complement strand
TTAGAACGTGTTCAAAGTCTCTGCCGATATGAGAAGCTCGCGGGGTGAGAAAGAGCTACCCGAGCGACATCAGTCGCGAACAATTCGAGATCATCAAGCCGTTGCTGGAGAGCGCACGCAAGAAGACAGCCCCACGCAAGATAGACCTGTACGAGGTGTTCTGCGCGGTGCTGTACCTGCTGCGCACCGGCTGCCAATGGAGAGCGCTGCCCAGCGACTATCCGAAGTGGCGCACAGTGCATTCGTACTGGGCCATCTGGAGCGAGCCACGCGAGGGTGGCAGCCTGCTGGAGCAGGCTTTAAAAAAATCAGGTTGGCGCGGCCCGCGAGAAACTGGGGCGCAACGCCTGCAGCGCGTTCTTGATCGTGGACGCGCAGAGCGTGAAGAACGCGGACCCGGCGGCCTTGAAGGGCTATGACGCGGGCAAGAAGGTCTCGGGGATCAAGCGCCATATCGCGGTGGATACGCAAGGGCTGCCCCACGCGGTGGCGGTGAGCACGGCCGAGGTGACGGACCGCAAGGGGGCCTTGGAGGCGCTCAAGCGCTGCAAGCCCGCTTTGAGCCGGGTGCAAAGCCTGCTGTGCGACAGCGGCTATGTCGGCCAGCCCTTCGCACAGGGCGTGCAGGACATCCTGGGCGGGCATGTGACGGTGCAGATTGCCAAGCGCAGCGAGTTGCATACCTTCAAGGTCATGCCCAAGCGCTGGATTGTCGAGCGCAGCTTTGCGTGGCTGGACAAGAACAGGCGGCTGTGGAAGAACTGCGAGCGGCTTGTGAACACCAGTCTGCAGTTCGTCCATCTCGCATTCCTGGGACTCTTGCTCAGAAGACTTTGAACACGTTCTTAGCCATCTGCTGTTCAAGCGCTTTCGCCGTCGAAGCAAGTTCGCGGTCGCGTAAGGTCACCAGTAGGTCGCGGGCGAAGACAACGCGCTGACCTCGGCTCTGAGCCAAGCCCTGCTCGGCCAGGAAGTCCACACGCTGTGCCATAGCTTCGCGCGCCTGCGCGCCGAAGCCCTGCGCCGTCGGCGGAGGGGCTTCACTCGCTACCAGACCGCGGTCCAACCAAGTGGCACCGAGGGCCTTGACCTGCTGCTCGATGGGCAGATGCGAGCGCAGTTCGACCGTGTGCCTCGGCGCCTTCTGTGCGTCGTGCTGCCGGGCCCTCTGCAGCAGATCCGGCGGCACAGCCCAGACACCGTCGGCGAGACGCTTCACGATGCCGCTGCGACGCAGCGCCTCCAGCCGGCGCACGTGGACCTCGGCTGCGGCCTGGGGATATTGGTCGCCGGCCTGTGCAAGTTGAGCCCGATGACTGGCCGTGGTGTAGAGGCCATTGGTGGCAGCGGCCAGGATGTTCCGGTCCACGGCACGCTCTTGCACGGGCGGCTGGGCCTCCACGATGCCGCCAAGTGGCAGTTCGGCCAAGTCAGTGCCTGCCGGCAGCTTGAGGTAGTGCGCGCGGCCATCGATGCCGTCGACCACCAGGTAAGGCCGGTCATGCAGTTCATCGTCCAGCCCCTTGCCCACGATGCGCCCGATGACAGGCGCATCCGTCGCCGGATCGGCCACCAACTCGCGCCGCTCGCCCTTCATGGCCCGATGCATGGTGCGCAGGATGTCGCCGCGCTCGCCCGTGGCAGCCAGCGTCTGCTCCATGCCCAGCGCCAGCTGCCAGTGGTTCGCGTCGATGCGCTCGGCCAGCGCCATGGCTTCGAGCCGCTGCAGACGGGCGCGCAGCAGCGCCTGGCGCTGCGTGCCGGGTACGTTGCCTGCTGCCTCGGTCAGGTCTACGACGTCCACCTCGGCCTGACGCAGCAGCTGCCGGTCCAGACCGGTCAGTCGCTGCTGATCCACTTCGCGCTGCTGGCTCCAGCGGATCTCGGCCTCGGTGCGCGGCCCCATCCATTCGGTGGCGATCTCGCAGGCGCGCAGGCGCACGCCGTGGGCAAGGTAGTCGGGCGCGATCACGTGGTCACAGCCCTGGCGTCCGCTGCCTATCCGGCCACGCAGCACGATGTGGGTGTGCGGGTTGTCCGTGTCCCAGTGGTCCACGGCCACCCAGTCCAGCGGGGTCTCCAAATCGGTCTCCATGCGCTGCATCAGTTGCCGAGTGAAGCTCTTGAGGTCCTGCAGTTCCGGGGCATCTTCGGGCGAGAGGATGAAGCGAAACTGGTGCCGGTCACCCCGGCCGCGTTCCTCGAAGGCCTTGAGGTCCGCCGCGTCGGTATCGGCGCCATAGGCCTGCCCCTTCTGCCCGTCGCGGGTTACGCCCTCACGCTCGACATAGCGCAGGTGGGCCGACACCGCCTTGGCGCCCGCACGCCTGAGCACCACAAAGCGGGACTTGATGACCACGCGCCGGGCGTTCGCTCCGAGACCGCGGCCAGCTAGCCCGGCGGCCACGCGGCCCCGGCCGAAGGTCGAGGCGGGGCGTGCACCGCGCGTGCCGGACGCTTTGGCTCCGGACTTCGGCGCGGCCCTCAGTACCTGGGATACGAAGCGCTGGGAGCGCGGCCCGGAGCGCGCCCTAGGCGGCCTCGGACGCAGGCGGAAGCGGTCGTCGTCAGCGGCAGCCATCGCGAAAGCTCCGGCGCATCGAGGCGCAGTGCAGCGTGGATGGCACGTGCCAAACGATTGGAGCGGCGGCGAAGCGGCGTCCGCACGGCACACGCCGCCGCAGGCGGCGTGCCGTGCTCAACCCACGTGCAGACTGGAGAAACGCCCCAAGGCGTGCCGCCCCTTTTCTCTTGCCCTCCGCCTGCTCCTCCCGCATCCGCTCCCGGCTCCGGCAAGCCGCCAGCCGCGCACCGGGTGCGCAGCGCGGTCCACAAGGCCGCGCAAGTGCAGCGGACGCTGCACGCTGGCGGTGGGTTCCCTGCACACAGGACTGCAGCCAGAGCGCAGCGTCGGCTGCAGTTCGGCAACGTGGGGGATGCACAGCCGGGCGCAACAGCCACGCATGGCGGGTGCAGCGTTGGTGCATCAGCGAACGCAGGTGCATGACCCTCACCATGTCCACAAGGGCCGCGCGATGCCGAGCACAGCGGCGGCATCGACCGGTCCGAAGTAGCGGCTGTCGAACGACGCCGGGTGCGTGTCGCTGAGGAGGAACAGTTCGCCGGTCGCCAACACCCGGCACCGCGCCCATGGCTGCAGCGGCCGGTGTGCGCCATCGTGCGCGAGCACAGCCGCCACGGGCACGCCGTCGATCCAGACCCGGCGATCCCAGACGCACACGGCCTGCGGTGCTGCGGCGCCGATGCGCTTGAGGATGGGTATGCCCTCGGGAAGGTAGCCGCGCTGCGCCGCGAACGCGGCCACGCCGGCAGGAAGCCGGACCAACACGATGCTGCCGACGTGCAGCGAGTTGGGATGGCTGACCGCATCGACGCGATACCAGCCTACCGCCGCGCTGACGCTCGGGTTGAAGACGATCCGAACCGGAACCTGCACCGCCGCCGGCCCGGCAACCGCCGCCACGGCCAGCGCCATGCAGGCAAGCGGCGCGAGGCCGTGCATGCGCGCGGTCATTGCAGCGCCCCGCGCGCCAAGTGCGCCGCATGCCGCTCGGCGGTGTAGACCGGCAGCGGCAGCCGCGCCGCCAGCCGGTTGCCCGCCATGTGCCAATAGACCGGCGTGACCGCGCAGAGATCGATGCCGGACTGCTCGATGGCATCGATCGCCGCGAGCACGGCTTTGACGCGCGCCTCGCCATCGGCGCGCAGCAGAATGCGCGCACCGGGCGACACGCCGGAGATCCGCTGCATGCCGTCCAGCGGCGTGGGCGCCTGCAGCACCATGAGCTGCCACAGCGCCGTGCCGAATTCGTTGCCAATCCACTTGATGCGGCAGCAGACGGCGCCCGGCATGAACACCGCGACACGCCGCCAGCGGTCCAACACGATCTCGCGCGCGGGCCGGCCGAAGCGCAGCCAGACGTTCACGCGGTGCTCGACGAAGGCGAGCGAGACGCGCATGGGAACGGGCTGCGGCGGCAGCGACGCCTGCGCCCAGACCTGCGCACCGGACGTGCAGCCTGCCGCTTGCACCGCCGTCATGGCAGCGCCTCCGGGTACTCGCGCTCGAGCAGTTCGCGCAGCATGTCGGCGGCGGTCACGCCGCGCTGGAACGCGATCACCTTGATGCGCCCGCGCAGCGCGGGCGTCACGTCGATGGTCAGGCGCGCGGTGTAGGCCGGCGCCCTGGCCAGCGCGGCGGCGCCGGCTTCCCGGTGCACCCAGGCGTTGGCCGGGTCGGCTGCCGGCCGGCGCCCGATGGC
>JASGDG010000089.1:0-6522 GCA_047607325.1 Xenophilus sp. | reverse complement strand
GTAGGGGCCCAGGCTCAGGCTGAATTTGTCGCGCTGGCGCGTCCACAGGCCGCTGGGGCCGGTGTGGCCAGCGACAGCCCCCAGGGCCTGCCCGGCCACACCGGCCCCAGCGGCCTGTGGACGCGCCAGCGCGACAAATTCAGCCTGAGCCTGGGCCCCTACTTCAGCCCCATCATCGGCGGGCCCGACGCCTTCGTCCTCTACCAGTTCGGCCTGCAGGCCAAGGCCGAATACCGCATCAGCGACCGCACCTGGCTCAGCGGCGTCGTCAACTGGCGCCTGCTGGACAACTTCGACAAGTTCACCTACGACGCCCCCAGCAGCCTGCCGCGCGTGCGCACCTACATGCGCGAGTACGTCACCAGCAGCCGCGTGACCGTGCCCAACCTGCAGCTCACCCACGTCGGCCAGCTCACGCCGAACCAGTACTACAGCTTCTACGGCGGCCTGCTGGAAAGCATGTTCGCCGGCGTGGGCGCCGAATGGCTGTACCGCCCCTGGGGCAGCCGCTTCGCCTTCGGCGTGGACATCAACCGCGTGCGCCAGCGCGGCTTCAACCAAGACCTGAGCCTGCGCGACTACGAAGTCACCACCGGCCACGCCACCCTGTACTGGGACACCGGCTGGAACGGCGTCTTCGCCCGCATTGCCGCCGGCCAGTACCTGGCCGGCGACCGCGGCGTGACGGTGAGCATCTCCCGCCGCTTCAGCAACGGGCTGGAACTGGGCGCCTACGCCACCAAGACCAACGTCTCGGCGGCGCAGTACGGCGAGGGCAGCTTCGACAAGGGCATCTACATCTCCATTCCGCTGGATGCGCTGCTGCCCCGCTCGACCAAGTACTCCGCCGGCTTCCTGTGGAACCCCCTCACCCGCGACGGCGGCGCGATGCTCTCGCGCGACCAGCGGCTGTACGACCTGACCTCCGACACCGACTCCCAGGCCTTCAAGGTCGGGCCGCCAACGGAGACAATGCCGCGCAGTGGTGACAACCTGCTGGACTTCGAGACCCCGCCCTGACCCCGCCAACAAGATGAATTCCGTCCTCGTCGTCTGCATCGGCAACATCTGCCGCAGCCCCATGGGCCAGATCCTGCTGGCGCATGCGCTGCCGGGCGTGCAGGTCAACTCGGCCGGCACGGGCGCGCTGATCGGCCACCCGGCCGACCCCACCGCGCAGGAACTGATGGCCCAGCGCGGACTGGACCTGAGCGCCCACCGGGCCCGCCAGCTCAGCCCCGCCCTCTGCCAGCAGGCCGACCTGATCCTGACCATGGACGAGGAGCAGCGCCGCCGCGTGGAGAGCATCTACCCGCTCGCGCGGGGCCGCGTCTTCCGCCTGGGCGAAGCCGCCAAGGTCAACGTGCCCGACCCGTACCGCATGGGCCAGGCCGCCTTCGAGCACGCGCTCGAACTCATCGACGCAGGCGTGCACGCCTGGACTGAACGCATCCGGAAAATCCAGTAACGCCATGAACGCTCTTTCCGCCCCCTCCGCCGCGGCCACCGCCGGCAACCCGCCTGCTGCCTCCCGCGACGATGACGACGACGAGATCAACCTCGTCGAATACCTCGACATCCTGATCGATCACAAGTGGTGGATCACCGGCATCACCGCGCTGGCGTTAATCCTGGGCGCCGCCTACGCCATCCTGGCCACGCCCATCTACGAGTCGAACCTGCTGGTACAGGTGGAAGACTCGGCCACCGACCCCAAGGGCTTCCTGGGAGATGTGTCCAGCCTGTTCGACGTCAAGGCCGTCTCCGCCGGCGAGATCCAGGTACTCCAATCGCGCATGGTGCTGGCCCCCGCCGTGGAGCAGACACGGCTGTACATCGACGCCCGCCCCAAGTACCTGCCCCTGATCGGCCGCTGGCTGGCCAAGCGAGCCGACGGGCTGTCCAGCCCCGGCCCGTTCGGCTACGTCAGCGGCACGGAAAGCATCGAGATCACCCGCATGGAAGTGCCGGAGGATCTGGAAGACGACAAGCCCTTTACCGTGACGGCCGAAGGCAATGGCCGCTACACCCTTACCCAGCACCTGCTGGACGACCCCCTGCACGGCACCGTGGGCCAGCCCCTGGAGCAGGACGTGAAGGGCCTCGGCCACATTTCGATGCTCATCACGCAGCTGGACGGCCAGCCCGGCGCGCAGTTCGTCGTCGAGCGCGCCTCGCGCCAGAAGACCATCTCGAACCTGCAGAACAACCTGCAACTGACCGAACTGGGCAAGCAGTCCAATGTCATCAACGTGACGCTACAAGATGACGACCGCCCTCAGCTCGTCGGCATCCTGAACGCCATCGGCGACGAGTACATCAACCAGAACGTGGCACGCAAGGCCGCCGAAGCCGAAAAGACCCTGGGCTTCCTCGACAAGCAACTGCCCGAGTTCCGCCGCCAGCTCGACGACTCGGACGCCGCCTTCGCCGCCTTCCGCAAGAAGAACGGCACCGTGGCCTTCGACGAAGAAGCCAAGGGCGTGCTGGCCCAGCTGGTGGACATGCAAACCAAGCTGCTCGAAGCCCAGCAGCAGCGCCGCGAGGTGGTGACGCGCTTTACTGACAAGAACGTGCGCGTGCAGACCATCGACAAGCAGATCGCCGCCATCCAGGACCAGATCAACGGCCTGAACGCGCGCGTGAGCCACATGCCCCTCATCCAGCAAGAGGCCTTGGAGCTGGAACGCGACGTGCGCGTGAACTCCGAGCTGTACCAATCGATGCAGAACAACGCCCTGCAGATGCGGCTGCTGAAGGAAGGCAAGACCGGCAACGTGCGCCTGCTGGACAAGGCAAGCTTTCCGCGCGAGCCCGTGAAGCCGAAGAAACTGCTGGTCATGGCGGCCGCGCTGCTGCTGGGCCTGTTCGTGGGCGCGGCGCTGGCCATCGTGCGGGCGCTCTTCCTGCGCGGCGTGAGCAACCCGCAGGAGATCGAGGCCCACACCGGCCTGAGCGTGTATGCCACCGTGCCCTACACGGCCGACCAGGGCGCGCTGGACCTGCGAGCCAGCGCCGGCGCCAAGGGCATCCAGTTGCTGGCCGAGCACCAGCCCGACAGCCAGCCCATCGAGGCGCTGCGCAGCCTGCGCGTGGCGCTGCAGTTCGCCAGCCTGGAGGCCGAGAACAACCGCATCCTGATCACCGGCGCCACGCCGGGCATCGGCAAGAGCTTCATCTCAGGCAACTTCGCGGCCATCATGGCCCACGCCGGCAAGCGCGTGCTGCTGATCGATGCCGACCTGCGCAAGGGCCATCTGCAGCGCGCCTTCGGCCTGCCGCGCGAAGGCGGCCTGTCGGAACTGCTGGCCGGCGACCTGCCCATGGACCGGGCCGTGCACGCCAACGTGGTGCCCAACCTGGACGTGCTGACCACCGGCAAGCTGCCCGTCAACCCGGCGGACATGCTGATGTCGGACACTTTCGTGCGTGTGCTCGACGCCCTTTCGGCCCAGTACGATATCGTGATCGTGGACACGCCGCCCGTGCTGGTGGTAGCCGACACCGCCGCCGTAGCGCCGCACTGCGGCGTGGTGCTGCTGGTGGCGCGCGCCGACCAGACCCACCTGGGCGAGATCAACGAAAGCACGCGCCGCCTGGTGCACGGCGGCAAGCACCCCAACGGCGTGGTGTTCAACGGCATGGACCTCACGCGCCGGCACTATGGCAGCTACGGGTACAAGTACGGCGGCTACCGCTACGCGGAATACAAGTACAAGGCCTGAGCTTGCCCTGCTTGCGCACCGGCGGTCGCGAGCCTTAACAACTGGTCCAGAGGTCAACGGTCTGAACGCCGCAGTCGCTGAAGTCCTTGACGTTGCGGGTCGCCACTCTGGCACCTCGTGATATGACAATGGCAGCGATCATGGCGTCGAACTGGCTGATCGGCTTGCCGACCGCCCTGCGTGACACCGCAATATCGGCATAGGCATCCGCAGCGTCGCTGTCAAAGTTCAGTAGTCTGCCCTCGCAGGTCGACGGAAAAGATACCCACCGCCGCCGCCTGCAGCCTGGCCTTGCGTTGCTCGTCCGGCAGCAGCCGGATGCCATAAAACAACTCGCC
Organism: Xenophilus sp.; assembly: GCA_047607325.1. Taxonomy (GTDB): domain Bacteria; phylum Pseudomonadota; class Gammaproteobacteria; order Burkholderiales; family Burkholderiaceae_C; genus Xenophilus. The sequence continues at coordinate 2,459 of JASGDG010000089.1, read as the reverse complement.
GTGCGTGATCGTGGTGGTGAAAAGGGCCGCGCGTGGCTGGGCGCTCAACCACGCCATGGGCGCGGCGTCCGGGGGAGGACGTACCGCTTCGCGCGCCGGCAGTTTCAGTTCGGCCTCGAGTCCGGCCACGCGCGCGCGGATGGCGTCCACCAGCGAAGCACCCCGCGCCGGCTCAGCCGACAACGCACCGCGCAGGATGTCGCGCGCTTCATCCTCCATCGAGCGGCCGTGCTGCACCGCCCGGACCCGAAGCCTGGCCTTGAGTTGCTCTTCGATGTTGCGGATGGTCATCGTGGCCATGGAAGTACCTCATCGTTAGTCAATGACTGCATATTGGTCATTGATGGATATGATGCCAACCATCCGCTCATCATGGGAGCAATGAACGAGAGGCCGGAGCCAGGCAAGATGGGGCCATCAACCTAGCCTCGCCGTCCAGCCCATTCATCGGGGGTCACGATCAGACCGGGGAAATCGGTGCGCATGGCCAGAAGATCACCGTCGCCTGTGATGATGGCTTTGGCCTGGCCGACATGTGCGAGCACGAGAAACATCTGATCCTTCTCATCGCGGCAGATCGGCAATGCCGGCCATGGCTGCGGCAGATCAACCACCTCGGCGTAAGGCAGGAAGTCCTCCAGCAGTTCCTGCCGATCTTCGGCTGTCAGCTTGAACTTCGGATAGTCGAGCACACGGAGCAGTTCGCTGGCCGTTTCCTTGCACACCAGAGGCTGCAACTCCTTGTGCTGCCAGGCTCGTCGTACCCACGCCAGGCGCCCCGACGTGAACAGCAGCGCCGAGAGCACGACATTCGTATCCAGGACGACACGCGTCATTGGCGAGCCCAGGTGATCGCGTCTTCCACGTCCTGTTCGGTGATGCCAAGTCGCTGCAGCTTGTCGCGAACGGCTTGCGCTTGCTGGACGCGCACCGGCGTCAGCACGATGCGACCGTTCTCGACGACGACGTCGAAGTACTCGGCAGCGTCTACCCCCGACACGACAGCCTTGGGCAGCGTGATCTGGTTCTTCGACGTCAGCTTAGCAAGCATGGCCATACTCCCAATAAAGAATTCAAGGAAATCTTACTTTCTTGCTTTGGTGAGTGCAAGCTGGTATCGATGGCCACTGCCAGCACCCGCACAGCAACAAATGGGCTGCCGAAGCGTTCACGCAGCGCCGCCCCGGCAGGGTGCTGAGGAGTACGATTGGTCCACCGACCTAGTCCAGCGCTGCGGCATGGCCTACATCGTCAACGTACACGACGGCAAGACACAGTTTTCGCGCCTGCATGAACACTGGCCCACGCCGGGCAGGAAATCGTTCTGGCCAAGGCCGGCAAGCCCCATGCCCGGCTGCTGCCCCTGGCCGCCGATACCACTGGCCGGCGCCCGAGCCGGCTGGCCGGGCACACCGTGAACCCGCCTTTTCGAGCCGCTGCCCGACAGCGAACTGGATGCCTGGAGCGCCCCGGGCAGGCTGCCATGAAACGGCTGCTCGACACCCACGCCCTGCTGTGGTGGTGGACCGACGACCCGCAACTGCCGGCCAGCGCGTGCGCCGCCATCCAGAACCCGCGCCACAGCGTCCTCGTCAGCGCCGCCAGCGCGTGGGAGATTGGCACCAAGCACCTGGGCACGCTGGAACTTGCCGCACAGGCGCTGCCCCGCCTGGACGAGTTGTGGGGCGCGGCGATGGCTTTGAACACTTGCCCGTGCGGCACGACCATGCCGTGCGCGCCGGCGGCTACGAGGCGGATCATCGCGACCCTTTCGACCGCATGCTGGTCGCCCAAAGCGCCATCGAAAACGCCACGCTGGTCACCAAAAACCCCGCCTTCGCCCAGTTCGGTACGCGCACGCTCTGGTAGGCAACCCCGCCTGGCACGGACCGCCATGTCTTCCGCATGGGGAAATGCAATGCACTCGAAATCGAACGCATCGGCCCGCTCCCTGGGCTCTGATCTGGCGAAGGTGGATGCTCACCAGGTGGGCGCCGCCGAATATGACGAACTGACGGAACTGACCGAGGCCATGCTGAAGCGCGCGACCGTGAACCGGGGCGGCCGGCCAAAGTCTGACGCACCCAAGGTGCTGCTGTCGGTACGGTACAGCCCGAATATCATGGCGTTCTTCCGCAGCACGGGGAACTGGCTGGCAGTCGCGGATGGACGGCGGCGTTCTTTAGTCCGCCCTGAACAATTCCGTTCTCAGCCGCTGGCCGGTCGGTAATTGCTTGGAGTGGCGAGCAGTGCCGCGATGAGCACCAGCATCGACAGCCCGAATCGGGCGCATAGAAGCCGCAGCGCGGCCAGGATCATTCGCAGGTTGTGCCCGGCGCCGCACATCACCGCATGCAGCGCATCGCCCAGCGCACCCTTGAGCGGATTTCTGGCCAGCCTGCCGTCCATCTTCATGTGCCCGATGGCCGGCTCGATGGCACTGCGCCGCTTGATCATGG
>JASGDG010000088.1:0-8032 GCA_047607325.1 Xenophilus sp. | reverse complement strand
GCGGCGCTCCCGCTCGGCATGCACCATCTCCTGGAGCTTGTTGCGCGCCCCGCTGATGGTGAAGCCCTGGTCATACAGCAGGTCGCGGATGCGGCGGATCATCAGCACTTCGTGGTGCTGGTAGTAGCGGCGGTTGCCGCGCCGCTTCATCGGGCGAAGCTGGGTGAACTCCTGTTCCCAGTAGCGCAGCACGTGCGGCTTGACGCCGCACAGTTCCGCCACCTCCCCGATGGTGAAGTAGCGCTTGACGGGGATGCTGGGAAGGCCCTGCTCCATTTTCTCCATTGAAATCAACACGGTGCGCAGCAAACATGAGAGGTTACTCCACGCAGGTGCTCATCGCCAGTCCTGCGGCCCCCTGTTACCTCATTCGTTGGGGGCTGCCCCCTCTTCAGCGGATAAACCGTGAATCTGTTCCTTCAGCTTGGCGCTGGCGTGGAAGGTGGCGACACGGCGTGCGCCGATGGGAATGAGTTCGCCCGTGCGCGGATTGCGCCCTGGCCGCGGCGCCTTGATGCGGATCTGAAAGTTGCCGAAGCCGGAGATCTTCACGTCCTCGCCCTCGATGAGCCGCTGCGCCACCAGTTCGAAGAAGGCCTCGACCATGTCCTTGGCTTCGCGCTTGTTCAGGCCAATCTGCTCGAACAGCAAGTCGGCGAGTTGGGCCTTGGTGAGTGCCGGCGTCTCGATGGCTTCGATGGTGAATTCCATGACGTGCTCCCCCTGTGCCGTTCAGCTGCGCAAGCGCCCGCCGACCTGCGTGCCGACGTGCCCGACGATCGCCTGCACCACGGCGTCGACCTCGGCGTCGGTCAACGTTCCGGCCTCGCTCTGGAAGACCAGGCGCACAGCCATGCTCTTCTCGCCGGCGCCCAGGCCTGCGCCAGCGTCGGCGGGGCGGTAGATGTCGAACAGCTGTGCCGAGCGCAGCAGCCCCGCTGGAGGGAGCGCCGCCTGGATCGCCGCCATCAGCGCATCGTGCGTGACGGCTTCGGCCACGACGACCGCGATATCGCGCTCCACCGGCTGTTGGCGCGGCACCGCGCGGCCCTTCGGCAGGCCGCGCTGCGCGACCGCATCGAAGTTCAGCTCGAAGAGCACCGGCGGATGCGGCAGCTCCCACTGCTGGCGCCAGCGCGGGTGCAGTTCACCAATCACGCCGACTTCCCGGCCGTCCACCAGCACGCGCGCGCAGCGTCCGGGGTGCAGGGCCGGATGCTCAGCCGGCTCGAAGCGGGTCACGCGCGGCGCGAGCAGCGCCTCGACGTCGCCCTTGAGGTCATAGAAGTCCACCCGCTGCGGCTTGCCGTCCCAGCGCGCCGCCTGCGCGTCGCCCCAGGCCAGACCGCCGACGCGCACCGGCTGGCGCACGCCCTGGACTTCGCGGTCCGAGCCCTGCACGCGCGCATCGCGCGCGAAGACGCGGCCCACCTCGAACACGCGCACGCGCGGTGCCCTGCGGTCGAGGTTGAACTTGAGCACGTTCAGCAGCGAGCCCATCAGCGACGAGCGCATCACACCCATCGGGCTGGCGATGGGGTTGAGCAGCTGGATCGGGTCGGCGTTGCCGGCCAGATCGCGCTCCCAGGCGGTCTCGACGAAGCTGAAGTTGATGGTTTCCTGGTAGCCCAGGCCGGCCAGCCGGTGGCACACGGCGAAGCGGTCGCGCTGCGACTCGGAGCGCACGCGCGCACGGATCGGCGCCAGCGGCGGCGTGGCCGGCAGGTTGTTGTAGCCCACCAGGCGCGCGACCTCCTCGATCAGGTCTTCCTCGACCGCCAGGTCGAAGCGGTGCGGCGGCGGCGTGACGGAGATCACGCCCTCGCTGGCCGTGAGCGCGAAGCCCAGGCGCTGCAGCGCGTCGGCGCACTGCGCCTGCGTCAGCGGCATGCCGATCACGCGCGCGGCGCGCTCGACGCGCAGGTTGACCGGCGCCCGCTCGGGCAGTTTGAGCTCCTGGTCGTCCACCGGCCCCGGCACACCGCCGCAGACGGCGAGCACCAGCTGCGTGATGCGCTCGATCATCTGCACCGTGCGGCTCGGGTCCACGCCGCGCTCGAAGCGGTGGCCGGCGTCGGTGGAGAAGTTGAAGCGGCGCGAACGGCCCTGCACCGCCTCGGGCCACCAGAACGCGGCCTCGATGTAGATGTTCTTCGTGTCGTCGGTCACCGCGGTCGCGTCGCCACCCATGATGCCGGCCAGCGACTCCACCTCGCGGTCGTCGGCGATCACGCCCACCGCCTCGTCCAGCGCCACGGTGTTGCCGTTGAGCAGCTTGAGCTGCTCGCCCTTCCCATCGATGACACGGCCCCAGCGCACCACCAGGCCGCCATGGATCTTGTCCAAGTCGAAGATGTGCGTCGGCTGGCCGTACTCGAACATCACGTAGTTCGAGATGTCGACCAAGGCCGTCACGCTGCGCTGGCCGCAACGCGCCAGGCGCTCGACCATCCAGGCCGGCGTGGCGGCCGCGGTGTTCACGCCACGCACGACGCGGCCCGAGAAGCGGCCGCACAGGTCGGACGCTTCGACGCGCACCGCCAGCCGGTCGTCCAGCTGCGGCGGCACGGCAGGGATCTCGGGCGTGTTCAGCGGCGCGCCGGTGAGGGCCGACAGCTCGCGCGCGATGCCGTACACCGACAGGCCGTGCGCCAGGTTCGGCGTGAGCTTGATCGTCAGCACCACGTCGTCCAGCTGCAGCGCGGCGCGCACGTCCGCCCCCGGCGCCAGCGACGCGGGCAGTTCCAGCAGGCCGCCATGGTCCTCGCTCAGGCCGAGCTCGCGCGCCGAGCACAGCATGCCCTGGCTCTCGACGCCGCGCAGCTTGCCCAGCTTGATGCGGAAGGGCTTGCCGTCCTCGCCGGGCGGCAGCTCGGCGCCCACCAGCGCGCAGGGCACCTTGATGCCGGCGCGCGCATTGGGTGCGCCGCAGACGATGTTCAACAGCGCGCCCTGCCCCACGTCCACCTGGCACACGCGCAGGCGGTCGGCGTTGGGATGCTGCGCTGCTTCCTTGATCTCGCCGACCACCACCTGGGTGAAGGGCGGCGCGGCGGGACGGCGCTCCTCCACCTCGAAGCCGCCCATGGTCAGCGTCTCGGCGAGGGCTTCGGAACTGAGGGGCGGGTTGCAGAACTCGCGCAGCCAGGACTCGGGAAATTGCATCTCTTGCGTCTCGTTCTGGATTTACTGGAACTGGCCGAGGAAGCGCAGGTCGCCCTCGAAGAACAGGCGCAGGTCGTTCACGCCGTAGCGCAGCATGGCCAGCCGGTCGATGCCGGAACCGAAGGCGAAGCCGATGTGGCGTTCCGGGTCCAGGCCCATGTTGCGCACCACCTGCGGGTGCACCTGGCCGGAGCCGGACACCTCCAGCCAGCGGCCGGCCAGCGGACCCTCCTCGAACATGATGTCGATCTCGGCGCTGGGCTCGGTGAAGGGGAAGTAGCTGGGGCGGAAACGCAGCTTCAGCGCGCTGGTCTCGAAGAAGGCCTGGATGAAGTCCAGGTACATCACCTTCAGGTCCTTGAAGCTGACGTTCTCTCCGATCCACAGGCCCTCGACCTGGTGGAACATGGGCGAGTGTGTGGCGTCGCTGTCCACCCGGTAGGTGCGGCCGGGCGCGATCACGCGGATGTCGGGCATGTGGGCCTGTCCGGCGTACTTGCGGGCATGCGCCTGGGCGTAGCGCACCTGCATCGGCGAGGTGTGCGGACGCAGGTTGAACCACTGGCCGTCGGCGTCCTTCATGTCGACATAGAAGGTGTCCTGCATCGAACGCGCCGGGTGGTTGGGCGGGTTGTTCAGCGCCGTGAAGCTGTACCAGTCGGTCTCGATCTCCGGGCCGTCGGCCACGTCGAAGCCCAGGCTGGCGAAGATCGCCTCGATGCGCTCCTGCGCACGCGCGATGGGATGCAGGCCGCCGCCGGCGCGGCGGCGGCCGGGCAGCGTGACGTCCAGCGCCTCGGCCTGCAGCTGCACGGCCAGCTCGGCGTCGGCCAGCTGCTGGCGGCGCTCGGCCAGGGCCGCCTCGATCGCCTGCTTGGCGGCGTTGATGGCGGCGCCGCGCGTCTTCTTCTCCTCGACGCTGAGCTGGGCCATGCCCTTCATCAGCTCGGTCACCCGGCCGGACTTGCCGAGGAACTGCGCCTTCGCATCCTCGAGTTCGGCAGGCGCCTGGGTGGCGGCGAAGGCGGCGCGGGCCTGGTCGACCAGGGTGTCCAGCTCGTTCATGGAAAGTCGGGAGAAGGGGGAGAAATGAAAAAGGGCCGGTGCTTTCTCAAGCGCCGGCCCTGGAACCGTGGGCGCATCCGGCCGCCTCCGGGGAAGCGACCGTCGCGGTGCGGGATCAAGCAGCCAGCTTGGCCTTGACCTGCTCCACGATGCCGGCAAAAGCGGCCTTGTCGTGCACGGCAATGTCGGCGAGGACCTTGCGGTCGATCTCGATACCGGCCTTGCGGATGCCGTTGGCGAACTGGCTGTAGGTCAGGCCCAGTTCACGCGAGGCGGCGTTGATCCGCGCGATCCACAGCTGGCGGAACACGCGCTTCTTGTTGCGGCGATCGCGGTAGGCGTACTGGCCCGCCTTCATCACCGCCTGCTTGGCGATGCGGAAGACGTTGCCGCGGCGGCCGCGGAAGCCCTTGGCAAGGGCGAGAACCTTCTTGTGACGAGCGCGGGCGGTGACGCCACGTTTGACGCGAGGCATGTGTGACTCCTTGTCCGTCGTTGATCAGATGCCCTGGCCGGGCAGCATGGCGGCCATGGAGACCATGTTGGTCTCATGCACCGCCACCGCACCGCGCAGGTGGCGCTTGTTCTTGGTGGTCTTCTTGGTCAGGATGTGACGCTTGAAGGCTTGGCCGCGCTTGACGGTGCCACCGGGACGGACGCGAAAACGCTTCTTCGCGCTGCTCTTGGTCTTCATTTTGGGCATGTGCATGCTCCTTCTTCGTTGTGCTCGCAAGGCGCCGCGAAACGCGTTCGCGGACTTGTTGGCCTTCGAGGCACTTCTTCATCCCGCAGCAGGCCGCCTTGCGACGGTCTGCTGCGAAACCCTGACCGATCGGCCGGCCCGCCGCAGCAGGCCGACGTGTGGCGGCCTCCTCAGGCCGCCGCCGGCTCGGCGGCCGGCTTGGGCGCCCCCGCCTTCTTTCGGCCCGGCGCGATCATCATGATCATCTGCCGGCCTTCCAGCTTGGGGAACTGCTCCACCTGGATCGCATCCGCCAGTTCATCGCGGATGCGCTGCAGCAGCGCCAGCCCGAGTTCCTGGTGCGTGATCTCGCGCCCCCGGAAGCGCAGGGTGATCTTCACCTTGTCGCCGTCGTCCAGGAAGCGCCGGATGTTGCGCATCTTGATGTTGTAGTCGCCGTCATCGGTGCCGGGGCGGAACTTGACTTCCTTGACCTCGATGACCTTCTGCTTCGCCTTGGCTTCGGCGGCCTTCTTCTGTTCGAGGAACTTGAACTTGCCGTACTCGATCAGGCGGCATACCGGCGGATTGGCGGCGGCAACCACCTCCACCAGATCCACGTCGTGTTCACCGGCGAGGCGCAAGGCCTCCTGCAGGGGAACGACGCCCAATGCCTCATTGTCCGGCCCGAAGAGACGCACCTCCGGCGCCATGATCTCCCGGTTCAGGCGGTGCTGGCGCTCCTCGCGCTGGCGGCGGTCGCGAAATGCAGTAGCGATGGCTCAATCCTTCATCAAGATGCTACAAAAAACGTAGCGATATCCGCAGCAATGGCGCACCCAAGCTCAGACAAAAGCCCGGACGCAGGCCCGAGCCGCTCTCCTGTCAACGCTTGTGGGAGATGTCGTCGGCGATTCGCTGGGCGATCGCTTCCACCGACATGGACCCGAGGTCCACATTGCCCCGGGCGCGCACTGCCACGGCTCCAGCTTCCTTTTCCTTGTCGCCCACGACGAGGATGTAGGGAAGCTTTTGCAACGCGTGCTTGCGGATTTTATACGTAATCTTTTCATTGTGCAGATCCAGGTCGACCCTAAGCCCTTGATGGCGCAGCGTTTTCGCCACGTCGCGGGCATAGTCGGCCTGGGCGTCGGTGATGTTGAGCACCGCCGCGTGCGTCGGCGCCAGCCAGGCGGGCATGGCGCCGGCGTGGTGCTCGATGAGCATGCCGATGAAGCGCTCCAGGCTGCCGACGATGGCCCGGTGCAGCATCACCGGGTGGGCGCGGCCGCTCGTTTCCGTCACGTACTCGGCGCCCAGGCGCTCGGCCATGTTGAAGTCCACCTGCATCGTGCCGCACTGCCACTGGCGGCCGATGGCGTCGCGCAGCGTGTACTCGATCTTGGGGCCATAGAAGGCGCCGTCGCCCGGCGAGATGACGAAATCCACCCCGGACCGGCGCAGCGCCTCCATCAGCGCGCCCTCGGCCTTGTCCCACAGTCCGTCGGAGCCGATGCGGTGCTCGGGCCGCGTAGCGACCTTGTAGAGGATGTCCTCGAAGCCGAAGTCCTTGTAGACCTTCAGCAGTTGCGCCGTGTAGGCCACGCATTCGTCCAGGATGTGGTCTTCCGTGCAGAAGACGTGGCCGTCGTCCTGCGTGAAGCCGCGCACGCGCATGATGCCGTGCAGTCCGCCCGAGGGCTCGTTGCGGTGGCACTGGCCGAACTCGCCATAGCGGATCGGCAGGTCGCGGTAGCTGCGCAGGTCGCTCTTGAAGATGAGCACGTGGCCGGGGCAGTTCATCGGCTTGAGCGCGTAGTCGCGCTTCTCCGACTCCGTGACGAACATGTTCTCGCGGTAGTTCTGCCAGTGGCCCGTCTTCTCCCACAGGCTCTTGTCCAGGATCTGCGGGCCCTTGACCTCCTGGTAGCCCGTGTCGCGGTAGACCTGCCGCATGTACTGCTCCACTGCCTGCCAGAGGGCCCAGCCCTTGGGGTGCCAGAACACCACGCCCGGCGCGACCTCGTCGATGTGGAACAGGTCCAGCTCCTTGCCGAGCTTGCGGTGGTCGCGCTTCTCGGCTTCCTCGATGCGCTGGATGTAGGCGTCGAGCTGCTTCTTGTCGGCCCAGGCCGTGCCGTAGATGCGCTGCAGCTGCTCGTTCTTGGCGTCGCCGCGCCAGTAGGCGCCGGCCAGCTTCGTGAGCTTGAAGACCTTGAGGAAGCGCGTGTTGGGCACGTGCGGGCCGCGGCACATGTCCACGTACTCCTGGTGGTAGTACAGGCCCATCGCCTTCTCGTCGGGCATGTCCTCGACCAGGCGCAGCTTGTAGTCCTCGCCACGCGACCTGAAGACCTCGATCACCTCGGCGCGCGGCGTCATCTTCTTGATCACGTCGTAGTCCTGCGCGATCAGCTCGCGCATGCGCTGCTCGATGGCGGCCAGGTCCTCGGGCGTGAAGGGGCGCTCGTAGGCGATGTCGTAGTAGAAGCCCTCCTCGATCACCGGGCCGATCACCATCTTGGCCGTGGGATAGAGCTGTTTGACCGCGTGGCCCACCAGGTGCGCCGTGGAGTGGCGGATGATCTCCAGCCCCTCCTCGTCCCGGGGCGTGATGATCTGCAGCTTCGCGTCGTGGTCGATCAGGTCGCTGGCGTCGACCAGCCGTCCGTCCACCTTGCCCGCCACCGTGTTCTTGGCCAAGCCGGCGCCGATGGCCTGGGCCACTTCGGCCACCGTCACGGGGCCGGGGAATTCGCGGCGCGAGTTGTCGGGGAGCGTGATCTGGATCATTGGGAAGACTCTTTCGCAAGAAGGCAAAAAAAAACGCGGCCGAGGGGCCGCGCTTTGCTGTGGGGTTCCGGCGGCTGGACGCATCCAGCCCACCTGCGCTACCGGCCTGTGGGGTTCTCGACAACTCCAGTGGTAGTTCGCGGTGTCATAACCAGGATGCCTTTCTCGCCCTTGTTGGAAGTGAGGGGCGAATTCTAACGACCTAGGGATGCTCTTCACCAATCCCCCTCAAGTGTGTTGATGTGATGTGGCGGTCGGATGTGGTCGATCAGGCGTTCACATGGTGCAAGCAATGGCCTCGCGCGCAGGCGCTGAGTTTGCTGGTGT
>JASGDG010000087.1:0-17736 GCA_047607325.1 Xenophilus sp. | reverse complement strand
GCCGCGCCGCGTGGCGCTGCTGGCCTTCAGCGACGAGCCCAAGCCGGGAGCGGCCGAGGCCGTCGGGCGGCTGCGCGCGCGCGGGCTGCGCGTGGTGATGATCTCCGGCGACCACCTGCAGGCGGCGCAGGCGGTGGCGGCGCGCGTGGGCATCGACGCGGCCGACGTGCGCGCCCAGGTGCTGCCGGGCGACAAGGCGGCGGCGGTGGGCGCGCTGAAGAGCGGCGGGCACGTTGTCGCGATGGTCGGCGACGGCGCCAACGACGCGCCCGCGCTGGCCGCCGCCGACGTCGGCATCGCGATGGGCGGCGGCACCGACGTGGCGATGGAGGCCGCCGGCATCACGCTGATGCGCGGCGAGCTGGCGCTGGTCGGTGCGGCGCTGGACCTTTCGGGCCGCACGGTGGCCAAGATCCGCCAGAACCTGTTCTGGGCCTTCTTCTACAACGTGGTCGGCATCCCCTTCGCTGCCTTCGGCCTGCTCAGCCCGGTGGTGGCCGGCGCCGCGATGGCGGCCTCCAGCGTGAGCGTGATGGCCAATGCGCTGCTGCTGCGCCGCTGGCGGCCGCAGCGCTGAACGGCACCTGACGGGCGCTGTCTGGGGATATTGGGCGGCCGTCGCATACTTCCGCCATGCGAATCCTGCTGGTCGAAGACGATGCCACCCTGCGCGACGTGATGCTGCGCAGCCTGAACGACGCCGGCCACCGCGTCGACATTGCCAGCAGCGTGGAAGAGGCCGAGCACCTCTGGCGCGTGCAGCCCTTCGACGTGGTGCTGCTGGACCTGAACCTGCCCGAGCGCGCCCAGCCCGGCAGCGGCCTGGGCAGCGGCCTGACGGTGCTGCGCCAGGCGCGCGTGCGCGGCGACCGCACGCCGGTGCTGGTGCTGACCGCGCGCGACCGCACCGAGGAACGCATCGCCGGCCTGGACGCCGGCGCCGACGACTACCTGGGCAAGCCCTTCGATCTGGCCGAGGTGGAGGCGCGCCTGCGCGCCCTGGTGCGCCGCGCACAGGGCACGGAGGACGTGGCCCTGCTCGGCCAGCTCAAGCTGGACCGCAAGGCGCGCCGCTTCTTCGTCGGCAGCGCCGCGCTGGATCTGCCGGCGCGCGAGTTCGAGGTGCTGTGGGAGTTGATGAGCCCGCCCGGCCACGCGGTCAGCAAGCGCACCCTGTCCGACAAGCTCTCCGGCTTCGACGAATCGCTGGGCGACAACGCGCTGGAGGCCTTCATCTCGCGCCTGCGCAAGAAGCTGATGGGCAGCGGCGCGGCCATCCGCACCCTGCGCGGCATCGGCTACCTGCTGGAAGCGGAGAATCCGTGAAGGATCATCCTTCTTCGCCAGCCGCTTGACCGCCTGCCCCACCGATCGTCCAGCCCGCACCGTCCCTGCGCTGAGCACCCGTGTGCTGCGGCACGTGATGCTGCCGCTGGCGCTCACCTGGCTGGCCGGCACGCTGATCACTTTCGGCGCGGCCAGCTTCTTCACCCGGCAGGCCTTCGACCGCGCGCTGCTGGACGACGCCTACGCCATCGCTTCCAACGTGCGCGCCGGCCCCGATGGCCGCGTGGCGCTGCAACTGACGCCGCGCGAGCTCACGGCGGCGCTGTTCGACCGCGCCGAGACGGTGTACTACGCGGTGCTGCGGCCCGACGGCGGCCTGCTCGCGGGAGAGGCGATCGGCGCCGCCGCGCCGGCCGAAGGCGAGAGCTACCGCTTCTCGCAGGTGCGGTACCAGGGCCGGCCGGTGCGCGCCGTGATGCTGCGCCACCAGGTGGACGGCGCGGATGGCGCCGCGTCCGGCGACTACCGCGTGATGGTCGCCCACACCACCCTCACGCGCGCCGCGCTGGCCGAACGGGTGCTGCTCTGCGCCACGCTGCCGCAGCTGGTGCTGCTGGTGCTGCTGGCGCTGTGGCTGTGGCGCGGCATCGCGCGCGATCTGAGGCCGCTGGCTTTGCTGCACGACACGCTGGACAAGCGCGACGCGAGCGACCTGTCGCCGGTGGCGGTGCCACCCACGGCGCGCGAGATCGAGCGTCTGGGCCAGGCGGTCAATGCCCTGTTCGAGCGGCTGGGCGGCAGCGTGCGCGCGCAACGGGAGTTCGCCGGCAACGTGGCGCACGAACTGCGCACGCCGCTGGCGGGCATCCGCGCGCTGGTCGAGTACGGCCTCAGCCATGCCTCGCCCGAAGTGTGGCGCGAGCAGCTGCAGCGCATCGGCGCCAGCGAGGCGCGCGCCAGCCACCGCATCGATCAGCTGCTGGCGCTGGCCCTGGCCGACGAGAGCGACGCCGTGCTTCAGCGCGAGCCGGTGCGGCTGGACGCGCTGGTGCAGGAAGCCGTGCTGCGCCATCTGGCCAAGGCCGATGCGCGCGGCGCGGACCTGGGCGCGCGCGGGCTGGACGAGGGCGAGCCGCGCGATTTCACCGTGCTGGCCGATGCCGCGCTGGTGGAGGGCATTCTCGACAACCTGATCGACAACGCGCTGCGCTATGGCGGCCGCACCATCACCGTGGAGCTGGTCGCCGACCCGCAGCGCGGCACCTGTGCGCTGGCCGTGGTGGACGACGGCCCCGGCGTCCCCGAGGCGGCGCGGCGCGACCTGATGCAGCGCTGGGCGCAGGGCCCCGACGGACACCGGCTGCGGCAGGGCGCCGGCCTGGGCCTGGCGATCGTGGCGCGCTATGCGCAGCTGCTGGACGCGCGGCTGCTGCTCGATTCGGCCGGGCCGCAGGGGGGCTTGCGGGCGGAGGTGGTGCTGCACCGCGTCGTGGGCGCGCCTGCTCCCGCAAGCGGGAAAGGGTGAGGGTTTCTCATCGCCGGGCCACCCGGTGATCCAGGCTCCGCGCGAAGCCCATCAGCCCAGCGGCGGATAGTCGGTGTAGCCCTGCTCGCCGCCGCCATAGAAGGTTTTCTGGTTCCACGGGCTCAGCGGCGCCCGCTCGCGCAGGCGGCGCACCAGGTCGGGGTTGGAGATGAACGGCTTGCCGAAGGCGACCAGGTCCGCATCGCCGCTTTCGACGGCGCGCCCGGCCATCGCGGCGTCGTAGCCGTTGTTGACCATCCAGGCGCCGCGGCCACCGGCCTCGCGCCAGGCGGACTTCATCGCCTGGTAGTCGAAGGGCCGGCTTTCCACCTCGCGCGGGCCGCCGGTGGCGCCCTCGATGACGTGCAGGTAGGCCAGGCCGAGCTGCGCCAGCTGCTTCACGACGTAGTCGAACAGCGGCTGCGGGTCGCTGTCGGCGATGTCGTTGGCCGGCGTGACGGGCGACAGCCGGATGCCCACCTTGCCGTGGCCCACCGCGTCGGCCACGGCGCGCGTCACCTCCAGCAGCAGGCGGGCGCGGTTCTCGATGCTGCCACCGTAGTTGTCGCTGCGGTGGTTGGCGCCGTCCTTGAGGAACTGGTCGAGCAGGTAGCCGTTGGCGCCGTGGATCTCGACGCCGTCGAAGCCGCAGGTCTCGACCGCGTTGCGCGCGGCTGCGGCATAGGCGTGGACGATGCCAGGGATTTCCTCGGCGTGCAGGGCGCGCGGCGTGGAGGTGGGCACGAAGCGGCCCTGGCCCTGCGCGTCGGTCAGGTAGGTCTTGGCGCTCGCGGCGATGGCCGAGGGCGCGACCGGCGGCCGGCCATCCGGCTGGAGCGAGTCGTGCGAGATGCGGCCCACGTGCCAGAGTTGCGTGACGATGCTGCCGCCCTTGGCGTGCACGGCGGCGGTCACCTTCTTCCAGCCGTCGAACTGCTCGCTGCCGTACAGGCCCGGCACGTCGGCGTAGCCCTGGCCCTGCTGGCTGATGGCAGTGGCCTCGGTGATCAGCAGGCCGGCGGAGGCGCGCTGGGCGTAGTAGACGGCGGTGATGTCGCGCGGGATCGCCCGCGGCGAGCGGTTGCGCGTGAGCGGCGCCATGACGACACGGTTGGACAAATGCAGGTCGCCGGCCTGGAGCGGGTCGAAGAGGGTGGGCATGGTGTGCGGGGACGCGGGGGAGGAAAACGGGCGCCCGGCACCTGCCGCACGCATGGCGCCCTTGCCTTACTTGATCAGGCCCTCGGCCTTCATGGCGGCCTGCACGGCAGGGCGGGCGCCGATGCGGGCGTGCCAGGCCTGGACATGGGGGCGGGGCGAGAGATCGATGCCCATGGGCCTGGCCCAGTTGGTCACGGTGAACAGGTAGCCGTCGGCCACGGTGAAATGTTCGCCCATGAGGAATTCCCGGCCTTCCAGCTGCGAATCGAGCCACTGGTAGCGGGACTGGAGCTTGTCCTTGAAAACCGCCTTCGCCTCGTCCGGGACGGCGGGGTTGAAGAGCGGGCTGAAGCCCTTGTGCACCTCGGTTCCAATGAAGGTCAGCCATTCCTGCAGGCGGTAGCGCTGCAGTGTGCCGTTGGCGGGAGCCAGATTCCTGGTGGGCGCCTGGTCGGCGATGTACTGCACGATGGCCGGGCCTTCGCGCAGGCGCGTGCCGTCGTCCAGTTCGAGCAGGGGCACGTAGCCCAGCGGGTTGAGGGTGTAGTAGTCGGTGCCGTCCTGCAGCTTGTGGCTCTTGGTGCTGGCCAGCACCGCCTCGTGGGCCAGGCCGGCTTCATGCAGCGCGATGTGGGGCGAGAGCGAACAGGCGCCGGGCGAGTAGTACAGCTTCATGCGGGAAGTTTCCAGAAGAGCGGGGACAGGGGAACGGGCGGATTCGGGGCACAGGGTGCCGCCGCGCAGCCGGTGCGACTGTAGCCTGTCGTCGCCGGAAGCGCCGGTCCGGCCCCGGATTGCTCCTGAATCCATAGCGGCTGCTGCCCATGAATTGAGCAGGCTGGCGCTGTGGCGACTAAAATCACGCTCCCTTTGCCTCACGCAGCGCACGCGGGATTCCTTTTTGCTTCGATTCCATCATCGGAGTGCGCGCAAACTTCACATGCTCTACCCCGAGGAATTCGACGTCATCGTCGTCGGCGGCGGCCATGCCGGCACCGAGGCCGCGCTGGCCTCGGCCCGCATGGGCGCGAGGACGCTGCTGCTGACCCACAACATCGAGACGCTGGGCCAGATGAGCTGCAACCCCAGCATCGGCGGCATCGGCAAGGGGCACTTGGTCAGGGAGGTGGACGCATTGGGTGGTGCCATGGCCATCGCCACCGACGAGGCGGGCATCCAGTTCCGGATCCTCAACGCCAGCAAGGGCCCGGCCGTGCGGGCGACGCGGGCGCAGGCCGACCGCGTCCTCTACAAGGCCGCCATCCGGCGCCGGCTGGAGAACCAGCCTCATCTCTCGCTCTTCCAGCAGGCGGTGGACGACCTGATGGTGGAAGGCGACCGCGTGGTCGGCGCGGTGACGCAGGTGGGCATCGCCTTCCGCGCCCGCGCCGTGGTGCTGACGGCCGGCACCTTTCTCGACGGCCGCATCCACGTCGGCCTGGACAACTACCAGGCGGGCCGTGCCGGCGACCCGCCGGCGGTGAGCCTGTCGGCGCGCCTGAAGGAACTGAAACTGCCGCAGGGCCGCCTGAAGACCGGCACGCCGCCGCGGCTGGACGGCCGGACCATCGATTTCTCGAAGTGCACCGAGCAGCCCGGCGACGGCATGCCCGGCGGCGGCAACCCGGCCATGCCGGTGTTCAGCTTCATGGGCCGCGCCGACATGCACCCGCGGCAGATGCCCTGCTGGATCACCCACACCAACGAGCGCACGCACGAGATCATCCGCTCCGGCTTCGACCGCAGCCCGATGTTCACAGGCAGGATCGACGGGGTGGGGCCGCGCTACTGCCCGAGCGTGGAAGACAAGATCAACCGCTTCGCCGACAAGGCGAGCCACCAGATCTTCCTCGAGCCCGAAGGACTGACCACCAACGAGTACTACCCGAACGGCATCTCCACCAGCCTGCCCTTCGACATCCAGTACGCGCTGGTGCGCTCGATGCCCGGGCTGGAGAGCGCCCACATCCTGCGGCCGGGCTACGCCATCGAGTACGACTACTTCGACCCGCGCGGCCTCAAGAGCAGTTTCGAGACGCGCGCCATCCAGGGCCTGTTCTTCGCCGGCCAGATCAACGGCACCACCGGCTACGAGGAAGCGGCGGCGCAGGGCCTGTTCGCCGGTATCAACGCCGCATTGCTGTGCCGGGGCGACGACGCCTGGGTGCCGCGCCGCGACGAGGCCTACCTGGGTGTGCTGGTGGACGACCTGATCACCAAGGGCGTGACCGAGCCCTACCGCATGTTCACCAGCCGCGCCGAGTTCCGGCTGCAGCTGCGCGAGGACAACGCCGACATGCGCCTGACCGAAACCGGCCGCCGGCTGGGCCTGGTGGACGACGCGCAGTGGGACGTCTTCTGCCGCAAGCGCGACGCTGTTTCACGTGAAACAGAGCGCCTGAAGTCGACCTGGGTGAACCCGCGCAACCTGCCGGCCAGCGAGTCGGAGCGGGTGCTGGGCAAGGCCATCGAGCACGAATACAACCTGGGCGACCTGCTGCGCCGGCCCGGCGTGCGCTACGAGGCCCTGCTGTCGCTGGACGGTGGCCGGTACCGGCCCGAGCAGCCGCTGGCGGCGGAGGAGGTCGAACAGGTCGAGATCGCCGCCAAGTACGCCGGCTACATCGACCGCCAGCACGAGGAGGTGCAGCGCGCCGCGCACCTGGAGCACCTGAAGCTGCCCGAGGACCTGGACTACGCCAAGGTGCAGGCGCTGAGCTTCGAGGTGCGGCAGAAGCTGGCCAAGCACCGGCCCGAGACGCTGGGGCAGGCGTCGCGCCTCTCCGGCGTGACGCCGGCCGCCATCTCGCTGCTGTTGATCCATCTGCGCAAGGGCGGGTATCGCGCCTTCCAGGCGGATGCGGCGGAAGTTGCCGGCGCATGATCGGGAGCCTGGGGGGGCAGCGCGCGGTGCTGGAGCAGGGCGCGCACGCGCTCGGCCTGTCGCCCGATGCGGCGCAGATCGACCGGCTGCTCGCCTACGGCGCGCTCATCCTCAAATGGAACAAGGTCTACAACCTGACGGCGCTGCGCGATCCAGGGGCGGTGCTCACGCATCATCTGCTGGACAGTCTGGCGGTCGTCGGCCCGCTGGCGCGCGAGCGGGCCGGAGCCGGCCGGCTGCTGGATGTGGGTGCCGGCGCGGGACTGCCGGGGGTGGTCGTTGCCATCCTGCGGCCCGACATCGAGGTGCACTGCCTGGACGCCGTGGCCAAGAAGATGGCCTTCGTCCGGCAGGTCGCGGGGGAGCTGAAGCTCCCGAACCTGCGCGGCCTTCACGCGCGGGTCGAATGGCATGGCGGTGCCTACGACGTCATCGGTTCCCGGGCCTTTGCCACGTTGGCGGATTTCGTCCAGGGTTCCAGGCACCTGCTGGCGCCGGGGGGCCTCTGGATGGCCATGAAGGGCAGGCAGCCCGATGCGGAGAAGGCCGCACTGCCATCCTCCGTGGAGGTGTTTCACGTGGAACAGCTGGTGGTGCCCGGGCTGGATGCCGAGCGCTGCATCGTCTGGATGCGTGCCCGGCAGGGTTGAGCGCGTCCTCGCGTAGACTCGGCGGCTTCTCCCTCCGTCTCCCTCTCCCATGTTCGGCATCGCGGACTATGGCGCCTTCGTCGCCGCCATCCTTCTTTTCCTGGCGATCCCCGGCCCCGGCAACCTGGCGCTGGTGACGTCGACAGGCAAGGGCGGCGTGCGGGCCGGTCTGGCGGCGACGATGGGCCTGATCCTGGGCGACCAGGTGCTGCTCTGGTCGGCGGTGGCTGGCGTGGCGGCGCTGCTGGCGGCCTGGCCCACGGTCTTCCACCTGGTGCAGTGGGGCGGGGCGGCCTACCTGGCCTGGATGGGGCTGAAGATGCTGCGCGCCCGGCCGGGCGATGCGCCGATCCTGCAGATCCAGCCGCGCCACTACCTGCGCCAGGCCTTCTTCATCACGCTGCTCAACCCCAAGGCCATCGTCTTCTACATGGCCTTCTTCCCGCTCTTCATCGACCCGGCCCGTCACCCGGGCCTGCCCACCTTCGCCGTGATGGCGGCCACCATCGCCGGCCTGACCTTCCTCTACTGCCTGACGGCCACGCTGCTCGCCCACTTCCTGGCCGAGCGCATCCGCGCCAGCCGGCGCCTGTCGAAGGGGCTGGAGCGGCTGGCCGGCATCTTCCTGCTGGGCTTCGGCGTCAAGCTGGCCCTCGGGAAATAGGCCATGGCGCGCATCTTCTGCATCGCCAACCAGAAGGGCGGGGTGGGCAAGACCACCACCACCGTCAACCTGGCCGCCGGGCTGGCCCAGGTCGGCCTGCGGGTGCTGATGATCGATCTGGACCCGCAGGGCAACGCCACCATGGGCTCGGGCATCGACAAGCGCGAGGCCGAGTTCACCGTGTACGACGTGCTGCTCGAATCCGCCTCGGTGGCCGAGGCGCGGGTGCGCGCCGAGCCCTGCGGCTACGACGTGCTGGCCGCCAACCGCGAACTGGCCGGCGCCGAGGTGGAGATGGTCGCGCTGGACCGCCGCGAGAAGCGCCTGCGCACCGCGCTGGCCGCGGTGGGCGCCGAGTACGACTTCATCCTCATCGACTGCCCGCCCTCGCTGAGCCTGCTCACGCTCAACGGCCTGTGTGCGGCGCACGGCGTGATCGTGCCCATGCAGTGCGAGTACTTCGCGCTCGAAGGGCTCACGGACCTGGTCAACACCATCAAGCAGGTGCACGCCAGCCTCAACAAGAACCTGCAGATCATCGGCCTGCTGCGCGTGATGTTCGATCCGCGCATCACCCTGCAGCAGCAAGTCAGCGAGCAGCTCAAGGCGCACTTCGGCGACAAGGTCTTCGATACCGTGATCCCGCGCAACGTGCGCCTGGCCGAGGCGCCCAGCTACGGCCTGCCGGGCGTGGTGTTCGACCCGGCCGCGCGTGGCAGCCAAGCCTATGTTGCCTTCGCGGAGGAACTGGCGAAGAAGATGCCGCCGGCCGGCGCCTCCGCGCCGCCAGTGCCGGAGCCGCCGCCCGTGGCGGCGCCAGCGCCCGAAGCCTCCGAATGAAAACGGCTGCCAGTGCTGATCCCGTAGCGGTAGATTGCTATCATAAATATAGCGAATGAGTTCCGCCTTGCCCACCGTCCTGCTGCTTCCCGGCTGGCAGAACAGCGGCCCCGGCCACTGGCAGAGCCGCTGGCAGGCGCTGCATGGCGACAGCCGCGTCGAACAGCACGACTGGCTGCGCCCGCTGCGCGGCGACTGGTCGGCCCGGCTGGAAGAGGCGGTGATCGCCGCCTCCGGGCCGGTGCTGCTGGCTGCGCACAGCCTGGGCTGCATCCTGGTGGCGGCTTGGGCCGCCCACTCGAAGAACACGGCCAGGGTGCAAGGTGCGCTGCTGGTGGCGCCGGGCGACGTGGAGCGGGAGGACCTGCGCCAGCAGATTCCCGGCTGGGCGCCCATCGTGCGCTGGCAGCTGCCCTTTGCGGCCGTGCTGGTGGGCTCCACCGACGATCCGTATTGCAGCGCCGGGCGCGCCCGCGGCCTGGCGGCCGACTGGGGCGCCCGTTTCGTCGATGCCGGCGCGCGCGGGCATCTCAACGCCGAGTCCGGCCTGGGCGACTGGGGCGAGGGCCGGGCGCTGCTCTCTGAACTGAACCGGAAGATTTGCTAGATGGCCACCAAGAAACCCAAGGGCCTCGGCCGCGGTCTCGACGCGCTGTTCCGCCCCGACATCGCCGCCGCGCCCGCAGCCGACGATGCGCCGCCCGGTACCGGCGCCGCCGCGCCGCGCGACGGCCAGCCGGGCACCCTGGCACTGGATCAGATGGTCCCGGGCGTCTACCAGCCGCGCACCCGCATGGACGAGGGCGCCCTGTACGAGCTGGCCGAGAGCATCAAGGCGCAAGGCATCATGCAGCCGATCCTCGTCCGGCGGCTGGACGCGACCCAGGCCGAGGCCAAGAACGCGCCCTACGAGATCATCGCTGGCGAGCGGCGCTTCCGTGCCGCGAAACTGGCCGGGCTGATGGAGGTGCCGGTGCTGGTGCGCGACGTGCCCGACGAGGCCGCCGCCGCCATGTCGCTGATCGAGAACATCCAGCGCGAGGACTTGAACCCGCTGGAAGAGGCGCAAGGCTTGCAGCGGCTGGTCAGCGAGTTCGGCCTGACGCACGAGGCGGCGGCACAGGCCGTCGGCCGCTCGCGCAGCGCCGCCAGCAACCTGCTGCGTCTGCTCAACCTGGCCGAGCCGGTGCAGGGCCTGCTGATGGCCGGCGATCTGGACATGGGCCATGCCCGCGCGCTTCTGGCCCTGGAGCGGGCGGCGCAGATCACCGCGGCCCACCAGATCGTGGCCAGGAAGCTCTCGGTGCGCGAGACGGAAGGACTGGTCAAGCGGCTGGCGGCGGAGTTCAGCCTCACCGCGCCCCGGCGCCCGGCGCGCAGCGAGGAAAAGTCGCGCGACCTGCAGCGCGTGGAAGAGGAACTGGCCGACCTGCTCACGGCGGAGGTCGAGGTGCGCATCAAGAAGCGCAGCAAGCGCGGCGGCAAGGTGGAGGAACGCGGCGAACTGGCCATCCACTTCGGCTCGCTGGAGGCGCTCAACGGATTGATCGACCGGCTGCGCGGCAGCACGGCCTGATGGGCGCCTTGTTCTTCGCTCGAAGGCAGAACCGTATGCATCACGCCTCGGCCATCGCCCTGCGCACGGCCGCGCGCAGCGCCTCGAAGGCCTGCGCCAGCGTTGTGCCGCCGGTGTCCACCGCGAGATCGGCCTTCGAGTAGAAAGCCGACCGGCCGTCGAGGATGCGGCGCAGGTCGTCCATCGCCTCGCGGCTGGCGGCCATGGGTCGCATGTCGCCCTGGGCGGCGACGCGGCCCATGTGTTCCTCCGGCCGCGCCTGCAGCCACACGGTGGTGCAGTGGGCCAGCAATTCGTTGAAGGTGGCCGGGTCGGAAACGATGCCGCCCGGCGTGGCGATCACCACCTCGCCGTAGATCTGCACGGTTTCCTCCAGCGCCCGGCGCTCGTAGCGGCGGTAGGCGTTGGTGCCGTACAGGTCGTGGATCTCGCGCACGCTGCAGCCGGCGAACTTCTCGATCTCGCGGCTCAGCTCGATGAAGGGCATCTCCAGGTCGTTGGCCAGCATCTGGCCGAGGGTGGATTTGCCGGCGCCGCGCAGGCCGATGAGCGCGATGCGGCGCGAGCGGGCCGGGTCCACCGCGGCCGTGCCCAGCATCTCGCCGATGGCCACGCGCACCCGGCGCAGGTCGGCCTCGGAGCGGTGCTCCAGCAGTTCCCGGATCAGCAGCCACTCGGGCGAGCTGGTGGTCACGTCGCCCAGCAGCTCGGCCATGGGGCATTGCAGCGCCCCGGCCACCTGCTGCAGCACCAGGATCGACACGTTGCCCGTGCCGTACTCCAGGTTGGCCAGGTGGCGCTCGGAAACGTCGGCCGCCTGCGCCACCGCCTTGCGCGTGAGGCCGCGCCGCGCGCGCAGGCTGCGCGCCCGCTCGCCCACGGCGGTGAGCAGCGGGTCGCGCGATTCGGCCGCGGGTTCGGCGGCGCCATGGTCCTGCGCCGGCCGAACGGCGACGGCGTCTGATTCCTGATCCGTCATGAAGGGGAGCGTCCTCGGGCTGTCTCGATTGTCGTCCGACCTAGGGCAAACACCACACATGCACTATATTGCTTGACATGGGGTTGATCGGTTTATATGGTTCAAGCATAAGCAAAATATTGCACATTGCCAGCGGCCACCAGCTGGCGACGTCATGCAAGGAAGACACCCACGATGGCCAAGGAAGACTTTCATGCGCTGGTTGCCACCCTCACCGCCGAACTGGCCGGCCGCCCGCTGGACGGCGCGCTGGACGCCTGGCTCAACCGCGAGCACGGCCCGGGCAGCGCGACCTACGCCGGCCTGAAGGCCGCCTGCGAGCAGGGCGTGGCCGAGGGCTGGCTGTGCGCGCGCGAGGGCGGCGGCATCCGCTACGGCCGCGTCTTCAAGGCCGAGGACGCGCTGCACCGCTTCTCGGTGGACGTGGTGGACATGCAGGACATCGCCGGCCCGCACCACGTGCATCCCGGCGGCGAGATCGACCTGATTCTGCCGCAGGAAGGCGGGGCCACCTTCGACGGCCGGCCGGCCGGCTGGTGCGTCTACCCGCCCGGCAGCGCGCACCGGCCCACCGTGGCCCGGGGCCGTGCGCTGGTGCTCTACCTCCTGCCCGAAGGGCAGATCCAGTTCACCCGGAGCGTCTGAACCCTGACGGCCGAACGACGCATGGAGACACCCCGATGAGCCCCCCGAGCCGCCTGAACTTCGCCGAGCACCTGTTCGCGCTCAACCGTGGGCGTGCCGATCGCATCGCCTATGTGGACGACCACGGCACCCTGAGCTACGGCGCGCTGGAGGCGCACGCCCGCCGGCTGGCCGGCGCGCTGGCCGAGGCCGGCATCCGGCGCGAGGAGCGCGTGCTGCTGCTCATGCTGGACACCAACGACTGGCCGGCGAGCTTCCTCGGCTGCCTGTATGCCGGCATCGTGCCGGTGGCCGTCAACACCCTGCTCACCGCCGACGACTACGCCTACATGCTGGAGCACAGCCGCGCGCAGGCCGCGCTGGTCTCGGGCGCGCTGCTGCCCACGCTGCAGGCGGCGATGGAGAAGGCGCGGCACGAACTGCGCACGGTGATCGTCTCGCAGCCAGCCGGCGCGCTGCCCGCGGGCATGGCGGATTTCGCGCGGGCCGTCGATGCCGCGGCGCCCCTGACCGCGCCGGCACCCACCGCGGCCGACGACCCCGGCTTCTGGCTCTATTCCTCCGGCTCCACCGGCAAGCCCAAGGGCACGGTGCACACGCACGGCAACCTGTGGTGGACGGCCGAGCTGTACGGCAAGGCGGTGCTCGGCGTGAGGGAAGACGACGTGTGCTTCTCCGCCGCCAAGCTGTACTTCGCCTATGGGCTGGGCAACGCGCTGACCTTCCCGCTCTCGGTGGGCGCCCAGGTCGTGCTGATGGCCGAGCGGCCCACGCCGGAGGCCGTGTTCAGGCGCTGGACGAATGCCGAGCACGCACCCACCATCTTCTTCGGCGCGCCCACCGGCTACGCGGGCATGCTGGCCTCGCCCGCGCTGCCGCCGCGCGGCGCGGTGCGGCTGCGCATGGGCTCCTCCGCCGGCGAGGCGCTGCCGGCGGAGATCGCGCAGCGTTTCAAGGCGCACTACGGCTGCGACATCATCGACGGCATCGGCTCCACCGAGATGCTGCACGTGTTCATCTCCAACCGCCCGGGCGACGTGCGCTACGGCAGCACCGGCAAGCCGGTGGCGGGCTACGGCATCGAGCTGCGCGACGAGGACGGCGGCCCGGTGGCCGTCGGCGAGGTGGGCGACCTGTACATCCAGGGCCCGAGCAGCGCGCTGATGTACTGGGGCGACCGCGAGAAGACGCGCGAGACCTTCCAGGGCGCCTGGACCAAGAGCGGCGACAAGTACGTGCGCGACGCCGACGGCTACTACACCTACGCCGGCCGCAGCGACGACATGCTCAAGGTCAGCGGCATCTACGTCTCGCCCTTCGAGGTGGAGGCCACGCTGATGCAGCACCCGGCCGTGCTGGAGGCGGCCGTGATCGGCACGCCCGACGCCGAGGGGCTGACCAAGACCAAGGCCTTCGTCGTGCTCAAGGCCGGCCGGCAGGCCAGCGACGCGGACCTGAAAGCCTTCGTCAAGGAGCGCCTGGCGCCCTACAAGTACCCGCGCCTCATCGAGTTCATCGACGAGCTGCCCAAGACCGCCACCGGCAAGATCCAGCGCTTCCGCCTGCGCGAGAAGGAAGCGGCGCGGTGAGCGCCGCAGGCGCGACGCAGTTCGCGCAGATCGGCTGGCGCGACCGGCCGGTGCGCATCGAGCACCGCTGGATCGGCCCGCGTGAGCCGGGCCAGGGCGGCGCGCCGCTGGTGGTCTTCCTGCACGAGGGCCTGGGCTCGGTGGCGATGTGGAAGGACTTTCCCGACCGCCTGTGCGCCCAGGCCGGCGTGCGCGGGCTGGTGTTCTCGCGCCCCGGCTACGGCCGCTCGACGCCGCGCGCCGTGGACGAGGCCTGGGGCCCGGACTTCATGCACCGCCAGGCGCACGAGGTGCTGCCCGCCTTCTTCGACGCCATCGGCCTGGTGGAAAAGCCCTGGCTCTTCGGCCACAGCGACGGCGGCTCGATCAGCCTGCTGTACGCGGCGCGCTTCCCGCAGCGGGTGCGGGGCCTGGTGCTGCTGGCGCCGCACATCTTCGTCGAGGACGTGACGGTCAGGAACATCGAGATCGCGCGCGGGGCCTACCTGGACAGCGGCCTGCGCGCGCGCCTGGCCCGCTACCACGACGACGTGGACTCCGCCTTCTGGGGCTGGAACCGCATCTGGCTGCACCCGCCCTTCGCCAAGTGGAACATCGAGCACGAACTGGAAAACGTGCGCAGCCCGGTGCTCGCCATCCAGGGCGAGGACGACGAGTACGGCACGCTGGCGCAGGTGCACGGCATCGCGGCGCGCGTGCCGGGCACGCAGCTGCGGGTGCTGCCTGCATGCGGGCATTCCCCGCATCGCGATCAGGCCGACGAAGTCATCATCGCCACCCAATCATTCATCAACGAGAGGAGAGACGCACCATGAGGACCTTCTGCATCCGTCCGGCGCTGACCGCCCTGGCCCTGGCCAGCCTGGCCGCCACCGCCGCCGCCGCGCAGGGGGCCGGCAGGATCAAGGTGGGGCTGATGCTGCCCTTCAGCGGCACCTACGCCGGGCTGGGCGTGGCGATCGAGAACGGCTTCAGGCTCTACGTCCAGGAACAGGGCGGCAAGCTGGCGGGGCGCGAGATCGAGTACGTGAGGGTGGACGACGAGTCTGATCCGGCCAAGGCCACCGACAACGTCAACAAACTGATCAAGCGCGACAACGTGGATGTCATCGTCGGCACCGTGCACTCCGGCGTGGCGATGGCGATGGCCAAGGCCGCCAAGGAAAGCGGCACGCTGCTCATCATCCCCAACGCCGGCGCCGACGCGGTGACGGGCCCCATGTGCGCGCCCAACATCTTCCGCAGCAGCTTCAGCAACTGGCAGCCGGCCTACGCGATGGGCGTGGTGGCGGCCAAGGAAGGCAGGAAGACCGCCATCACCCTGACCTGGAAGTACGCGGCCGGCGACGAGTCCGTCAACGGCTTCAAGGAGGGCTTCGAGAAGAACGGCGGCAAGGTGGTCAAGCAGCTCACGCTGCCTTTCCCCAACGTGGAGTTCCAGGCCCTGCTGACCGAGATCGCGGCGGCCAAGCCGGACGCGGTGTACTCCTTCATGGCCGGCGGCGGCGCGGTCAAGCTGGTCAGGGACTATGCGGCCGCGGGCCTGAACAAGAGCAT
This sequence comes from Xenophilus sp., assembly GCA_047607325.1. Lineage (GTDB taxonomy): Bacteria > Pseudomonadota > Gammaproteobacteria > Burkholderiales > Burkholderiaceae_C > Xenophilus. The sequence goes on along the minus strand of JASGDG010000087.1, from coordinate 2,379 downwards.
CCCGCTGTACGGCCCCGGCTTCCTGACCGACGGCACGCTGGAGGCGCAGGGCGACGCCGCGCAGGGCATGCTGACCACGCTGCACTACGCCGACGGCCTGAACACGCCGAAGGACAACGCCTTCCGCACCGACTACGCCAAGGCCTTCAAGCTGCAGCCCGACGTGTACGCCGTGCAGGGCTACGACGCCGCGCAGATCCTGGGCGCCGGCCTGGCCGCCACTCAGGGCGACTTCGGCAGGAAGGCCGAGCTGAGCGCCGCCATCGAGAAGGCCCGCATCGACAGCCCGCGCGGTCCCTTCACGCTCAGCAAGGCCCACAACCCGGTGCAGGACATCTACCTGCGCAAGGTGGACGGCAAGGAGAACAAGCTGGTGAACGTCGCCGTCAAAGCCCTCGCCGACCCGGCCCGCGGCTGCAGGATGTGACCACCCCCAGCCTGCGCGGACTTCGTTCCGCTCCGGCAACCCCCTCAAGGGGGCACACCCGGCGGCCCGGCAAAGCCGGTTCCGCGGGTGTCGCTGACATGGCCTGCTCCGCGGCCTCCTGATCAGCAGCCTCCGTTGTGCCTGTCGTCATTGACTGAAAGTTGATCGTTTGGACTTCGGAACCTTTCTCGTCCAGTGTCTGAACTCGGTTCAGTATGGGCTGCTGCTGTTCCTGCTGGCCTCGGGGCTGACGCTGATCTTCGGGATCATGGGCGTGATCAACCTGGCGCACGGCAGCTTCTACATGATCGGGGCCTACATGGCCTTCGCGCTGTCGCCCCTCTTCGGCGACAGCTTCCTGCCGATGCTGCTGGCCGGCGTGGCGCTGGCCGCGGTGCTGGGCTACCTGCTGGAGTGGGCCTTCTTCAGCTACCTCTACCAGCGCGACCACCTGCAACAGGTGCTGATGACCTACGGCCTGATCCTGGTGTTCGAGGAGCTGCGTTCCATCCTGGCGGGCAACGACGTGCACGGCGTGAAGGTGCCGGCCTGGCTGGACGGCAGCTTCTCGCTCGGCGGGCTGATGAGCTACCCCTGGTATCGCCTGTTCGCCTCGGCCGCCTGCGTCGTGCTGGCGGTGGCGATGTACGCGGTGGTCAACCGCACGCGGCTGGGCATGATGATCCGCGCCGGCGCCAGCAACCGCGACATGGCGCGCGGCCTGGGCATCGACATCCGGCGGCTGTACCGCATCGTCTTCGCCGGCGGCGTGGCGCTGGCCGCGCTGGCCGGCATGATCTCGGCGCCGATGTCCTCGGTGTATCCCAACATGGGCGCCGGCGTGCTGATCATCTGCTTCGTGGTGGTGGTGATCGGCGGCATCGGCTCCATCACCGGCGCGCTGGCGGCCTCGCTGCTGGTGGGCTTCGTCGACACCTTCGGCAAGGTCTTCTTCTCCGGGGTCAGCGGCATCGGCATCTACCTGCTGATGGCCGCGGTGCTGGTGTGGCGGCCCGAAGGGCTGGTGGGGAAGAAAGCATGAGCGGGCGCCTGCTGCCCGCCGCCGCGGTGGCGGTGCTGGCCGTGGCCGCGCCCTTCCTGGGCGGCTACGCGTCCGACCTCGTGGTCAAGGTGATGATCCTGGCCATCTTCGCGCTCAGCCTGGAACTGCTGGTGGGCATGACCGGCCTGGTGAGCCTGGGCCACGCGGCCTTCTACGGCATCGGCGCCTACGCCACGGTGCTGGGCTCGGGCGGCGAGGGCGGCGACCTGCTGGTGCTGCTGGTGCTGGCGATGGGCTCGGCGGCGCTGTACGCGCTGGTGGTGGGCGCCCTGAGCCTGCGCACCCGGGGCGTGTACTTCATCATGGTCACGCTGGCCTTCGCGCAGATGGCCTTCTTCGTCTTCCACGACACCGCCGTGGGCGGCGGCAGCGACGGCATCTACCTGTACGTGCGCCCGGCCATCGGCCCGATCGATCTGGAGAACCGGCTGGTGCTGTTCTACGTGGTGCTGGCCGCGCTGGCGGGCGCCTGCGGCCTCCTGGCGCTGATCCGCCGCTCGCGCTTCGGCGCGGCGCTGGCCGGCATCCGCGTGAGCGAGCAGCGCATGCGGGCGGTGGGCTTCCCGACCTACTTCTACAAGCTGGCGGCCTTCGTCATCGCCGGCGCGCTGGCCGGGCTGGCGGGCTTCCTCGTCGCCTCGCGCGACGGCGTGGTCAACCCCGAGCTGCTGGCCTGGCACAACTCGGGCGAGGTGCTGCTGATGATCATCCTGGGCGGCCTGGGCCACCTGCGCGGCGCGGTGCTGGGGGCGGTGGCCTTCACGCTGCTCAAGGAGCTGCTGTCCACCCACGCGCTGGTCGGCCCGCTGGCCGACCACTGGCAGCTCAGCCTGGGGCTGGTGATCATCGCCTTCGTGGCCTGGCTGCCCAAGGGGCTGATCGGGCTGGC
>JASGDG010000086.1:0-3442 GCA_047607325.1 Xenophilus sp. | reverse complement strand
GCGGGCGCCGGCTGCCGCGCTGCTGCCGCTGGTGGAAAGCGGCGCCGGCCTGGACGCGCTGGACGCCATCGCCGGCGCGCCCGGCGTGCTGCGGCTGGCACTGGGCCACCTGGACCTGCAGGCCGACCTGGGCCTGGCCTGCGGGCCGGGCGAGGAAGAGCTGGCGCCGGCGCGCTGGGAGATCGTGCGCGCCACCCGGCGCGCCGGCCTGGCGCCGCCGGTGGACGGCGTCACCACCGCGCTGCGCGATGCCGGTCGCATCGCCGAGGACACCCGGCGCGGCCTGCGCATGGGCTTCGGCGCCAAGCTGTGCATCCATCCGGCACAGGTGCCGGTGGTGCACCAGGCGCTGGCGCCGGGCGAGGACGAGGCGGCGCAGGCGCGCCGGGTGCTGGCCGCCGCCGAGGCGGCGCGCGGCGGCGTGTGCATGCTGGACGGCCGGATGGTGGATGCGCCGGTGATCGCGCTGGCGCGCCGGGTGGCGGCGCGGGTGCCGGGCGGTCGAGGGACGGCCGGGGAGCGGTACGAGGACGGCGCCCCGCGGCTGCCGCCCACGCCGATGGCCGAACCGTTCGGGGCAAACGTGCGCCGGCCGCTCGCGCCGTGACGCAGTCGTCCGCATCGACCGATGCGCTGCGGCGGGCCGGCTCAGGGCCGCCGCACCTCGACCGGCTGCTTCGACCAGTACACGCCGGCCAACCGGTCCAGCCGCACCGTGCCGCCGGTCGACGGTGCATGCACGAAGCGCCCATCGCCCACGTAGATGCCCGCATGCGTCGGCCGGCCGCGGCCGAACAGGACCAGGTCGCCGGTGCGGATCTCGTCGATGCTCACCGGCGCGCCGAAGCCGCCGAGCTGCGCCACCGTGCGCGGCGGTGTGAGGCCCGCACGGCTGCGGTAGACGTAGCCGATCAGGCCGCTGCAGTCGAAGCCGCCGTCGGGCGTGTTGCCGCCGTAGCGGTACGGCGTACCGACCAGCCCGAGCGCGTGGATCGCGATGTCGTCGGCCTGCGTGGGCGTGAGCGGCGGGTAGAAGGTGGCGCGCGGCGCGGCCGGCAGGCGCCCGCCCGGCGGGGTGCTGGCACAGCCGGCCAGCAGGCCGGCGCACAGCAGGGCGCAGAGCGCGGGCAGAGAAACCGGCATCAGGCGCATGGCATGGAGGCGAGGACCCTGGACGCTATGAATTTTATAGCTGGCGAGGCGCCGGGCGTGCGCCGGCGGGTCTGCGCGGCGGGCCGACGTGGCCTTCGGGCCACCCCCGCGGCACTCAGCGCCCTTCCCAGAAACCGCGGTGCGTGGCGACCATCTCGTCCGCCACCGCCTCCACCGGCCCGATCACCTCGACCGGCCGCTGCCCGCGCGCGAACACCTCGCGGCAGGGCAGGCTGAGCGTGGGGTTCTCGGGATGGTCGCCCGTCAGCGCGAGCAGCGCCGCCTCTTCGGCGCCGTAGAGCACGCGGCCGATGCCGGCCCAGTAGATGGTGCCTGCGCACATGGCGCAGGGCTCGAAGGTCGTCACCAGCGTGCACTGCGCCAGGTAGGCGCCCGGGTGGTTGGCGGCGGCGGTGCGCGCCAGCGTGGACTCGGCGTGGTTGACGGTGTCGATGTTGCCCTGCTCGGCCAGCACCGTCTCGCCGTCGGGCGCGAGCAGCAGCGCGCCGAAGGGATGGCGGCCCATCGACATCGCGCGGCGCGCGACGGCGTCGGCGCGACGCAGGTGGCGGGCACACTGGTCGGCGCCCAGGTCGGGAAGAGATTCAGCAGTCATGGCATCAGCACTGGAGCAGGGCGCAGGCCTGGCCGGGTGTCAGGACAGGAATGCCCTCGACGCGTGCCAGCACCAGCAGGTCCTGGTCGCCGCTCACCAGCGCATCGGCGGCCGCGGACACGGCCACATGGACGAACTTGTCGTCGTCCGGATCGCGGCTGAAGGTGCGGGCCGCCAGGCCGGGCAGCACGTCGACCCAGATGCCTGCCGCGCTCAGGTCGTGCAGGATCGCCTTGCGCTCCTCCAGGTCGAAATAGCGATCGAACTTCGGGCGCCACAGGCGCGACTGCATCTCGGCGAAGGTGGCATCGGAGAAGAGCAGCCGGCCCTGCGCGAGCGTGTGGCGCACCAGCCTCGCGGGTGGCGAGGTGGTCGACAGGGCGGCGCTGATCAGCACGTTGGTGTCGATCACCAGCGCTGCATCAGCTCTCATCGGCCAGCAGCGCGTCGATGCCCTCCTGCGTCAGGCCGGCCGCCCGCGCCTTGGCTGCGGTGCGGTCCAGCGTGTGCGCGAGGCGATCGGCGTAGAAGGCCCGCATGGCTTCGTAGTCGCTCGGCGACACCAGCACGCCCACCACGCGGTCGTGCCGGAGCACGCGGACCGGTTCCTTCTGCGCCATGTCCACGAAGGCGCCGAACTGCGTCTTGGCCTGGTTGGCCGTCATCGTCTGCATGTCGATGGCTCCAAAAAACGGTCATTTTAATCAAATCGTTCGATTTGTGCGGTCAGCGCCACTGCAGCAGCAGCGACCAGGGCTGGCGGCTCATGTGGCGGTCGACGCAGCCGGGCGCGCCGGGCGTGCAGCCGCTGCTGTCGAGGTAGCTCGGGTCCAGTTGCTGCGTGCCGGGCGCGAACTGCAGGGGCCGCAGCGTCACCGACTGCAGCACGTTGCCGCCGACGGCGTCGAAGCCCTGCGCGTCGACCCGCGTGACCACGTCGCAGTGCATGGGCACTGGCGTGCCGCCCGTGGGGCGCGCGGCGAGCACGGCGCCGAGCGTGTCGAAGCGGTCCAGGCCGGCGTCGGCGCCGCGCGTCTGGCACACCAGGTCGCCGACGCGGGGCGGGGTGCGGACGATGTCGCAGACGCGCAGGGCGTAAGGCGTGGCCTGGCCCGCCTGCTCCTGCAGCGTGGCCGCCCAGGCCGCGCCGGCGTAGTCGGCATGCGCCTCGGAAAAGACGAACTCGTCGGCGCGCAGCCCTGCCCGCCGCGCGAGCCAGCTCACGAAGGCGGCGGACCAGGGCGTGTCGACCACGGCCACGCGGTCCAGGGCAGCGGCCAGGGCATCCAGGTCCTGCGCCGACAGGCCCTGGTCCGGGCCGACGCCCAGCCCCTGCAGGCGCTCCGAGCCGGCCTGCGCCAGGGCCTCGCGCAGCCGTCCGCGGTCGGCCGGCCGCAGCGCGCCGTAGCGGACGAGGTAGGGCAGCCGGCGCGCCTCGGGATCGACCGCGTGCCAGTAGTCGATCACGCGCTGCCACGGCGCCGCGCCGCCGGTGCGCGGCGTGTCCTCGGCTTCGGAGGCGCCGGACGCCAGCAGCCGCCCTTCGGCATCGAGCGCCTGGCCGCCCCAGGCGGCGTGTTCGTCCTGTGCCGCGGCGGCGAAGGCCAGGGCGCGTGGCGGTGCGGCGCGCTGCGCCGTGGCGCCGCACAAGTCGGCGGCCGAGGCCGCGGATGG
>JASGDG010000085.1:0-7087 GCA_047607325.1 Xenophilus sp. | reverse complement strand
GGCCATCCGCCGCTACCAAGGGACACACTTGGTACTTGGGTCCAAGAATAGGTCCAAGCACGTTGCGGTACCGCCATTATTTACTTGAAAATCAACGGCATGCAGCAGAGTTTTCGCTTCTGCATCGAAGTAAGAGAAAGCGCCGAACAATGGCGCACTCTTTCGCGAGACACCGACATGCCCGCCACCATCCAGGATCTGTGCCAGGCCATCGCCCAGAACACCAGCAGCGACGCCTTCGCACCCGCCCTCCAGCCGGCGCAGTGGGAGGTGCTGGGTTCCTACATGCAGTCCTTCGAACTGGCCCCGTCGCAGACCCTGATCGACAAGGGAGCGCATGACCGCACGCTGTTCTTCGTCGAATCCGGCGCGCTGAACGTGCACCGGCTCTCCAGCAGGGGCGAGGTGCAGATCGCGATCGTCAGCGCCGGCTCGGTGGTCGGCGAGGGGGCCTTCTTCTCGCGCCAGCCGCGCTCGGCCAGCGTCACGGCGGCCGGGGCGTGCCGCCTGTGGCGGCTGACGCCGCTGCGCTTCGGCGAGATGGGCAACCGCCAGCCGGGCATCGCGCTGGAACTGGCGATGGCGCTGGGGCTGGTGCTGTCGCGGCGCCTCGGCCACAAGGGGCGGCGCGTGGCCGTGACCTGACCGGGGTGGGCAGGATGCGCATGATGGCCTTCCATGCGCTCAGCCGCGCTGCAGCCGGTCCATCGCCGCCGCCAGCGCGCCCGGCTTGCCCGAGAGCACCAGCGTGTCGCCGTCGGCCAGCACGGTGTCGTCCTGGGGCTCGGCGGCCTGGCCGTCGTGGCGGCGCAGGCTGGCCACCCGCACCCCGACGGCATGCAGGGCCAGCTGCGCCAGCGTGCGGCCGATGGCGCGGGCGCCGGGGGCCAGCGTGAGCGTGTCCAGCCGCTCGTGCTCCATCTCGTCGCCGGTGTCGTCGTCGGCACCGTGGAAGTAGCCGCGCAGCAGGTTGTAGCGGGCGTCGCGCTGGTCCTGCACCAGCCGGATCACCCGTCGCATCGGCACGCCCACCAGCGCCAGCGCGTGGCTGGCCAGCATCAGCGAGCCCTCGATGGCCTCGGGCACCACCTCGGTCGCGCCGGCGGCCTGGAGCTTCTCCAGGTCGCGGTCGTCCTGGGTGCGCACGATCACCGGGACCTGCGGCGCGTGGGTGCGGGTGTGGGCCAGCACCTTCAGCGCGCCCGGCACGTCCAGGTAGGTGACGACCACGGCGCTGGCGCGGGCCAGGCCGGCGGCCATCAGCGCCTGCAGGCGCGCCGCGTCGCCGAACACCACCGAATCGCCCGCCGCCGCCGCCTGGCGCACGCGGTCCGGGTCCAGGTCCAGCGCCATGTAGGGAATGCCCTCGTGCTCCAGCATGCGCGCCAGGTTCTGGCCGCAGCGGCCGTAGCCGCAGATGATCACGTGGCGCGCGGTGTTGATGGTCTTGCGCGCGATCTGCGTCATCTGCAGCGACTGCTGCAGCCAGTCGCTGGCCACCAGCCTGCGCACGATGGCATTGCTGTACATCACCATGAAGGGCGCGGCCAGCATCGACAGGATCATCGAGGCCAGCACCGGGTTGGCCAGCCACGGCGGCAGCAGCGCATCCGCCTGCGCCAGCGCCAGCAGCACGAAGCCGAATTCGCCCGCCTGCGCCAGGTACAGGCCGGTGCGCAGCGACACGCCGGTGGTGGCGCCCAGCCCGCGCGCCAGCAGCATCACCAGCGCCAGCTTGAAGGCCAGCGGCAGCACCAGCAGCAGCGCCACCAGCGCCCAGTGCTCGACCACCACGTGCCAGTCCAGCGACATGCCGATGGTGATGAAGAACAGGCCCAGCAGCACGTCGTGGAAGGCGCGGATGTCGGTCTCCACCTGGTGCTTGTATTCCGTCTCCGACACCAGCATGCCGGCGATGAAGGCGCCCAGCGCCAGCGACAGGCCGGCCTGCTCGGTCAGCCAGGCCAGGCCCAGCGTGACCAGCAGCAGGTTGAGCATGAACAGCTCCTCGCTGCGCCGGCGCGCCACCAGCGTGAGCCACCAGCGCATCACGCGCGGGCCGCCGTACAGCAGCAGCGCGACCAGCGCGGTGGCCTTGAGCATCGCCACGCCCAGGTCCCTGGCCAGCGCCTCCGGCGGTGCGCCCAGGGCCGGCACCAGCACCAGCAGCGGCACCACCGCCAGATCCTGGAACAGCAGCACGCCCATCACCCGGCGCCCGTGCTCGCTTTCCAGCTCCAGCCGCTCGGCCATCAGCTTGACCACGATCGCCGTGCTGCTCATCGCCAGCGCGCCGGAGAGCGCCAGCGCCGTCCGCCAGCCGAACTGCCACGCCGGCGGCAGGACGTGCGAGAGGCCCAGGGCGCCCAGCGTCGCCACCAGCATGGTCAGCGTCACCTGCAGCGCGCCCAGCCCGAACACGTGCCTGCGCATCGCGCGCAGCTTGGGCAGGCTGAATTCGAGCCCGATGACGAACATCAGGAACACCACGCCGAATTCGCCCAGGTGCTTGACGCCCTCGTCGTTGTCCGAGAGCCTGAACGCGTGCGGCCCGATCAGCACGCCCGCCACCAGGTAGCCCAGCATCGGCGGCAGCTTGAAGGAGCGGCAGGTCACCACGCCCAGCACCGCGGCCAGCAGATACATCAGCGTGAGTTCGAACGTCCCCATGGCCGGATGCTAGCAAGGGGCATGCGATGCCGCGGGCGGGGCCGCGGGCGGCCGATAAAATTCCGCGATGCCCTCCCTGCCCCTGGATTCCGACGCGCTGCTGGCGCGCGCCCGCGCGACCTTCGACATCGAGTCCGCGGCCGTGCTCGGTCTGAAGGCGCGGCTGGGGCCTTCCTTCGTCGAGGCCGTGCGCCGCATCCTCGCGGTGCGCGGCCGCGCGGTCGTGATGGGCATGGGCAAGAGCGGCCACGTGGGCCGCAAGATCGCTGCCACCCTGGCCTCCACCGGCACGCCGGCCATGTTCGTGCACCCGGCCGAGGCCAGCCACGGCGACCTGGGCATGATCAAGGCGGTGGACATCGTGCTGGCCATCTCCAACAGCGGCGAGAGCGACGAGCTGGCCGCCATCCTGCCGGTGGTCAAGCGCCAGGGCGTGCCCCTGATCGCCATGACCGGCGGGCGCGACTCCTCCCTGGCGCGCCATGCCGACATCGTGCTCGACAGCGGCGTCGAGAAAGAGGCCTGCCCCCTCAACCTCGCGCCCACCGCCAGCACCACCGCGCAGATGGCGCTGGGCGACGCGCTGGCCGTCGCGCTGCTGGACGCGCGCGGCTTCGGCGCCGAGGACTTCGCCCGCTCGCACCCCGGCGGCGCGCTGGGCCGCAAGCTGCTCACCCACGTGAGCGACGTCATGCGCAGCGGCGGGGCCGTGCCGCGGGTGGCGCCCACGGCCGGCATCTCCGAGCTGATGCGCACGATGAGCATCCAGGGCTTCGGCGCCGCCGCGGTGATGGGCGGGGACGGCCGTGCCGAGGGCATCTTCACCGACGGCGACCTGCGCCGCCTGATCGAGGCCGGCGCCGACCTGCGCACGCCCACCGCCGCCGACGTGATGCATCGCGGCCCGCGGACCATCCGCGCCGACGCGCTGGCGGTCGAGGCCGCGGAGCTGATGGAGCAGCACGGCATCACCCGCCTGTTCGTGGTCGACGGCGAGGGCCGGCTGGTCGGCGCCCTCAACACCACCGACCTGATGCGGGCCAAGGTCATCTGATGCCGGCCGTGCACTTCGCGCCCGAGCTGCTGCTGGCCGCGCAGGACGTGCGCATCGCCTTCTTCGACGTCGACGGCGTGCTCACCGACGGCGGCGTCTACTTCAGCGCCGAAGGCGAGACGCTCAAGCGCTTCTCCGTCCTCGACGGCTACGGCCTGCAGCTGCTGCGCCGCGCCGGCATCGAGCCGGCGGTGATCACCGGCCGCGACTCGGCGCCCCTGCGCGTGCGGCTGGAGGCGCTGGGCGTGCGATACGCCCGTTACGGCGTCAGCGACAAGCTGCCGGCCGCCGAAGCCCTGCTGGCCGGACTGGGCCTCACCTGGGCGCAGGCCGCCGCCATCGGCGACGACTGGCCGGACCTGCCGCTGCTGAAACGGGCGGCCTTCTGCGCCGCCCCCGCCAACGCCCACGCCGAGGTGCGCGTCGCCGTGCGCCACGTCACCGCCGCGCGCGGCGGCCAGGGCGCGGCGCGCGAGTTCTGCGACCTGCTGCTGCTGGCAGGCGGCCACTACCGCCGCCTGCTCGAGTCGGCCGAGGGGGCGGCATCCTGATGCACTTCAGGAACGGCTGGACGCTGCTGCGCATGGCGCTGGACCGCGCCAGCCTGTACCTGCCCGTCATCCTGATGGGCGCCCTGGCGCTGGGGACCTACTGGCTGGTGCGCAACGCGCCGCGCCTGCTGCAGCCCGCGGCCAGGCAGGCGCCGGCGCACGAGCCGGACTTCTTCATGCGCGACTTCACGGTCAAGAACTTCCTCGGCACCGGCCAGCTGCGCAGCGAGATGACGGGCAAGGAAGGCCGCCACTACCCCGACACCGACACGCTGGAGATCGACCAGGTGCGCGTGCGATCGATCTCGCCGGCCGGCCTGGTCACGCACGCCAGCGCCAACCGGGGGCTGTCCAACGGCGACGGCAGCGAAGTCCAGCTCTTCGGCAACGCCATCGTGATCCGCGACGCAGCCGTGCAGCCCAATGGGCGCGTGCTGCCGCGGCTGGAATTCCAGGGCGAGTTCCTGCACGCCTACGCCAACACCGAGCGGGTGCGCTCGGACCAGCCCGTCACGCTCATCCGCGGCAGCGACCGCTTCACGGCCGACGCGATGGACTACGACCATCTCTCCGGCGTCGCCAATCTCCGCGGCCGGGTGCGCGGCTTCATCGCCCCGCCGGCGCCGGACGGACGGCACTGAGGCCGCACGTGGCGCCGCCGCCGAAACCCCTGGTCTTCATCACCGGCGCGTCCAGCGGCATCGGCCAGGCGCTGGCGGCGCGCTATGCGGACGCCGGCTGGCGCCTGGCCCTGGTGGCGCGCCGCGTGGCGGCGATCCAGGACTGGGCCGATGCGCGGGGCCTGGGCCCGGACGACTGCCGCATCTACGGTGCCGACGCGGCCGTCATCGACCACATCGTTGCAGCCGGCCGGGCCTGCGTCGAGGCACAGGGCCTGCCCGACACGGTGATCGCCAACGCCGGCATCAGCATCGGCATGGACACCGCCGAGCGCGGGGACCTGGATGTGATGGCCCAGACCTTCGCCCTCAACAACGTGGGACTGGCCGCTACCTTCCACCCCTTCGTCGCCGCCATGCGCCAGCGCGGCCGCGGGCGGCTGGCGGGCATCGCCAGCGTGGCCGCCGTCCGCGGCCTGCCCGGCCACGGCGCCTACTGCGCCAGCAAGGCCGGCGTGGTCGCCTATTGCGAAAGCCTGCGCGGCGAACTGCATGGCAGCGGCGTGCGGGTCGTGACCCTCTGCCCCGGCTACGTCGACACGCCGCTCACGCGCGGCAACCGCTACGGCATGCCCTTCCTGCTGCCGGCCGAGGTGTTCGCCGACCGGGCCTGGCGCGCCATCGAGGCCGGCGTCAGCTACCGCGTGATCCCCTGGCAGATGGGCGTGGCCGCCAGGCTCATGCGTCTGCTGCCCAACGCCCTGTTCGACCGGCTGGTCCAGGGCCGTGGCCGCAAGAAGCGGCGCGGCGAGGATTGACGCGCAAAAAGGCCCGCCTGCGCCGAAGCGCGGGCGGGCCGGGCATCCAAAAGAAGACGCTGGCGGTCAGAACTCAGCGGTTGTAGGCCGTCTCGCCGTGCGAGGTGATGTCCAGGCCCTCGCGCTCTTCTTCTTCCGTGACGCGGATGCCGACGGTGTACTGCGCGATCTTGTAAGAGATGAAGGCCACGACTCCCGACCACACGACGGTGAGCAGCACGCTCTTGATCTGGATCCAGACCTGCGCGCCCAGCGCGAAGGTGTCGGGCGTCGGGCCGCCGGTGCCGCCCAGGCTGGGCGAGGCGAACACGCCGGTCAGGATGGCGCCCAGGATGCCGCCCACGCCGTGCACGCCGAACACGTCGAAGGCGTCGTCGGCACCCAGTATCTTCTTGAGGCCGCCCACGCCCCACAGGCAGATGAAGCCGGCCAGCACGCCCAGCACGATGGAGCCCATCGGGCCGACGAAGCCGGCCGCCGGGGTGACGGCCACCAGGCCGGCCACGGCGCCGGAGGCGGCGCCCAGCATCGAGGCCTTGCCCTTGTGCATGGCCTCGCCTACGCTCCAGGCCAGCGTGGCGGCGGCGGTGGCCAGCACGGTGTTGATGAAGGCCAGGCCGGCCTGGGCGTTGGCCGCGCCGGCCGAGCCGGCGTTGAAGCCGAACCAGCCGACCCACAGCAGCGAGGCGCCGACCATCGTGAGCGTGAGCGAGTGCGGGGTGAAGGCTTCCTTGCCGAAGCCGATGCGCTTGCCGATCACGTAGGCGCCCACCAGGCCGGCCACGCCGGCGTTGATGTGCACCACGGTGCCGCCGGCGAAGTCCAGCGCGCCGTCCTTGCCCAGCAGGCCGCCGCCCCACACGATGTGGGCGATGGGCACGTAGCTGAAGGTGAACCAGATCACCGAGAACACCAGCACGCCGGCGAACTTGGCGCGCTCGGCGAAGGCGCCGACGATCAGCGCCACGGTGATGGCCGCGAAGGTGCCCTGGAAGGAGACGAACACCTGCTCGGGGATGGTCGTGAGCGCGCCGAAGGTCTCCTGTGTCACGCCCTTGAGGAAGATCTTGTCGAGCGTGCCGAAGAAGCTGCCCTCGCCGGTGAACGCGAGGCTGTAGCCGTAGATGGCCCACAGCACGCTGATGAGCGAGAAGATGACGAACACCTGCATCAGCACCGACAGCATGTTCTTGCTGCGACCCAGGCCGCCGTAGAACAGGGCCAGGCCGGGGATGGTCATCAGGATGACCAGCAGCGTGGAGGTGAGCATCCAGGCGGTGTCGCCGGAATCGACCTTGGGGGCCGGCGCGGCAGCGGGTGCGGCGGCGGGCGCCTCGGCGGCGGCCGGTGCCGCCGGGGCGGCTGCGGCGGGCG
>JASGDG010000084.1:0-3309 GCA_047607325.1 Xenophilus sp. | reverse complement strand
TCCTCGCCGATGCTGGCGGCGATGTTGTCCAGGCCCACCGGGCCGCCGTCGAAGCGGTGGATCACCGCCTCCAGCAGCTTGCGGTCCATCAGGTCGAAGCCCTGCGGGTCGACGTCGAGCATGGCCAGGGCGCGGTGCGCGATGTCCTGCGTGATGCGGCCGTCGCCCTTGACGTCGGCGAAGTCGCGCACGCGGCGCAGCAGGCGGTTGGCGATGCGCGGCGTGCCGCGCGAGCGGCGGGCGATCTCGAAGGCGCCGTCGGCGTCGATCGGCGCCTTGAGCAGGCCGGCGCTGCGGGTGACGATGCGGGCCAGTTCCTCGGCGGTGTAGAACTCCAGCCGCGCCACGATGCCGAAGCGGTCGCGCAGCGGGTTGGTCAGCATGCCGGCGCGGGTGGTGGCGCCGACCAGCGTGAAGGGCTGCAGGTCCAGCTTGATGCTGCGCGCGGCCGGGCCCTCGCCGATCATGATGTCGATCTGGTAGTCCTCCAGCGCGGGGTAGAGGATCTCCTCCACCACCGGCGAGAGGCGGTGGATCTCGTCGATGAAGAGCACGTCGTGCGGCTCAAGGTTGGTCAGCAGCGCGGCCAGGTCCTTGGGCTTTTCGAGCACCGGGCCGCTGGTCTGGCGCAGGTTGACGCCCAGCTCGGCGGCGACGATGTGCGAGAGCGTGGTCTTGCCCAGGCCCGGCGGGCCGAAGAGCAGCACGTGGTCCAGCGGCTCGCCGCGCTTCCTGGCGGCGCCGATGAAGATCTCCAGCTGCTCGCGCACCTTGGCCTGGCCCACGTACTCGTCGAGCAGCTTGGGGCGCAGGGCGCGCTCGATGGCTTCCTCGTTGGGCGAGGCCGGCGCGGCGGACACCACGCGGGGCGGGGCCGGGGCGAAGTCGTCGGTCTGGATGGACATGGCGCGGTGCGAAGCGCCGAATTGTAGGTGGGCGTCGGCGGGCCAGGCTGTGCAGGCTCACCAGGCGATACCGGCTGCCGGAAGCAACAATACTTCGCAGGGCATCGGCGAAGGCGCCCAGGCCGATGGGCAGAATCCCGCCCATCGCCCTTTCGCGCGTCTGCCGCGCCACGTCCATCTTGTCGATCTACCAGTTCAAGCCCCGCTTCCAGGCCCTGCTGCGGCCGATGGTCCGCCGCCTGGCCGCCGCCGGCGCGACGGCCAACCAGGTCACGGCGGCCGCCTGCGCCATTTCCGTCGCCCTGGGGCTGTGGCTCTTCTTCGCCGCACCGGGCGCCGCCGCCTTCGCCCTGGTGCCGCTGTGGATGTTCCTGCGCATGGCCTTCAACGCGGTGGACGGCATGCTGGCGCGCGAGCACGGGCAGCAGAGCGCGCTGGGCGCCTTCCTCAACGAACTGACCGATGTGCTCTCCGACGCCGCGCTGTACCTGCCCTTCGCGGCCATCGCGCCTTTCCAGAACGTGTGGGTCGGCGCGGTGATCGTGCTGGCCGGGCTGTCGGAGTTCGCCGGCGCGCTGGGGCCGAGCGTCGGCGCCAGCCGGCGCTACGACGGGCCGATGGGCAAGAGCGACCGCGCCTTCGTCTTCGGTGCGCTGGGCCTGTACGTGGCGCTGGGCGGTCCGCTGCCCGGCTGGACGGCAGTGCTGATGCCGCTGATGGCGGCCCTGGTGGGCTGGACGGTGGTGCGCCGGGTGCGCGCTGCGCTGGCCGAAGCCGGGCGGCGCTGATTCGATGAACGACATGCGCCGAAGCCCGATCGACCCGCACAGCCAGACCCTCATTCCACAGACATCATGACCAACACAACGTCCTCCACGCCGCGCGTGCCCGAAGAACGGCATTTCAGCACGCACGACGGCGAATCCCTCTTCTACCGGCACTGGCCGGCCACCGGCGCCGCGCGGCGCGGCGCGGTGGTGCTGTTCCACCGCGGCCACGAGCACGGCGAACGCATGGCGCACCTGGTCGACGAACTCGACCTGCCGGACTTCGATTTCTTCGCCTGGGACGCCCGCGGCCACGGCCGCTCGCCCGGCCAGCGCGGCTACAGCCCCAGCTTCGCCCACTCGGTGCGCGACGTGCAGACCTTCATCGAGCACATCGGCGCGCAGCACGGCATCGCCGAAGAGGACATCCACGTCGTCGCGCAGAGCGTGGGCGCGGTGCTGGTCTCGACCTGGGCGCACGACTACGCGCCGAAGGTGCGCGGCCTCACGCTCGCCTCGCCGGCCTTCAAGGTCAAGCTGTACGTGCCCTTCGCGCGGCCGGGCCTGGCGCTGATGCACAGGCTGCGCGGCCTGTTCTTCGTCAACAGCTACGTGAAGGCGAAGTTCCTCACGCACGACCCCGAGCGCATCGCCAGCTACGACAGCGACCCGCTGATCACGCGGCCCATCGCCGTCAACATCCTGCTCGACCTGTACGAAGCCGCCGAGCGCGTGGTGCAGGACGCCAACGCCATCGTGCTGCCGACGCAGCTGCTGATCTCCGGCGCCGACTGGGTGGTGCACCACAAGCCGCAGCACACGTTCTTCGAGCGCCTGGGCAGCCGCGTGAAGGAGAAGATCGAGCTGCCCGGCTTCTTCCACGACACGCTGGGCGAGAAGGAGCGCGCGCCGGCCGTGGCCGCGGTGCGCGCCTTCGTCCTGAAGCTGTTCGACGCGCCGCCCGAGCCGGTGGACCTGCGAGAGGCCGACCAGGCGGGCGCCACCGCGGACGAGTCGCGCGCGCTGGCCGAGCCGCTCTCGCCCCTGTCGCCGCGCGGCGCCTACTGGGCCTTCACGCGGGCCGGGCTGAGGCTGGGCGGCAGGCTCTCGCGCGGCATCGCGCTGGGGCACGCCACGGGCTTCGACTCCGGCAGCACGCTGGACTACGTCTACCGCAACGAGGCCGCCGGCGCGCCGCTGGTCGGGCGGATGATCGACCGCACGTACCTCGACTCCATCGGCTGGCGCGGCATCCGCCAGCGCAAGCTGCACGTCGAAGAGCTGCTGCGCGAGGCGATGGAACGCCTGGCCGCCGTGCAGCGCGAGGTGCGGGTGATGGACATCGCCGCCGGCCACGGCCGCTACGTGCTCGACGCGGTGGCCGCCAGCCCGGTGCATGCCGCCTCCATCCTGCTGCGCGACTACAGCGACCTCAACGTGCGCGACGGCCAGCGCCTGATCGCCGAGCGCGACCTGCAGGACCGCGCGCAGTTCGTGCAGGCCGACGCCTTCGACCGCGTCAGCCTGGCCACGGTGATGCCGCGGCCCACGCTGGCGGTGGTCTCCGGCCTGTACGAACTGTTTCCCGACAACGGGATGGTGCGCCGCTCGCTCGCCGGCGTCGGCGACGCGGTGGA
>JASGDG010000083.1:0-7189 GCA_047607325.1 Xenophilus sp. | reverse complement strand
GCGGCCGAGTCGCTGGGCGCGATGGAAGTCGCCAAGCGCGACACGCTCGAATACCTGCGCACCCGCAAGCAGTTCGGCGTGCCCATCGGCAGCTTCCAGGCGCTGCAGCACCGCATGGCCGACCTGCTGCTGGAGATCGAGCAGGCGCGCTCGGCCGTCATCAACGCGGCGGCCGCCATCGACGGCGGCGACCGGGTCGCACGCGAGAAGGCGCTGTCGGCCGCCAAGTACAGCGTCGGCCGCATCGGCACGCGCGTCGCGGAAGAAAGCATCCAGCTGCACGGCGGCATCGGCATGACCTGGGAGCTGCCGCTGTCGCACTACGCCAAGCGCCTCGTGATGATCGACCACCAGCTCGGCGACGAGGACCACCACCTCGCGCGCTACATCGCCCTCGGCAAGGAGACCACGCAATGACCGACACCGCCGTTCCCCCCATCCTCACCCGCCGCGAAGGCCCGGTGCTGGTGCTGGCGATCCACACGCCCGGCAAGCGCAACGCCATCAGCGCCGGCCTGTACGACGCGCTGGTCGAGGCGCTGACCGCCACGCGCACCGACGCCGGCGTGGGCGCCGTGGTGCTGACCGGCGCCGACGGCTACTTCTGCTCCGGCGGCGACCTGAACCAGCTCGCCAGGCGGCGCGAGCTGCCGCCCGAGGCCCGGCGCGAGCGGCTGGAAGGCCTGCACGGCCTGATCCGCCTGCTGCGCGACTTCCCCAAGCCGGTGGTCGCGGCGGTGGAAGGCGGCGCCGCCGGCGCCGGCCTGTCGATGGCGATGGGCTGCGACCTGCTGGTGGCGGCGCGCGACGCCGTGTTCTCGGTGGCCTACGTCAAGGTGGGCCTCACGCCCGACGGCGGCGCCACCGCCTTCCTGGCCCAGGTGCTGCCGCGCCAGCTGCTGACCGAGCTGTGCCTGACGGGCGACCGCATCGGCGCCGAGCGGCTGCATGCGCTGGGCGTGGTCAACCGCCTCACCGAGCCCGGCGGCGCGGACGCCGAGGCCATCGCCCTGGCCACGCGCCTGGCCGACGGCCCCGAGCAGGCCACGGCCCGCATCAAGACGCTGTGCCGCGAGGCGGTGTCGAACACGCTCGACGCGCAGCTCGACCGCGAGGCCGAGTTCATGGTCGAGGCGCAGGGCACGGCGGAGTCCGCCGAGGGCATCGGCGCCTTCCTGAACAAGCGCACGCCCGACTACGTGGCGCTGAGGAGCAAGCGATGAGCGAACCCCAACGCCTGCCGCTGGCCGGCGTGCGCGTGCTGGACCTGTCGCGCGTGCTGGCCGGCCCCATGTGCGCCCAGGCGCTGGGCGACCTGGGCGCGGAGGTCATCAAGATCGAGCACCCGGGCCGCGGCGACGACACGCGCGACTGGGGCATCCGCGTCGGCTCGCACAACACCGCCTACTTCAACAGCGCCAACCGCAACAAGCAGTCGGTCGGCGTGGACCTGCAGAAGCCCGAGGGCCAGCGCATCGTGCGCGAGCTGGCCGCCAAAAGCGACGTCGTGATCCAGAACTTCAAGTTCGGCGGCATCGCGAAGATGGGGCTGGACTACGAGGCCGTGAAGGCGATCAACCCCGGCGTGGTGTACTGCTCCATCACCGGCTACCGCACCGACGGCCCCGAGGCCGCGCGCCCCGGCTACGACCTGGTGGTGCAGGGCGAGGCCGGCCTGATGGCGCTCAACGGCGAGGAAGGGCAGGGCCCGCTCAAGTTCGGCGTGGCGGCGGTGGACATGTTCACTGGCATGTACTCGGCGCAGGCCATCCTGGCCGCGCTGTTCGACCGCCAGCGCACCGGCGAGGGCCGGCACGTCGAGATGGCGCTGTACGACTGCGGCCTGATGATCACCGCCTACTACGGCATGGAGGCGCTGCTGATGGGCAACGACCCGCCCAAGTACGGCAACGCGCACCCGTCCATCGTGCCCTACGGCGTGTTCGACGCGGCCGACGGCCCAGTGGTCATCACCGTGGGCAACAACGCGCAGTTCCAGCGCTTCTGCACCGAGGTGATCGAGCGGCCCGACCTGGCGGCCGACGAGCGCTTCGCCACCAACCTGGGCCGTTCGCAGAACCGCCATGCGCTGCTGCCCGAGCTGCGCGCCGAGCTGGCCCGCCGCCCGCGCGAGCTACTGCTGGCGCGCCTGACGGCCGCCGGCATCCCCTGCGGCGAGGTGCTGGGCCTGCTGGAAGCGCTGCAGTCGCGGCGCAGCGCCGAGGCCGGCCTGCTGGCCGAGCTGCCCAACCCCGAGGTCGGCCGCGTGCAGGTGCTGGCGCCGCCGTACCGCATCGACGGCCGGCGCATGCCCGTGCGCGCCGCGCCGCCGCTGCTGTCGCAGGACACCGACCGCGTGCTGGGCGAATTGCTGGGCATGGACGCCCAGGCCATCGCCGCGCTCAGGCAGGGCGGCGTGCTGTAGCCAGCCACCGAATTTCCCCGGGGTCGATGGCGGCCGCGCGGCGGAGCCGGTGCTCTGAATCACCCCCTATGAAGCGCAGAGCGCAGCCAGGGCCGGTTCGTTCACTCCGTCAGAACCGCCGGCTGATGGTGAAGCTGCCGAACACCGGCGTCTCCTTCTGCCCTCGGAATTCCCGCGTGCGGTGGTAGCGCGCGAAGGCGAATTTCCACGGCCCGTGCGTGAGGACCAGGCCGTAGCCCAGATCGGCGCCGGCATGGCGCATGTCCACGCTGTGGCTGTTCCTGAAGGTGTTGCCGTCGAGCGTGATGTCGTTGAACATCAGGCGCACGTCGGTGCTCAGGAAGGCATGGCCGGCCCAGCCGGCGGCCGCGCTGCCGGGGCCGCGCGGCGGCGCCGTGTTCTCGCCCGCCGGGCGCATCGGCGTGCTGCCGAAGTCGTCGGGCAGGCGCCAGCCGTAGCGCAGCTCCACGCCCGCGTTGACGTAGGAGGCCAGGTTGCCCACCACGCCGCCCCAGTGGCCGATGGCATCCCAGCTCCAGCCCCCCTGGTCATGCGCGGGCGCCCAGCGCCGCATTCGCTCGTGCACCAGCTGGACCACGGGCTCGTCGCGCAGCTGGTTCGCCCAGCCGTTGGCGCGTTCCGACCCGATGATGCGGTGCACGAGGTTCTGCGTCTGCCGCCCCAGCGCGGAAGGGCCGACGATGCCTACGCGCAGGTGCGAGGTGCGCAGTTCGTCGCCCCGGCGCGCGTTGTAGCCCACGCTGGCCAGCAGCAGGCCCGCGTAGGGGCGGTCATCGGGGATGAGGTCGGCGCGCGCGATGTCATGCGGCGTGAACAGGCCCTGTCCCAGGCTGAACACCATATTCTGTTGCTCGAAGCCTTCGGGGCTCAGGTCGCTCAGGTAGCGGTTGAGTCCGCGCGCCATCGCGGGCAGGCAGGGGTCGCTCTGGTAGTCCACCACGTTGGGCGAGACCAGCGTGATGCCCAGGCCGCTGGTGTAGCCCTGGTCCTGCCGGTCGCCGCCGAAGAGGTCGTTGTCCACGCGCAGGTTGAAGGTCCATTGGCCGTCGCTCAACGCGGAGCGGCCCTGGCAGGTGGCGGTCTGCTGGGCCTGCGCGCCGGAGACGGCGAAGATGGCCAGCAGCAGGCCCGCTGCGGCGGGCCAGGGCCGGCGTGGTGCGGTGTCTGCGCCCACCACGCCTCAGCCCCGCGCCGCTGGCGCGGCCTCGCGCGCGCGCACCAGCAGCACGGGCACGCTGGCGATGCGCGCCGTCTGCTCGGCGTCGCTGCCGATGAGCAGACGGTCCACGCCGCGGCGCCCGTGCGTGCCCATCACGATCAGGTCGGCGCCGAGCCGCCGCGCCTGCTCGGCGATCAGCTCCGACACGCGCGCGCCCGGACTTTCGAGCAGCGTGCCGGCCACGGCCACGCCCTGCGCCTGCAGGCGCGCCTGCGCCCGGTCCAGCACGGCCTGGCCGGCGGCCATGAAGCGCGGCCGGATGTCGCTGATGTGCACGGCGGGCGGCTCGAAGCCGGTGATGTGCTCCATGGCGTCGACGATGTGCAGCAACTGCAGCGTGGCGCCGCTCAGACGCGCCAGCACGGCGGCCTCCTCCAGCGCCAACTCGGCGGTGGGGCTGCCATCCAGCGGCACCAGGATGTTCTTGTACATGTGTCGTTCTTTCCTTTTTCCTGAGATCAGGAGCGCAGGGTGGCTGTGCCGCCCCCGAGCAGGGCATGGGCATGGCGGGCCGCCACCCATTCCTCGTTGGTGGGCTCCACGCACAGCCGCACGCGGCTCTGGGGAGCCGAGATCACGGGGGCGTGCCGCGCGTTGGCCGCGTCGTCCAGCACGAGGCCCAGCCAGCCCAGTTCGCGGCAGATGCGCTCGCGCAGCGCGACGCTGTGCTCGCCGATGCCCGCCGTGAAAACCAGCATGTCCAGCCCGCCGAGCACCGCCGCGAGCGCGGCGGTCTCGCGCACCACGCGCCGCACGTACAGTTGCAGCGCCAGGGCCGCGCGAGGGGCCTGCGATTCCTGCGCCAGCAACTCGCGCGGGTCGCTGGAGATGCCCGACACGCCCAGCAGGCCGCTCTGGTGGTAGAGCACGCGCCCCACTTCCTGCAGCGACAGTTTCTCGATCTCCATCAGGTACAGCACCGCGCCCGGGTCCAGCGCGCCGGTGCGCGTGCCCATCATCAGCCCATCGAGCGCCGAGAAGCCCATGGTGGTGGCCTGGCTGCGCAGCCCCTGCATGCCGCACAGGCTGGCACCGGAGCCCAGGTGCGCGACCAGGGTGCGCCCGCGCGCCGCGTCGCCATGGCGTTCGGCCAGGGCCAGGCTCATGTACTCGTAGGACAGGCCGTGGAAGCCGTAGCGCCGCAGCCCGCGCTCCCAGGCCGCGTAGGGCAGCGGCAGCATCTGCTCCACCTGCGGCACGGTGTGGTGGAAGGCGGTGTCGAAGCAGGCGATCTGCGGCAGGCCCGGCCGCTCGCGCAGCAGGATCTCGATGGCTTCCAGGGCGAAGGGCTGGTGCAGCGGCGCCAGAGGGATCAGTGCCTTCAGGTCGGCCAGCACCTGCGCATCGACGCGCATGGGCGCGAAGTACTTCGCGCCGCCGTGCACCACGCGGTGCGCCACGGCGGCCACGGGGCGGCCGTCCAGCCAGCGCAGGACTTCGCCCTGGATGATCTGCAGCGCGGCGGCGTAAGGGTGCCCGGCATCCAGCGCCACCGGCCGCACCGGCACCGTGCGGGCGCCGAAATCGGGCTTCGGGCCGCCGATGCCCTGCACCTTGCCGTTCCAGGCCGGCTGGCGCGCTGGCCCGCCAGGGCCGTTCTCGAAGACGCCGAACTTGATGCTCGACGAGCCGCAGTTCAGCACCACGATGAAGGAGGTCGGGTCGGTCATAATCGTCGAGGCGGCCGGTCGGGGAGGGTGGATCAAGGGGGCGCGGTGCGATAGCGGTGCGCCAGGATCAGCGCGATGGCGCAGGAGGCGATGCGCGTGTCGCGCGCATCCGCGCGACTGGTCAGCACCACGGGCACCTTGGCCCCCATCACGATGCCGGCGGTGGAGGCGTCGCCCATGAATTCAAGCTGCTTGGCCAGCATGTTGCCGCTTTCCAGGTCGGGCACCACCAGCACGTCGGCGCGCCCGGCCACGGGCGATTCGATGCCCTTGACGGTGGCGGCGGCGATGGACACCGCGTTGTCCATGGCCAGCGGCCCATCCAGCAGGCCGCCGGTGATCTGGCCGCGCTCGGCCATCTTGCACAGCGCGGCGGCATCCAGCGTGGCCGGCATGGCCGGGTTCACGGTTTCCACCGCCGCCAGGATGGCCACGCGCGGCTGCTCGACGCCGATGGCATGCGCCAGGTCGATGGCGTTGCGCACGATGTCGGCCTTCTCGTGCAGCGTGGGTGCGATGTTGATGGCGGCGTCGGTGATGATGAAGGGACGCGGGTAGCTGGGCGTCTGCATCAGGAAACAGTGCGACAGGCGGCGCT
Organism: Xenophilus sp.; assembly: GCA_047607325.1. Lineage (GTDB taxonomy): Bacteria > Pseudomonadota > Gammaproteobacteria > Burkholderiales > Burkholderiaceae_C > Xenophilus. The sequence goes on along the minus strand of JASGDG010000083.1, from coordinate 1,256 downwards.
TGGTGCGCAGGCCGGCGTCGGCGGCCAGCACGGCGCCCATCAACTCGTCGGTGTGCAGGCTGCCTTTCATGACCGCCTCCACCTCGCCTCGCCCGGCCATGCGCGCGGCCAGCGCGGCGGCGGCGTGGCTGTGCGGGGCATCGACGATCTCCACGCCTTCCAGCGAAGCGCCCGCCGCCTGCGCCGCCGCCTCGATGCGCGCGCGCGGCCCGACCAGCACCGGCTCGATCAGGCCCGCGGCCCGCGCGTCCAGCGCACCCGCGAGGCTCAGCGCGTCGCAGGGGTGCACCACCGCCACGCGGATCGCGGCCAGCGGCCGCACGTGCTCCAGCAGCCGCGGCAGGCCGCTGCCTGCGTGCAGGCGCACTTCGGGCAGCGCGGCTCCCGCGCGCTCGATACGCTCGGTGGGCGCCAGCACGGTGGCCTCGCCCGCGATGACCAAGTCGCCCTTCTGGTTGCTGCAGCTGCAGGCCAGCGTGAGCAACTTGCGCTGCGCGTCGCGCGTCTTGACTTCCACGCGCGCGGTGAGCGTGTCGCCCACGCGCACGGGCTGGCGGAACTGCAGCGTCTGCCCCAGGTAGATGGTGCCCGGCCCCGGCAGGCGCGTGCCGAGCACGGCCGAGATCAGCGCGCCGCCCCACATGCCGTGCGCGATCACGCCGTGGAAGCGCGTGGAGGCGGCGAATTCCGCGTCCAGGTGCTGCGGGTTCACGTCGCCCGAGAGGATGGCGAAAAGCTGGATGTCCTCGGCCGTCAGCGTGCGCACGATGCTGTCGCTGTCGCCGACGGCGATCTCGTCGAAGGTGCGGTTGCGCACCACGTTCGCGGCGATGGGCGGGGCGGCAGGACGTACTTCGGGCATGGCGGTTTCGCTCACAGCTTCTCAGGGTCGGGGAAATATCAGGCCATCTGCGCGATGGTCTTGCGAAACCGCGCCAGCGACAGCGCGAACAGCGCCGCGCCGATCAGCGCCAGCGCCAGCAGTTGCACCCACACCACCTCGATGCCGGCGCCGCGGAACAGGATGGCCTGGCCGAACTGCACGAACTGCGTGGTGGGCGCGGCCAGCATCACGGTCTGCAGCCACTCGGGCATGCTCTCGCGCGGGGTCTGGCCGCCCGACAGCATCTGCAGCGGCAGCAGCACCAGCACCACCAGCATGCCGAATTGCGGCATGTTGCGCGCGATGGTGGCCATGAAGATGCCCAGCGAGGTGGTGGCGAACAGCAGCAGCGCGGCGCCGAAGAAGAACAGCG
>JASGDG010000082.1:0-20857 GCA_047607325.1 Xenophilus sp. | reverse complement strand
GCGCCGCCGTGGCGCGGGGGCTGGCGTCGTCGCCGGTGCCGCGCCGCCGGCCTCCGGCGCCATTCTGGCGGCATCAGGCGCGGGGCGCCGGGGCGAGCTGCTGTAGCGGGCGGGCCTGCGCATCGTTGCACCTCCGCAAAGTCAGATGCAGGAACGACTTCACGGTAGCACGCTTCGTACCGCCGCGCGAGCCGCTGCGGCATCATCCCCTCATGGCGGTCTTCATCGATACACACTGTCACCTCGATGCGCCGGAGTTCGGCACCGAGGCGCCGGCGGTGAGCGCGCGGGCGCGGGCCGCGGGCGTGGCCCTGTGCGTCATTCCCGCCGTCGCGCCTCATGACTTTGCCGAGGTGCGCGAACTGGCGCATCGGCAGGGCGATGCCTACGCGCTGGGCATCCATCCGCTCGCCACCGGCGCGGTGGACGAATCGGCGCTGGATGTGCTGGCCGACGAACTGGCACGGCGCCACGACGACCCGCGCCTGGTGGCCGTGGGCGAGATCGGCCTGGATTTCTTCGTCCCCGGTCTCGACGGGCCGCGCCAGGAGCGCTTCTGCCGCCGCCAGCTCGAACTGGCGCGCGCGCATGGGCTGCCGGTGCTGCTGCACGTGCGCCGCGCGGTCGACAAGGTGCTGATGCATCTGCGCCAGGCGGGCGGCGGGGCGCCCTGGCAGGGCATTGCGCATGCCTTCAACGGCAGCGCGCAGCAGGCGCAGGCATGCATCGGCCTGGGGCTGAAGCTGGGCTTCGGCGGCGCCGTGACTTTCGAGCGGGCGCTGCAACTGCGCCGTCTGGCGGCCCGGCTGCCTCTGGAATCGGTGGTGCTGGAGACGGATGCGCCCGACATTCCGCCCTTCTGGCTCTACCGCACGCGCAGCGAGCGCGAGGCCGGGCAGGCGCAGGGGCGCAACGAGCCGTCGGAACTGCCGCGCATCGCGCGCGACATCGCCGCGCTGCGCGGCATGACGGCCGAGGCGATGGCGGCGGCCACCACCCGCAATGCCTGCATCGCCCTGCCGCGCCTCGGGCCGCTGCTGGCCCGAGCCGGGGCCGGCGTCGACGCGGCCCTGTAGGCATCCGGCCGGCGGGAAGTGTAGGCCGGCAGCCCGATCCGGCCCCGCTGCCTTGAAAACGCGGCGTCCGGTGTCATCCTGTCTCGGTCGGCAGGCGTTCGATCCATGCGGCCTCCCGCATGGCGCGATGCCTTCAACAACACCTCAACAGGAGAACCTTCCCATGAAACATTCGACGATGCTGCGATCCCTCCCCCTGGCCGTCGCCCTGGCCCTGTCCTCGGCCGCCCTGCCGGCCCTGGCGCAGACCAGCACCGCCCCCGAGCCCAGCGTGACCGAGAAGGCCAAGGCCACCGGCGAAAACGCCTGGGATGCGACCAAGGACGGCTCGAAGAAGGCCTACCGGGCGACCAAGCGGGGGGCCAAGAAGGCCTGGCACGCCACCAAGAGGACCAGCAAGAAGGTCTGGCACGCCACCGAGCGGGGCACGGGCAAGGCCGTGGGCGCCGTCGAGCACGCGGGCCACGCCACCGCCAACGGCATGCGCAAGGCCGGCGACAAGATCGGCGAGAAGATCCCCGGCACGCCGCAGAACGAAGCGGCCAAGCAAGCCGGCCAGTGAGCGCCCCCGGCGGTGCTGTGCCCGGCCCGCCCCCGATGAAAAAGAAGACCCGCTTCGGCGGGTTTTCTCTTTTCGCTGCCGGAGCGGGAGTTCAGGCGGGAGTTCAGACCTGCCTGTGCACCGTGGGCGTCTCCGGCACCGGATAGCCGGCGGCGCCGAAGGTCTGGACGATGGCCTTGTGGGTGTCGAAGTACACCTGCCAATAGTGGTCGGTGTGGGTGTAGGGACGCACGGCCAGCAGCGGTCCTTCGGGCGTGAACTGCAGGATCTCGACGTCCGGCGCAGGGTTCTGTGTCACGTTGGGGATGGCGGCGACCGCCACCTTCAGCCGGGCGATGGCGTCGTTCACGTCCACGCCGTTGGCCACCTTGGCCGTGGTGTCCACCCGGCGCCAGCCGAGCGTGCTGTAGTTCTGGATGGTGCCCGAGAGCACGGCGTTGTTGCCCACGGTGGCGATCACGTTGTCGGGCAGCACGAAGGTGGTGCCGAACAGGCCCAGTTCCTTGACGGTGCCGGTGATCCCGCCCGCGCTGACGAAGTCGCCCACCTTGTAGGGCCGCAGCACCTGCAGGAACACGCCGGCCGCGAAGTGCGTCAGCAGCCCGCCCCAGGCGGTGCCGATGGCCAGGCCTGCGCCAGCCAGCAGCGCGGCGAAGGAGGTGGTGCGCACCCCGAACATGTCGAGGATGGCCAGCACCAGCACGACGTTCAGCACCACGCCGATGATCGACTGCAGGTAGTTGGCCAGCGTGGCGTCGATGCGGCTGCCGCGCTGCAGCGCCTTGCCCAGCAGCTTGAGCGCCACGCCGATCAGCCAGCGGCCGAGCACCCATGCGACGATGGCGCCCAGGATCTTGAGCGCGAAATCGGCGCCCTCGGTGGTCAGAAAAGTCCAGATTGCTTCGGTGTTCATCGTCCGATCCCTCTTGTTGCTTGTGTCATGAACGCGAATCACGTCCCCCTCGAAGAGTCCGCTGACCACTGGCTGGCCGGGCTTCCTCCCGTCGTTTCGCCGCAGACGGCGGTGCTGGTGCTGGGCAGCTTCCCCAGCGCCCGCTCCCTGGTGGCGCGCGAATATTATGCGCATCCGCACAACCAGTTCTGGAAGATCTTGCAAGCCATCTGGCCCCGAAATCCCCTGCCGGCCCGCTATCCGCAGCGCTGCGAATGGCTGCTGGAGCGCGGCCTGGGCCTGTGGGACGTTTACGCGCGCTGCCGCCGCGCCGGCAGCCTGGACGCCGCCATCCGCGACGCCCAGCCCAACGACATCGCCGGCCTTCGCCTGCCGCGGCTGGCGGCCATCGCCCACAACGGCGCCGAGAGCCATCGCCAGGCGCGGCACGCCGCCGCGCTGGGCGTTCCGGCCTACCGGCTGCCTTCCAGCAGCCCGGCCCACGCTGCCATGCGCTTCGACGACAAGGCCTGCGCCTGGCGCACGGTGATGGCCCGCCACGGACTCGTCTGATGGCCGGCCGTGCCCCCGCTGTCATCTTGCCCGAGGTCAATTTCTCCGACTGGGACGGCGTGCGCCACCTGCACCTGGGCACCGAATGGGTACAGGGCTCGATGCGTCTGGACGCGCCCTACGAGATCGAGCTGGAGTACGTGCAGCGCATGATGGCCTGGCTCCTTTTCATCGAGCCGGCCGAGGTGCCGAAGCGTCACGCCATGCAGCTCGGCCTGGGGGCGGGCGCCCTCACCAAGTTCTGCCGCAAGCAGCTGCGCATGCGCACCACCGCCGTGGAACTCAACCCCCAGGTGCTGGCTGCCTGCCGCGGCTGGTTCAAGCTGCCGCAGGACGATGCCCGGCTGCGCGTGGTGATCGCCGACGCGGCCGTCGAGATCCGCAGGGACGAATGGCAGGGCGCGGTCGACGCGCTGCAGGTGGACCTGTACGACCACGAGGCCGCCGCGCCGGTGCTCGACAGCGAGGCCTTCTATGCCGACTGCCGCCGCGTGTTGACCGAGGACGGCTGCATGACGGTCAACCTCTTCGGGCGCTCGTCGAGCTACGAGCGCAGCCTGGCCAAGATCGCCGCCGCCTTCGGGCCGGAGGCGCTGTGGGCCTTCAAGCCCACGCGCGAGGGCAACACGGTGGTGCTGGCCCGGCGCTGCCCCGAGCGCCCGAAGCGCGAGCGCCTGGCTGAACGGGCGCAGGCCATCCAGGCGCGCTGGGGGCTGCCGGCGGCCAAATGGCTGCGGGTGTTCAAGTCCGTGCCATCATGACGCCGCCCGCACAGAGCCTGCCATGAGTGCACTTCCTTCTGCTTCCACCCCCTCCGCACGCGCGCCCGAAGGCCCGCTGCAACTGCGCCAGCTGATCGAATGGTTGGCGCGCGACGGCGTGATCTCGCCCACCGAGGCGCAGCGCACCCTGGCGCGCTGCGCGCAGGTCGAGAGCCGCCAGCCGCCGCTGGTGCGCCTGGCCAACGTGGCCATGACGCGCGAGTCCGACGGCAAGCCGCTGGACCTGGAGATGCTGAGCCAGTGGCTGGCCGGCCGCGCCGGGCTGCCCTACCTGCGCATCGATCCGCTGAAGGTGGACGTGGGCAAGGTGGCCGACACCATGAGCGCCGCCTATGCCGAGCGCCACAAGGTGCTGCCGGTGCAGGTCACGCCCACCGAGGTGGTGGTCGCCACGGCCGAACCCTTCCTCACCGACTGGATCGCCGAGGTGGAGCGCCAGTCGCGCCGCACGGTGCGGCGCGTGGCGGCCAACCCGCAGGACATCCAGCGCTACACGGCCGAGTTCTTTGCGCTGGCCAAGTCGGTGCGCGCGGCGCAGAAGCTCGGCGGCAACGGTGGCAGCGCCAGCTTCGAGCAGCTGGTGGAGCTGGGCAAGAGCAACAGGCAGCTCGACGCCAACGACCAGAGCGTGGTGCAGGTGGTGGACTGGCTGTGGCAGTACGCCTTCGACCAGCGCGCGTCGGACATCCACCTGGAGCCTCGGCGCGAGCAGGGCGTGATCCGCTTCCGCATCGACGGCGTGCTGCACCCCGCCTACCAGATGCCGCTGGGCGTGATGAACGCCATGATCGCGCGCATCAAGCTGCTCGGCCGCATGGACGTGGTCGAGAAGCGCCGCCCGCTGGACGGCCGCATCAAGACCCGCAACGTGCGCGGCGACGAGGTGGAGATGCGCCTGTCGACCCTGCCCACCGCCTTCGGCGAGAAGATGGTGATGCGCATCTTCGACCCCGACACCGCGGTCAAGGACCTGGACGCGCTGGGCTTCCCGCCGCAGGACGCGCAGCGCTGGGAGCGGCTCGTCACCCGGCCGCACGGCATCGTGCTGGTCACCGGGCCCACCGGCTCCGGCAAGACGACCACGCTCTATTCCACGCTCAAGCGGGTGGCGACGGAGGAAGTGAACGTCAGCACCGTGGAGGACCCGATCGAGATGATCGAGCCCTCCTTCAACCAGACCCAGGTGCAGCCGCAGCTGGACTTCAGCTTCGCCGAGGGGCTGCGTGCGCTGATGCGGCAGGACCCGGACATCATCATGGTGGGCGAGATACGCGATCTGGAAACCGCCGAGATGGCGGTGCAGGCGGCGCTGACCGGCCATCTGGTCTTCAGCACCCTGCACACCAACGACGCGCCCAGTGCCACCACGCGGCTGATGGAGCTGGGCGTGCCGGCCTACCTGATCAACGCGACGCTGCTGGGCGTGCTGGCCCAGCGCCTGGTGCGCACGCTGTGCCCGGCCTGCAGGCAGCCCGACGAGAGGACGACCGCCGAGGGCCTGGCCGCGGTGGTGGCGCCCTGGAAGATCAACGGCCATGTCAGCGCCTACCGCCCGGTGGGATGCGTCGACTGCCGCATGACCGGCTACCGCGGCCGCATGGGCCTGTACGAGCTGCTGACTGTCACCGAGCCTTTCAAGAACCTGCTGGGCCAGGCGCCCAGCATCGACGCGCTGCGCCGTCAGGCGGTGGCCGACGGCATGCGGCCGCTGCGGCTGGCCGGCGTGCTGCGCGTGGCCGAAGGGCTGACCACGCTGGACGAAGTCCTCAGCGCGACACCCCCGATCGAATAGGCGCCCCCGCCGGGCCATAGGTACTTTCCCTGGCGCACCGCTAGGTGGAATCCACATCGAAGCTGACCAGTCGCTGACTCACAATCCGCTGGTTTGATCTGTATCAGGAGAGCTTCGTGAAACTGAAAAGTCAGAAAGACTTTTTCGCGGGCCTGATGTTCACGCTGATGGGTGCGGGCTTCGCCTTGGGGGCGACCACCTACACCGTGGGCTCGGGCGCCCGCATGGGGCCGGGGTATTTCCCGCTCATGCTCGGCATTCTGCTGGCCGTCTTGGGCCTCGCCGTGATCTTCAGTTCGCTGACGGTGGAGACCGTCGACGGCGAGCCGGTCGGCTCGATCGCCTGGAAGCCGCTGGTCCTCATCATCGCGGCCAACCTGATGTTCGGCGTGCTGCTCGGCGGCCTGCCCAGCATCGGCCTGCCGGCCATGGGCCTGATCATCGCGATCTACGCCCTGACCATCATCGCGGCCGCGGCAGGGCTGCACTTCACGCTGAAGTCCTCGCTGATCCTCGCCACCATCCTGGCGGCGGGCAGCTACCTCACCTTCATCGTCGGCCTGAAGCTGCAGTTCCAGGTCTGGCCGACCTTCATCACCGGCTGAAAGCGCGCCCCATGGATCTGATCGCCAATCTTTCCCTCGGGTTCGGTGCCGCCTTCACGCTGCAGAACCTGATCTACGCCCTCATCGGCTGCCTGCTGGGAACGCTGATCGGCGTGCTGCCGGGCGTCGGCCCGGTGGCCACCATCGCCATGCTGCTGCCGGCCACCTACGCGCTGCCGCCGGTGGCGGCGCTGATCATGCTGGCCGGCATCTACTACGGTTCCCAGTACGGCGGCTCCACCACGGCCATCCTGGTCAACCTGCCCGGCGAGTCCTCCTCCGTGGTCACGGTGATCGACGGGCACCAGATGGCCAAGCAGGGCCGGGCCGGGCCCGCGCTTGCCGCCGCCGGTCTGGGCTCCTTCTTCGCCGGCTGCGTGGGCACGCTGATCCTGGCCGCCTTCGCGCCGCCCCTCACGGAGCTGGCCTTCAAGTTCGGCCCGGCCGAATACTTCAGCCTGATGGTGCTGGGCCTGATCGGCGCGGTGGTGCTGGCCTCCGGCTCGCTGCTCAAGGCGATCTGCATGATCGTGCTGGGCCTGCTGCTGGGCCTGGTGGGCACCGACGTGAACTCGGGTGTCGCGCGCTATTCCTTCGACATCCCGGAACTGACCGACGGCATCGGCTTCATCGCCATCGCCATGGGCGTGTTCGGCTATGGCGAGATCATCGCCAACCTGTCCAAGCCCGAAGAAGAGCGCGATGTCCTCTCCGCCAAGGTCCATGGCCTGTGGCCGACCAAGCAGGATTTCAAGGACATGGCGCCTGCCATGCTGCGCGGCACGGCGCTCGGCTCGGCGCTGGGCATCCTGCCCGGCGGTGGTGCGCTGCTGGCGGCCTTCGCCGCCTACACGATGGAGAAGAAGCTCAAGCTCAAGCCCGGCGAGATCCCCTTCGGCAAGGGCAACATCCGCGGCGTGGCCGGCCCCGAGTCGGCCAACAACGCCGGCGCCCAGACCTCCTTCATCCCGCTGCTGACCCTGGGCATCCCGCCCAACCCGGTGATGGCCCTGATGGTGGGCGCCATGACCATCCACAACATCCAGCCCGGCCCGCAGGTGATGACCAGCAACCCCGAGCTGTTCTGGGGCCTGATCGCCTCCATGTGGATCGGCAACCTGATGCTGATTGTCCTGAACCTGCCGCTGATCGGCATCTGGATCAAGCTGCTGACCATCCCCTACAAGTGGCTGTTCCCGTCGATCGTGCTGTTCTGCGCCATCGGCGTGTATTCCACCAACAACAACACCTTCGACGTGTGGATGGTGGCCATCTTCGGCATCGTGGGCTACGCGTTCATCAAGCTGGGCTGCGAGCCGGCGCCCTTGCTGCTGGGCTTCATCCTGGGGCCGATGATGGAGGAGAACCTGCGCCGCGCGCTGCTGCTCTCGCGCGGCAACTGGAACGTGCTGGTCACGCGGCCGATCTCGCTGGGCCTGCTGCTCGCCGCGGCACTGCTGATCGTGATCGTGCTGCTGCCCTCGGTGAAGTCCAAGCGGGAGGAGGCCTTCGTGGAGGAGTGATCCCCCGGCGGCACGGCGGGCTCCCGGGCCCGCCGCCCTCGATGCAGGACGGCACCTTCGGGTGCCGTTTCCGCTTGTGGGCGCGCGTTCGTGGGCATCGCCATTGATGCAGTAGAGTCATGGATTCATCAGATAAATCCATTTCCTTCGCAGTGGGCGCAGCGGTTCCAATCACAGCGCCGCGCGCAGGGGGCTGCGGTGCGTGCTGCCGCACGGCATCCATCCACCACGACAACAACACCATGCAACGCAGAGACCTGATGCTGGCCGCCACGGCCGCCCTGATTCCGGCCGCCGGCGCCGTCGCCCAGGCCTACCCGAGCAAGCCCATCCGGCTGATCGTGCCCTTCCCGGCCGGCGGCGCGACCGACCTGTTCGCACGCACCCTGTCGCAGAAGATGAGCGAGAAGCTGGGCGCCACCGTGGTGGTGGACAACAAGCCCGGTGCCGGCGGCGCCATCGGCTCCGGCCTGGCGGCCAAGGCGCCGGCCGACGGCTACACCCTGCTGCTGGCCACCACCAGCACGCATGCGATCGGCCCGTCGATCAGCAAGCTGCCCTACGACACGGTGCGCGACTTCACGCCCATCGGCCACGTCGGCGACGCGCCCAGCATCATGCTGGTGCCCAACGACTCGCCCGCCAGGAGCGTGCGTGAGTGGATCGACTACGCGAAGAAGAACCCCGGCAAGCTCAACTACGCCTCCAGCGGCCCGGGCACCATCGTCCAGCTCACGGCCGAGCTGTTCAAGTCGATGGCCGGCGTGTTCGTCACGCACATCCCCTACAAGGGCACGGCGCTGGCCATGCCCGACCTGATGAGCGGCAAGGTGGACCTGCTGTTCGACGCGCTGCCCACCGGCCTGCCCTTCGTGCGCGACGGGCGGCTGCGCGCGCTGGCCGTCACCTCGCGGGGGCGCAGCCCGCTGGCGCCCGACCTGCCGCCGGTGGCCGACACGCTGCCCGGCTTCGAGTCGACCACCTGGTTCGGCCTGTACGGGCCCAGGGGCCTGCCGGCGGACCTGGTGGCGCGCGTCAACGCCGCCGCCAGCCAGGCCGTGAACGACCCGGACGTGCGCGACAAGCTGGCCAAGCTCGGCATTGAGCCGGCCACCGGCACGCCGGCGCAGTTCGCCGCCCTGGTGGCGCAGGACGCGGCCAAATGGAAGAAGATCATCGTCGAGCGCAAGATCGTCAACGAGTGACCGCCCGGCGCCCTTACCCTTTCGCGAGCAGAGCATGAAGCACTTCGATTACGCCAACCCCTATCGCTCCACGCGCATCCCGGTCTTCGCGCGCAACGTGGTGGCCACCTCGCATCCGTTGGCGGCGCAGGCGGGCCTGCGCATCCTGCACCAGGGCGGCAACGCGGTGGACGCGGCGGTGGCCGCCGCCGCCGCGATGACGCTGGTCGAGCCGGTGAGCAACGGGCTGGGCAGCGACGCCTTCTGCATCCTGTGGGACGGCCAGCAGCTGCACGGCCTGAACGGCTCCGGCTGCGCGCCCGCCGCCTGGACGCCGGACTACTTCCGCCGCAAGTACGGCGGCGACGCCCTGCATCCGCCGCTGCGCGGCATCGACGCGGTGACGGTGCCCGGCGCCGTGGGCGCCTGGGCGGCGATGAGCGAGCGCTTCGGCAGGCTGCCTTTCGCCGACCTGATGGCGCCGGCCGTCGAGATCGCCGAGCGCGGCTACCTCGTGCCGCCCGTGGTGCAGCAGAAGTGGGCCGCCGCCGCGCCGCTGCTGCAGGACCAGCCGGGCTTCGCGCAGAACTTCCTGCCCTGGGGCCGGGCGCCCCAGGTGGGCGAACTGTTCCGCTTCCCGGCCGCGGCGCGGGCGCTCAGGGCCATCGGCGAGACGCGGGGCGAGGCCTTCTACCGCGGCGAGATCGCGGCGGCCATCGGCAAGTTCTCCGCCTCCATCGGCGGCAGCCTGAAGGCCGGCGACCTGGCCGCCTGGCAGCCCGAATGGGTCGCGCCCATCAGCCGCACCTACCGCGGCTACACGCTGCACGAGATCCCGCCCAACGGCCAGGGCATCGCGGCGCTGATCGCGCTGGGCATCCTCTCGAACTTCGACGTCGCCGCGCTGCCGGTGGACTCGGTGGCCTCGCAGCACCTGCAGATCGAGGCGATGAAGCTGGCCTTCGCCGACGTGTACCGCTACGTGGCCGAGCCCTCGTCGATGGAGGTGACCCCCGAGCAGATGCTCGACGACGCCTACCTGGCCCGCCGTGCCAGACTCATCGACGTGAAGCGCGCGCAGGAATTCAAGCCCGGCAACCCCGTCAAGGGCGGCACCATCTACCTCACCGCGGCCGACGAGAACGGCATGATGGTGAGCTTCATCCAGAGCAACTACATGGGCTTCGGCTCCGGCTGCGTCGAGCCCGAATTCGGCATCAGCCTGCAGAACCGCGGCCACGCCTTCCGTTTGGACGACGGCAACATCAACCAGGTGGCGCCGGGCAAGCGGCCCTTCCACACCATCATCCCCGGCTTCCTCACGAAGGACGGCCAGCCGGTGATGAGCTTCGGCGTGATGGGCGCCAACATGCAGCCGCAGGGCCACATGCAGACCCTGGTGCGCATGCTCGACTACCACCAGAACCCGCAGGCCGCCTGCGACGCGCCGCGCTGGCGCTTCAACGCCGGGCGCGAGATCAACGTCGAGGCGGCGATGGACCCGGCGACGGTGCAGGGTCTGGCCGAGCTCGGCCACCAGATCGAAGTGATCCAGGACTCCTACCAGGACTTCGGCGCCGGCCAGTTCATCTGGCGCATGGGCGACCCGGCGGCACAAGGCTACGTCGCGGCCAGCGACCCGCGCCGCGACGGGCTGGCCGCCGGCTTCTGACGTGTCCGCCGCCTCCGCTTCCACCGCATCCGCCAGACCCTCGGCCACGGCCGGCCTGCTGCTGGCCTGTCTGGGCGCCGTGGCCTTCAGCGGCAAGGCCATCATCGTCAAGCTCGCCTACCGCCATGGCGTCGACGCGGTGACGCTGCTGATGCTGCGCATGCTGTTCGCGCTGCCTTTCTTCGCCGCCATGGCCTGGTGGGCCGGCCGCGGCAGGCCGGCGCTGGCGCGGCGCGACTGGCTGGGCGTGCTGGGCCTGGGCGTGACGGGCTACTACCTGGCGAGCTTCCTGGACTTCACCGGGCTGACCTACGTCACGGCCAGCCTGGAGCGGCTGATCCTCTACCTCAACCCGACGCTGGTGATGCTGTTCGGCTGGCTGGCCTACGGCCGGCGGGTGCGCGCCGGGCAGGTGCTGGGCATGGCCGTCAGCTACGCCGGGGTGCTGCTGGTCTTCGGCCACGAGGTGCAGGTCGGGCAGGGCGGCGCGGCCGCGTGGGGCGCGCTGCTGGTCCTCCTCAGCACCGTGAGCTATGCCGTCTACCTGGTGTGGAGCGGTGAATTCGTCAAACGCCTGGGCTCGCTGCGGCTGGTCGGGCTGGCCACCAGCGTGGCCTGCGTGCTGTGCATCGCCCACTATCTGCTGCTGCGGCCGGCGGGCGCCGTGCTGGCGGTGGCGCCGCCGGTGATCTGGCTGTCGGTGCTCAACGCCACGCTGTGCACGGCGGTGCCCGTCCTGGCCGTCATGATGGCCATCGAGCGCATCGGCGCAGCGGCCGCGGCGCAAACGGGCATGATCGGGCCCATGTCCACCATCCTGATGGGCGCGTTCATCCTGGGCGAGCCCATCACCGCCTGGATCGCCGCCGGCACGGCGCTGGTGATCGCGGGCATCTACGTTTTCACCCGCGCTCGCTGAGGCGCGCATCCCGACGAGGAGCTTGAACAGCATGGACCTGGGCATTGCAGGCAGGACGGCGCTGGTGTGCGGCGCCAGCAAGGGGCTGGGCCACGGCTGTGCGCTGGCGCTGGTGAAGGAGGGCGTCAACGTCGTCGTCGTGGCGCGCGGTGCCGAGGCGCTGCACGAGGCGGCCGCGAAGCTGCAGGCCGCGGCGACGGGCGGCGCCTCCGTCGAGGCCGTGGCGGCGGACATCACCACGCCCGAAGGCCGCGCCGCCGCCTTCGCCGCGCGGGCCGGCTACGACATCGTCGTCACCAACGCCGGCGGCCCGCCGCCGGGCGACTTCCGCGCGTGGGACCGCGAGGCCTGGGTCCAGGCGGTGGAGGCCAACATGCTCACGCCCATCGAGCTGATCAAGGCCACGGTGGACGGGATGGCGGCGCGCGGCTTCGGGCGCATCGTCAACATCACCTCCAGCGCGGTCAAGGCGCCGATCGACGTGCTGGGCCTGTCCAACGGCGCGCGCAGCGGCCTCACCGGCTTCGTCGCCGGCCTGGCGCGCAGCAGTCTGGCGGGGCAGGGCGTGACCGTCAACAACCTGCTGCCCGGCGCCTTCGACACCGACCGCCTGCGCAACGTGGCCGCCGGCACCGCGAGGAAGACCGGCCAGAGCATCGAGGCGATCCAGGCGGCGCGCAGGAAGGCCATCCCGGCGCGCCGCTTCGGCACGCCGGAGGAGTTCGGCGCCATCTGCGCCTTCCTGTGCAGCGTGCACGCGGGCTACATCACCGGGCAGAACGTGCTGGCCGACGGCGGGGCGTATCCGGGCACATTTTGAGCAGAGTTTTCTCTGTCAAATTGCGAAAAATCAATTGATGGAATTGAGTTGATGTGCCAATAAGTGTCGTCTACAAGATAACCTATCCAAATGGAAAAATCTATGTTGGACAGGACATTACAGATAGCATCAACTACTTCGGTAGTGCAAGTTCAGCGCTCATCGCAGCAGATTTCTCGAGAGATCAACGACGTCGATTTTCTATCACCAAGGAAATTCTTTGGGAGATGGAGGATGCGCCCAAAGAACTGGTTAATGCAAAGGAGATGGAGTTCATCCTTGCTCATCAGGCAAATGATCCGGCGGTTGGATACAACCAATGGCCGAGAAAGAGAAGACTTCATCAACAACCGCAAACACCAGTCAACAATATTCACGGAGCAGCCCGCATGACCACCAGCCGCGCCATCCGCATCGACCGCCACGGCGGCCCCGAGGAACTGAAGCTCGTCGACGTCGAGGTCGGCGAGCCCGGCCCGGGCGAGATCCGCATCCGCCACCGGGCCGTGGGCCTGAACTTCATCGACACCTACCAGCGCAGCGGCCTGTATCCCTTCCCGATGCCGCTGCAGCTGGGCATGGAGGCCGCCGGCATCGTCGAGGCCGTGGGCGAGGGCGTGACGCACCTCGCGCCCGGCGACCGCGCCGCCTACGCCAGCACGCCGCCGGGCGCGTACTGCGAGCTGCGCGTGATGCCGGCCCGGAGCGTCTGCCGCCTGCCCGACGCGATCTCCTTCGAGACGGGCGCGGCCATGATGCTCAAGGGCCTGACGGCGCAGTACCTGCTGAAGAAGACGCTGCCGGTGGAAGGCCTGCAGCCGGGCGACTTCATCCTCTTCCATGCCGCAGCCGGCGGCGTGGGCCTGATCGCCTGCCAGTGGGCCAGGGCGCTGGGGCTGCGGCTCATCGGCACCGCCGGCTCCGACGCCAAGTGCCGGCTGGCGCTGGCGCATGGCGCGGCCCACTGCATCGACTACGGCACCGAGGACTTCGCCGCCCGCGTCAGGGAAATCACCGGCGGCCAGGGCGTGAAGGTGGTCTACGACTCGGTGGGCAAGGACACCTTCGAGGGCTCGCTCGCCTGCCTGCGCCCCTTCGGCCTGCTGGCCAGCTTCGGCAACGGCTCGGGGCCGGTGCCGCCCTTCAACCTGGGTGTGCTGGGGCAGAAGGGCTCGCTGTACGTCACGCGGCCGACGCTGTTCACCCACATCGCCACGCGCGAGGCCACGCAGGCCATGGCGGACGACCTGTTCGCCGTGGTGGAAAGCGGCGCGGTGAAGATCCCGATCGACCAGCGCTACCCGCTGGTCGAGGCGCAGCAGGCGCACCGCGACCTGGAAGCGCGCAAGACCACCGGCTGCACCATCCTCACGCTGGACTGACGCCACCCTGCCGCATGCCCGCGGCGACGTCGTGGACCAGCCCCCACACCCGCTGCGCCAGCGGCGAGGGCGCGCGGTTGCGCCGGTGCACCAGCACGATGGCGCGCTCCACCGTGGGGGCGAGCGGCCGCACGGCCAGCCCGGCGACGCCGCCCGGCGGCAGGGCCAGCGCCGGCATCACGCTGATGCCGATGCCGGCCTCGACCATGCGGAAGACGGTGGTGGGATGGCCCAGTTCCTGCGCCGGCTCGCAGCGCGCGCCGTGGCGCTCCAGCGCGGCGTCGATCAGCCGCCGGCTGCCGGAGGCATGGTCCAGCAGCACCAGCGGCTGACCCGAGAGGGCGGACCAGCGCACGCTCGCCGTTTTCTTCGCCAGCGGATGCGCCTCGCGCGTCACCAGCACGAAGGGGTCGCGCAGGATCGGCTCCTGGTGCAGGTCCTCGGCCCCGGAGGGCTCGATCACCACGCCGAAGTCCACCTCGCCGGCGCGCACGCTGCCCAGCACGTCCTGCTGGATGCGGTCCAGCAGCACCAGCTGGATGCCCGGCTCGCGCTCGGCGCAGGCGGCGATGCACTGCGGCATCAGGTGGGCCGACAGGGTGGGGCTGCTGGCCACCCGCACCTTGCCGCGCCGCGCGCGCGCCAGGCCGCCCACGTCCAGCAGCATCTGGTCGAGTTCGTCGAGCAGCCGGTCCAGCCGCAGCGCCAGCGCCTGGCCGGCCTCGGTCAGCGCGACCTCGCGCGTGGTGCGGTCCAGCAGCTTCACGCCGAGCTGCGATTCCAGTTCCAGGATCGAGCGGCTCACCGCCGGCTGCGTCAGGCCGATGCCGTCGCCGGCGCGGCTGAAGTTGCGCTCCAGCGCGACGGCGCGGAAGACGCGGAGCTGGCGCAAGGTCACATTCATGCGGTGGAATTATGGATTCATCAGATAAATCCATTTCACTTTTGAATGGGCCGCGGGCCCAATCGGGGCCATGGCACGTTCGCGCTTTCTTCCCGACAACTTCACGCTCGCCCTGGTGGGCACCGTCGTGCTGGCCACGCTGCTGCCCGCCAGCGGCGCCACGGCCCGCTTCTTCGAGGGGCTGACCACGGTGGCCATCGGGCTGCTGTTCTTCCTGCACGGCGCCAAGCTCTCGCGCGAGGCGGTCCTGTCGGGCATCACCCACTGGCGGCTGCACCTGCTGGTGTTCGCGGCCACCTTCGTGATGTTCCCGGTGCTGGGGCTGGTGTTGAAGCCGGTGCTGGCGCCGCTGGTCACGCCCGGGATCTACACCGGCGTGCTGTTCCTGTGCGTGCTGCCGGCCACGGTGCAGTCGGCCATCGCCTTCACTTCGATGGCGCGCGGCAACATCCCGGCCGCCGTGTGCAGCGCCTCGGCCTCGACGCTGCTGGGCGTGTTCGTCACGCCGCTGCTGGCCAACCTGCTGGTCGCCCACGGCCAGGCGGGCTCGCAGCTGGACTCGATCGGCCGCATCCTGCTGCAGCTGATGGCGCCCTTCCTGGCCGGCCACCTGCTGCGCCCGTGGATCGGCGGCTTCGTCAAGCGCCACGCCAAGGTGCTGACGCTGGTGGACCGCGGCTCGATCCTGCTGGTGGTCTACACGGCGTTCAGCGCGGCGGTGATCGAGGGGCTGTGGCGGCAGGTGCCGCTCGCGGCGCTGGCCGGGCTGCTGGTGGTGTGCGCGGTGCTGCTGGCGCTGGCGCTCGTCTTCACCACCTTCGCGGCGCGCCGGCTGGGCTTCTCGAAGGCGGACGAGGTCACCATCGTCTTCTGCGGCTCCAAGAAGAGCCTGGCCAGCGGCGTGCCGATGGCCAAGGTGCTGTTCGCCTCGTCGGCCGTCGGCGCCATCGTGCTGCCGCTGATGCTGTTCCACCAGATGCAGCTGATGGTGTGCGCGCTGCTGGCGCAGCGCTACGCTCGCCGGCCGGTGGAGCAGGACGGGGAAAGCGCGACGTCGAAGTCCGTTCGTCCTGCCGCGAACTGAGACGAGACAGGAGGCCGCGGAGCAGGCCATGCGGGAACACCTGCGGAACTGGCTTTGCCAGGCCGCAGGGTGTGCCCCCTCGAGGGGTTGGCGAAGCGGAACGAAGTCCGCGAAGACCGGGGGTGGGCTTAAAGCGCCAGGCTCTTGAGGTAGTCGCGGAAGAAGCCGCCCACCTCCGGATGGGCCAGCGCCAGTTCCACGGTGGCCTGCAGGAAGCCTTCCTTGCTGCCGCAGTCGTAGCGTGTGCCCTTGTAGGCGTAGGCGTAGACGCTCTCCTTCTTCAGCAGCGAGGCGATGCCGTCGGTGAGCTGGATCTCGCCGCCGGCGCCCCTGGGCTGGCTGCGGATCTCGTCGAACACGCCGGGCGTGAGGATGTAGCGGCCGGCCACGCCCAGGCGCGAGGGCGCCTTCTCGGGCGCGGGCTTCTCCACCATCGTGCCGACCTTGGTGATGCCGTCGCCCATCGGGTCGCCGGCCACGATGCCGTAGCGCTTGACCTGGTCCAGCGGCACCTCCTGCACGGCCAGCACGGAGCCGCCCAGGTTGTTGTAGGTGCGCACCATCTGCGCCAGCACGCCTTCGCCGTCCCTGGGGCCGACCATCAGGTCGTCGGCCAGCAGCACGGCGAAGGGCTGGTCGCCCACCAGGTGCTCGGCGCAGAGCACGGCGTGGCCCAGGCCCAGCATGCGCGGCTGGCGCACGTAGGAGCAGGCCATGTCCTCGGGCGCGACGGAGCGGGCGATCTGCAGCAGCGCGTCCTTGCCGCTGGCCTCCAGCTGGCTTTCCAGCTCGTAGGCGGTGTCGTAGTGGTCCTCGATGGCGCGCTTGTTACGGCCCGTCACGAAGATCATGTCGCGGATGCCGGCGGCGTAGGCTTCCTCGACCGCGTACTGGATCAGCGGCTTGTCCACCACGGGCAGCATTTCCTTGGGCTGCGCCTTGGTGGCGGGCAGGAAGCGGGTGCCGAAGCCGGCCACCGGGAAGACGGCCTTGCGGATGCGGGTCGAGAGGGGCATGGGTCGGGTCGAAGAGAGAGGGAACGGAACGATGCGCCCTATCCTACGGGATGCCCGCGTTACAGCATGTCAGCCGAGGCGCTGCAGCTGTGAGCGCAGCCGCACCACGGTGGCGTCGAAGTCCTCCAGACGCTGCCTTTCCTGGGCGATGACGGCGGCCGGCGCCCGGGCCGCGAAGGATTCATTGGCCAGCTTGCCCCGGGCCTTGGCGATTTCACCCTCGACGCGTGCAATTTCCTTGCCCAGCCGTGCCTTCTCGGCCGCCACGTCGATTTCCACGTGCAGCGCCAGCCGCGCGGCGCCGACCACGGCTACCGGCGCCGCCTGCGCGGCGGCGGTCCAGGCCGCCTCGTCGTCGAAGACCTTGACCTCCGCGAGGCGACCCAGCGTCTGCAGCACCGGCGCCGCGCCGCGCAGGAAGGCGGCCTCGTCGGCGCTGTCGGCCAGCGTGTAGAGCGGCAGGCGCTGTGCCGGCGAGACGTTCATCTCGCCGCGCAGCTGGCGGCAGGCGGCCACCAGCGACTTGAGCCGGGCCACGTGCGCCTCGGCCGCCTCGTCGACCCTCTCGGGCTGGGCGACGGGGTAGGGCGCGACCATGATCGAGTCGCCGGCACGGCCCGCCACGGGCGCCACCTTCTGCCACAGCGCCTCGGTGATGAAGGGGATGACCGGGTGTGCCAGGCGCAGCAGCGCCTCCAGCGTGCGGATCAGCGTGCGGCGGGTGGCGCGCTGCCCGGCCAGGCCGGCTTGCCGGTCTTCCAGGGTCTCGCCGGTCTGCAGCTGCACCTTGGCGATCTCCAGGTACCAGTCGCAGAACTCGTCCCAGGCGAACTGGTAGATGGCGTTGGCCACGTTGTCGAGCCGGTAGTCGGCGAAGCCCTGCGCCACCTCGGCCTCGACGCGCTGCAGGCGCGAGACGATCCAGCGGTCGGCCTGGCTGCGGGCCAGGGGCGCGCCATCGTCCAGGCCGCAGTCCCGGCCCTCGCAGTTCATCAGCACGAAGCGGGTGGCGTTCCAGAGCTTGTTGCAGAAGTTGCGGTAGCCCTCGCAGCGCCTGGAGTCGAAGTTGATGCTGCGGCCCAGCGAGGCCAGCGCCGCGAAGGTGAAGCGCAGCGCGTCGGCGCCGTAGGCCGGGATGCCCTCGGGGAACTCCTTCTGGGTGTTCTTGCGCACCTGCGGCGCCGTCTCGGGCTTGCGCAGGCCCTGGGTGCGCTTGTCGAGCAGCGGCGCCAGCGCGATGCCGTCGATCAGGTCCACCGGGTCGAGCACGTTGCCCTCGGACTTGCTCATCTTCTTGCCCTGCGCGTCGCGCACCAGGCCGTGGATGTAGACGTCCCTGAACGGCACCCGGCCGGTGAAGTGGGTGCTGAACATGATCATCCGGGCGACCCAGAAGAAGATGATGTCGTAGCCCGTGACCAGCACGCTGCTGGGCAAATAGAGGTTGTAGTCGTCGGTGGCGCTGTCCGTCTGGTTGGGCCAGCCGAGCGAGGAGAAGGGGACCTGTGCGGCGGAGAACCAGGTGTCGAGCACGTCCTCGTCGCGCCTGAGCGTCTTGCCGGGCGCCTGGGCCTGGGCCTCGGCCTCGTCGCGCGCGACATAGACGCGGCCGTCCTCGTCGTACCAGGCGGGGATCTGGTGGCCCCACCAGAGCTGGCGGCTGATGCACCAGTCCTGGATGTGGTTCATCCACTGGTTGTAGGTGTTGATCCAGTTGCCGGGCACGAAGCGCACCTGGCCGCTCTGCACCGCGTCGATGGCCTTCTGGGCGATGCTCTTGCCCTTGGCGTCGGGCGCCCCGGCGCCGGGCCGCCCCAAGCCGGGGCCGGCCCCCTCGGGGGGCAGCGAACCACGCGAAGCGGGGAGCGTGGGGGCCTTATTCATCGCGACGAACCACTGGTCGGTCAGCATCGGCTCGACCACCTGGCCGGTGCGCGCGCAGCGCGGGACCATGAGCCTGTGCTTCTTCGTCTCGACCAGCAGGCCCTGCGCCTCCAGGTCGGCCACCACCGCCTTGCGGGCGGCGAAGCGGTCCATGCCGCGGTACTTCTCCGGCGCGTTCTCGTTGATCTTCGCGTCGAGCGTCAGCACGCCGATGACCGGCAGGCCGTGGCGCTGGCCGACGGCGTAGTCGTTGTGGTCGTGCGCGGGCGTGACCTTCACCACGCCGGTGCCGAACGCGCGGTCCACGTAGTCGTCGGCGATCACGGGGATGAAGCGGTCGACCAGCGGCAGCTTCACGTTCCTGCCGATGAGGGCGGTGTAGCGCTCGTCCTCCGGGTGCACCATCACCGCCACGTCGCCCAGCAGGGTCTCGGGCCGCGTGGTCGCTACCGTCAGCGAGCCCGAGCCGTCCTCCAGCGGGTAGGCGATGTGCCAGAGGAAGCCGTCCTCCTCCTCGCTCTCCACCTCCAGGTCGCTCACCGCGCTCTTGAGCTCCGGGTCCCAGTTGACCAGGCGCTTGCCGCGGTAGATCAGGCCCTCCTCGTGCAGGCGCACGAAGGTCTCGGTCACCACCTTCGAGAGCTTCTCGTCCATGGTGAAGTACTCGCGGCTCCAGTCCACCGTGTCGCCCAGGCGGCGCATCTGGTTCGTGATGGTGTTGCCCGACTGCTGCTTCCATTCCCACACGCGGGCGACGAAGTTCTTGCGGCCCAGGTCGTGGCGGCTCTGGCCCTGGCCCTGCAGCTGGCGCTCCACCACGATCTGCGTGGCGATGCCGGCGTGGTCGGTGCCCGGCACCCACAGCGTGTTCGCGCCCGCCATGCGGTGGTAGCGCGTCAGGCTGTCCATGATGGTCTGGTTGAAGGCGTGCCCCATGTGCAGCGTGCCTGTCACGTTGGGCGGCGGCAGCTGGATGGCGAAGGAGGGCGCGCCCGCCTGTGGCTGCTGCGTGCCGCGGAAGCCCGCCCGCGCGTAGCCGCGGCGCTCCCACTCGGGGCCCCAGTGCGCCTCGATGGCGGCGGGTTCGAAGGACTTGGCGAGGCTCTGGAGGCCGGGTTGGGCAGGGGTGTCGCTCATGGCGTGAAGGGACGGGCGCCGCCGCAGGCCGCGCCGCGCAGGGAATCGGGGGAAACGCGAGATTTTATCGAGAGGGGTGCCGCTGCATTCCGCTGGTGATAATCCCGCGATGCTCTTTCTGCTCTCGCCCGCCAAGTCGCTGGACTACGAGTCGCCTCTGCCCGCCGGCATCGAGGCCACGCAGCCGGTGTTCGAGGGGCCCCGCGGGCCGGCGGCCGAGCTGATCCGCCTGATGCGCGAGAAGTCGCCCCAGCAGGTGGCCGAACTGATGCACCTGTCGGACAAGCTGGCCGCGCTCAACGTGGCCCGCTACGCCGCCTGGACGCCGCGCGGCACCGAGTCCAACGCCCGGCCCGCCGCACTGGCCTTCGACGGCGACGTGTACGGCGGCCTGCAGGCCAGGACGCTCACGCCCGCGCAGCTGGCCTGGGCGCAGGATCACCTGGTCATCCTGAGCGGCCTGTACGGCGTGCTGCGCCCGCTGGACCGGCTGCAGCCCTACCGCCTGGAGATGGGCACGCCGCTGGCCAACCGCCATGGCAAGGACCTGTACGCCTTCTGGGGCGACCGCATCGCCGAGTACCTGAACGAGCGCGCGGCCGCCGACGCCTCGCCGGTGATCGTCAACCTCGCTTCGCAGGAGTACTTCCGAGCCGTCGACCGCCGGGCGCTGAAGGCGCGCGTGGTCGAGTGCCAGTTCGAGGACTGGAAGAACGGCCGGTACAAGATCATCAGCTTCTTCGCCAAGCGCGCCCGCGGCCTGATGGCGCGCTGGGCCGTCCAGCACGGGGCCGGCACGCCGCGCCGGCTGGAGGGCTTCGACCTGGAAGGCTACGCTTTCGCGCCCGATGCGTCGGCACCCGAACGCCTGGTGTTCCGGCGAAAAGCGGCGCCCTGATGCCATGCAGCCCATCAGCCCCGAACTGCGCGAATGGATCGTCGTCCAGCTGGCCGCCGGCCACTCGGTGGCCGCGCTGCGCGCCTCCATGCATGCCGCCGGGTGGCGCGACGGCGCTGCCGACGCGGCGCTGGCCGAGGTGGAGCGCGCCG
>JASGDG010000081.1:0-3263 GCA_047607325.1 Xenophilus sp. | reverse complement strand
AGCGCGCCGCCCGCGCGGCCGGTGCCGCCGCTGGCGGCCTGCCGCGCCGCGGGCATCACCGTGGCCGGCGGCAACGACGGCATCCGCGACACCTGGACGCCCTACGGCACGCCCGACATGCTGGAGCGCGCCATGCTCATCGGCCTGCGCTACAACCTGCGCCGCGACGACGAGATCGACGTGGCGCTCGACTGCGTGACGCGCGCCGGCGCGCGGGCCTGCGGCTTCGGCGGCCACGGCCTGGCGCCCGGCGACCGGGCCGACCTGGTGCTGCTCGATGCGCAGACCGTCGCGCACGCCGTGGTGGCGCGGCCGCCGCGGCGGCTGGTGGTGGCGGGCGGACAGGTGGTGGCGCGCGGCGGCGTGCTGCTGGAGGGTCTGCCGGGCGCCGGATAATCCCGCCATGCGAATCCGCTTCACCAAGATGCAGGGCGCGGGCAACGACTTCGTCGTGCTCGACGAGACGAAGGGCCCGCTGGGCCTGTCGCCCGGGCAGTACCGCTTCCTGGCCGACCGGCACTTCGGCGTCGGCGCGGACCAGATCCTCGGCGTGCGGCCGGCCCCGGCCGAGGGCGTCGACTTCCAGTACGTCATCCACAACGCCGACGGCGGCGAGGTCGAGCAGTGCGGCAACGGCGCGCGCTGCTTCCTGCGCTTCGTGCGCGAGCAGGGGCTGACCGGCAAGGACGTGGTGCGGGTGCAGACGCTCTCCGGCGTCATCGCGCCGCGCATGAACGCCGACGGCCGCGTCACCGTCGACATGGGGGCGCCCGTCTTCGAGCCGGCGCGGGTGCCCTTCGACACCGCCGGGCTGGACCCGCGGCCCGAGGGCGGCTGGCAGACCTGGCACCTGGCCCTGTCCACCGGGGCCGGGGACGCGATCGTGCCCGTGGCCGTGCTGTCCATGGGCAACCCGCACGCGGTGCAGGTGGTGGACGACATCGAGACCGCGCCGGTGGCCCGGCAGGGCCCGCTGATCGAGCACCACCCGCGCTTCCCGCAGCGCGTGAACGCCGGCTTCCTGCAGGTGGTGGACCGCAGCCACGCGCGGCTGCGCGTGCACGAGCGCGGCGCCGGCGAGACGCTGGCCTGCGGCACCGGCGCCTGCGCGGCGGTGGTGGCGGGCATCCGCCTGGGCCGCTTCGAGCGCCGCGTCGACGTCGAGACGCGCGGCGGCATCCTCAGCATCGAATGGGCCGGCGGCGCGTCCGACGCCGTTTTCATGACCGGCCCTGCCGTCACCGTCTTCTCCGGCGAGATCGACGTGCCCGAAAACATCTGACCAGCCCATCCGTCCTTTTCCGCGCCATGAACCCCATCACCGAAGACGACATCGCCAACTACCTGGTCAACACGCCCGATTTCTTCGAGCGCCATGCGCAGCTGCTGGCCCAGGTGCAGCTGACCAGCCCGCACGGCCAGCGTGCGGTCAGCCTGCAGGAGCGGCAGGCCGAGATGCTGCGCGAGAAGATCAAGGCGCTGGAGCAGCGCATCATCGAGATGGTGCGCGCCGGCACCGAGAACGTCGTCGCGGCCGACCGCCTGCAGCGCTGGACGCGCGGCTTGCTCACCTGGCGCGACCCGCGCGGCCTGCCGTGGGAGATCATCAACGGCCTGCACACGCAGTTCATGGTGCCGCAGACCGGCATCAAGCTGTGGGACCTGGACCCGGCCTACGCCGGGGAGGGCTATGCGCAGAACGTCAGCGACGACCTCAAGGCCCTCACCGAATCGCTGACCACGCCCTACGTGGGCCTGAACTCCGGTTTCGAGGCGGCCTCCTGGCTCAACGACCCGCAGCAGGCCGTGTCGCTGGCGCTGGTGCCGCTGCGCGCCGAGCCCGGGCAGGGCGCCTTCGGCCTGCTGGTGCTGGCCTCGCCCGACGCCCAGCGCTACCACGCCGACATGGGGACCGACTTCCTGGAGCGCATCGCGCAGCTCGCCGCCGCCGCGCTCACGCGGCTGCGCGCTTGAAGCCGCGCCGGGCCGCCGCGCTGCTGCTGGCCCTGGCGCTGCTGGGCTGGGGCGTTCTGGCCGCGATGGCCTGGCGCCATGGCGAGGCGGTGCGGGCCCGCCCGCCGGCGCGGCCCGCCGATGCCGCGCTGGTCCTCGGCAACCGCGCCTGGCTCGACGGCGAACCCAACCCCTGCCTGGCCTCGCGCGTGCAGGCCGCCGTGGCTCTGGCGCGGACCGGCGCCGTGCGGCGGCTCGTGATGAGCGGCGGCGAGGACAGCGAGGACGGCCGCATCGAAGCCGATGAAATGGAGTCCCTGGCCCGCGCCGCCGGCTACACCGGCGCCGTGCTGCGCGAGCGCGCCTCCCAGTCCACCCGCGAGAACCTGCGCCTGTCCTGGCCGCTGCTGGTGGAGGCGGGCGCGCGCAGCGTGATCATCGTCACCGAGCCCGGCCACCTGTGGCGCACCGAGCGGCTGGCCCGCGCCAGCGGCTTCGAGCGCGCCTTCGACGTGCAGTACGCGGCCGCGCCCGTGGCCTGCCGCCGCAGCGCCTGGCGCGCCGTGCAGGCGCTGCTGCGCGAGCCGCTGGCCATCGTCCACAATGCCTTGCATGGCAGCCTCTGACGCCGAAGACGTTGCGCTGATCGAGCGCTACCTGGAACACCAGCGCGTGCAGCGCCGGCTGGCCGGGCGCACCGTCGAGCTGTACGCCGTGCACCTGGCCGACCTGGCGCGGCGCGCCCGGGAGGCCGGCACCGCGCTGGCGCAGGTGCAGCCGGCCCAGGTGCGGCGCTGGATGACCCAGCTGCACGCGGCAGGCCACGCGCCGCGCGGCATCGCGCTGGTGCTGTCGTGCTGGCGCAGCTTCTACCGCTGGCTGGGCCACGAGGGCCGGGTGGCCGCCAACCCGGTGCAGGACGTGCACGCCCCCAAGGCCGGCCGCCCGCTGCCCAAGGCCCTGGCGGTGGACGACGCCATGCGCCTGGCAGACCACCGCGATGCCGGGGCCGACCCGTGGACCGCGGCGCGCGACGCCGCCGTCGTCGAACTGCTCTACGGCTGCGGCCTGCGCGTGAGCGAGCTGGTGGGGCTGGACCTGCGGCCCGGCAGGGACGCGAAGGGCTGGGTCGACCTCGATGCCGGCGAAGCCAGCGTGCTGGGCAAGGGCGGCAAGCGCCGCGGCGTGCCCGTGGGGGGCAAGGTGGCCGAGGCGCTGAGCGCCTGGCTGGCGGTGCGCGGCGAATGCGCCGCGCTGCCGGCCGCGCAGGTGCGCGACCCGGCCGGCGCGGCGGCCCTCTTCATCGGCGT
>JASGDG010000080.1:0-7188 GCA_047607325.1 Xenophilus sp. | reverse complement strand
CTGCTGGCGGCCTCGCACGCCGATGCCGAGGCGGCGGCGCCCGCCGCCGCCCGCACCGGCGCGGCGGACCCGGTGGCGACGCCGCCCGTCGCCGGCCTGCACCTGCAGTTCGGCGCCGACGCATCAGCCGAGATGGTGGTGTCCTGGCACACGCTGCAGCCGGTCAGGCGGCCGCGCGTGCTGATCGGCCGGCTCGACGGCAGGCTGGAACAGACCGTGGCGGCCGGCGAATCCAGCTACGTCGATGCCAAGTCCCAGCAGACCGTCCATGCCTGGCACGCCAGGGTGCGCGGGCTCGATGCCGACGCGGCCTATCTCTACGCCGCGCTGCACGACGGCGCCGAGCCGCAGTTCGGCACCTTCCGCACCGCGCCGCGCGGGCGCCGGCCGCTCACCTTCACCAGCTTCGGCGACCAGGGCACGCCCACCCTGGGCAAGCTCCTCACCCCGCCGGCGGGCGTGACGCTCAAGGGGCCCACCTACGTCAACGACAACCTCGGCTCGCCCGCCGCGGGCGACACCGTGCTCGGCGTCGAGCGCCTGCGCCCCCTGTTCCACCTTTTCAACGGGGACCTGTGCTACGCCAACCTCGCCCAAGACCGCGTGCGCACCTGGTGGGATTTCTGGAACAACAACACCCGCAGCGCGCGCAACCGCCCCTGGATGCCCTCGCCCGGCAACCACGAGAACGAACTGGGCAACGGGCCGATCGGCTACCAGGCCTACCAGACCTATTTCTCGCTGCCGCCGGCCGAGGGGCAGACCGACGCGACGCAAGGCCTGTGGTACGCCTTCACCGCCGGCTCGGTGCGCGTGGTCGCCATCGCCAATGACGACGTGGCCTACCAGGACGGCGGCGACTCCTACGTGCGCGGCTATTCCAACGGCGCCCAGAAGGCATGGCTCGACAAGGAGCTGGCCGCGGCCCGCGCCGACAAGCGCATCGACTGGCTGGTGGTGTGCATGCACCAGGTCGCCGTGTCCACCGCCGACAAGTTCAACGGCGCCGACCTCGGCATCCGCGAGGAATGGCTGCCGCTGTTCGACAAGCATGGCGTGGATCTCGTGGTCTGCGGCCACGAGCACCATTACGAGCGCTCCCATCCCCTGCGCGGCCGGCAGAACAACGCCACGCTGACGCCGATCCCGGCAGGCACGGCCACCGACGTGATCGACACCACCCAGGGCACGGTGCACATGGTGATCGGGGGCGGCGGCACGTCGGCGCCCTCCAACCAGCTCTTCTTCGATCCGCCCTGCTGCCGGGTGATCACGGGCGTGGGCGACAGGAACCCCGCCACCGGCAAGCGCGCGCCGATCTACGTGACGGAGGAAGCGCCCTGGTCGGCCGTGCGCAACGCCGCACGCGCCTACGGCTTCGCCGCCTTCGATCTCGACCCAGGCGCCCACCCCGGCGACTTCACCACCATCAAGGTGACCTATTACGACGTCCTGGGTCCGGACGGCCGGATCGCTGCGTTCGAAAGCTTCACGCTGCGCCGGCCGAGGCGGGACTGAGCATGCGTCAAGCGTGCCTGCATGGCCAGCCCGGCTTGCGGGCACGCAAGGGACTCGGCCTCGTGCCGTGACGATCGAATCACGGCTGGGCAGCAGCTTGCCGCCACGGTGAGCGGAGGCGGGGCGTCGTGGGAGATCGTCCGGCAGCGCGGGCTTTCAGTCGAATGGCCCCGGCGCTGGAGCGCTGACGCCGATGCCCGGATTGCACGAAACATAAGTATGCACTAATGTTTCGTGCATGATCGAGAACGACATCTTCCGGGCGCTGGCAGACCCGACCCGCCGCACGATCTTCGGGAAGCTGGCGGCCGGCGGCATGAACGCCAGCGCTCTCCGGGTCGGCATGCAGATCAGCCAATCAGCCATGTCCCAGCACTTGTCCGTGCTGCGCAATGCCAAGCTGGTGCGTGAAGAACGACAGGGTCGTTTCGTGAACTATGAGGTCGATCCTGATGGCTTGGCGCTCATCGCAGGATGGCTGGCCAAATATCGCGCCTACTGGCCTGAACGGATCGACGCCCTGAAGGTTTTGCTGAAGGACATGGATCAATGAGCGACCAAGAGACCGAAGAGCCCACCCAGGAACTGGTGCTCGAATACGAACTTGACGCGCCACCCGAGAAAGTTTGGCGGGCAATGACCATCCCTGCATTTCGCGAAAAATGGCTGCCAAGCGATGCCTTGGCCGATGCCGAGCCCGTTGCTTCGAAGCGAAATGAAGAAGTCCAATACAGAATCCGGGACGACGCGCCCCCCTTTCTGGAAAGCGTGGTGACTTTTCAGGTCATCCCCCATGCGGTCGGCGGCACCTTGCTGAAAGTCATCCATCGCCTCACAGACGCCCGGATCCAGAGCCACCCGCCAGACGCGGCGAACGACGACGCCCCTTATCTGATGCACGCCGCCTGACGCTTCGGGTCAGCACCAGGCAGGCTGAAAAAGAAAGGGGTCCGCCATGCGCGAAGCGATGCAACTCGTCCCCATGGTCATCGAGCAGTCCAGCAGGGGCGAGCGTTCCTTCGACATCTATTCGCGACTTCTGCGCGAGCGCATCATCTTCTTGAACGGAGAAGTCAACGATACGGTATCCGCATTGGTTTGCGCGCAACTTCTTTTTCTGGAGTCTGAAAGCCCGGAGAAGCCGATTCATCTTTACATCAATTCTCCCGGCGGGGTCATCACCAGCGGCCTGGCGATGTACGACACCATGCAGTTCATCAAAGCGCCAGTGCATACGCTGTGCATGGGAACGGCCCGCTCGATGGGCTCATTCCTGCTGATGGCAGGTGAACCAGGAGAGCGTGTGGCACTCCCCAACGCGAGTCTGCTTGTTCACCAGCCGTCCGGGGGCGTTCAGGGGCAGGCATCGGACATTTTCATCCATGCCGAGGAAATCCAGAAAACCAAGCACCGCATGACAAGGCTGTATTCCGAGCACTGCGGGCGCACCTATGAAGAGGTGGAGCGCGCACTCGATCGTGATCGTTTCATGACGGCGGAAGAAGCACTGGAATGGGGATTGATTGACCGGATCATCCATAAGCGGGTGACCGGTGCTTGAAATGCGAGGACATGCGTTGGAACGTCGACACCTTCGCAGCTTCCTGACCGTCGCCGAAGAATTGCACGTCGCCCGCGCCGCCGCACGGTTGCACATGGAGCAGCCGCACGCTATCGCGTGCCGTCGAGGAACCCGAAAGGGATGACTCTGGGAGCGTGAGTGGCTCCAGCGGACCGCGGACCCGCTGCCGGCTACACGTGCCGCGTCGCCGGCGTGCCGCGCCCGCCCCGGGACAGCGGCGCATCGGCGCGCGCATGCAGCGTCTCGATGATGCGGCAGCGCGGGCCCCTGCCGTCGCAGCAGTCGCGCAGCGCCAGCAGGTCCTTCTCCAGCGCCCGCAGCTCGCGCAGGCGCTCGCGCACGTGGCCCAGGTGCGCGTCCAGCGCCACACAGGCGGCGGCGCAGTCGGCCTTGCTGCGCAGGTCCAGCGCCAGCAGCGTGCGCACCTCGTCCAGCGACATGTCCATCGCCCGGCACAGGCGGATGAAGCGCAGCGTGTGCACGTCGGCGGCGCTGTAGAGGCGGTAGCTGTTGTCGCCGCGGGCCTGCGGCGCGATCAGGCCTTGCTTTTCGTACCAGCGGATGTTGGCGGCGCTCACGCCGCTGGCGGCCGCGGCCTCGCCGATGCGGTAGCCGGCGGTGGGGGACATGGCTTGACCTTGGAGTGACTTCAACCTTTCCAATGGTGGCACAACCGGAAAGGACGCGCCGCCGCCATGTCTGCCACCCCCTCTCGCCCACCCGAGGCCCTGCCCTCCTCCGCCTGCGGCGACGGCTGCTGCGGCGCGGCGGTGAACCCGCGGCCCGGCCGCGGCCATGCGCATGCCGGGCACGGCCACAGCGACGCGCACGGCGTCGTCGATGACGGGCACGACCACGGCCCGCTGCCTGGCGCGCCGCGCATCGCCGCCGCGCTGGCCGTGGCGCTGGGCGCCGAACTGAGCCACCTGCTGCTGCCGGACAGCGCCGCCTGGCGCGCCCTCGGCATGGCGCTGGCGGCCGCGGCCATCGCGCTGGCCGGCACCGGCATCTACCAGAGCGGCCTGCGCTCGCTGCGGCGCGGACGCCTGGGCATCGACGCGCTGATGGCGGTGGCGGTGACGGGCGCCTTCCTCATTGGCCAGTGGCCCGAGGCGGCGATGGTGATGGCGCTGTACGCGCTCGCCGAGCTCATCGAGCACAAGGCCGCCGACCGCGCGCGCCACGCCATCGCCGGGCTGATGGCGCTGGCGCCCGACGAGGCGGAGGTGCTGCAGCCGGACGGCGCCTGGCGGCGCACCGCCGCGCGCGCGGTGGCCGTCGGCGACACGGTGCGCGTGCGCCCTGGCGAGCGCATCCCGCTGGACGGCACGGTCAGCGCCGGCCGCAGCACGGTGGACCAGGCCAGCGTCACCGGCGAGAGCATCCCGGTGGACAAGGCCCCGGGCGACGCCGTGTTCGCCGCCACCGTCAACCAGGGCGGCGAACTGCAACTGCGGGTGACGGCCGCCGCCGGCCAGACCACGCTGGACCGCATCATCCAGGCCGTGGAGCGGGCGCAGGCCTCGCGCGCGCCCACGCAGCGCCTCGTCGAGCGCTTCGCCGCGGTCTACACGCCGGCGGTGTTCGTGCTCGCGCTGCTCGTGGCGCTGCTGCCGCCGCCGCTGCTGGGCTGGGCCTGGCCGGACGCGATCTACGGAGCGCTGGTGCTGCTGGTGATCGCCTGCCCCTGCGCGCTGGTGATCTCCACGCCCGTCACCGTGGTCAGCGGGCTCACCGCGGCGGCGCGGCGCGGCATCCTCGTCAAGGGCGGCACCCACCTGGAAGGCGCGCGCCGGCTCAAGGCGGTGGCGCTGGACAAGACCGGCACACTCACCGAAGGCCGGCCGGTGCTGGTGCACTGGCAGGCCTGGAACGGCGCGGACGCGGCAGACGCGCAGCGCGCCGCGGCCAGCCTGGCGGGCCGCTCGGACCACCCCGTCTCGCACGCCATCGCCCAGGGACTGGGCAGCGAACAGGCGGCGGTGGACGCCTTCGGGGCCCTCCCCGGCCGCGGCGTGCGCGGGCGCATCGGCGGCAAGGCCTGGGTGCTCGGCAACCACCGCCTGATCGAGGAGCGCGGCCAGTGCGGCGCCGAACTCGAGGCGCTGCTGGCCGGGCACGAGGCGCGGGGCCGCACCCTCACCCTGCTGGCCGACGAGTCCGGCGTGCGCGCGGTTTTCGCCGTGGCCGACACGCTGCGGCCCGCCTCGCGCGCGGCGGTGGACGCGCTCAAGCGCCTGGGCGTCACGCCCGTGATGCTGACCGGCGACAACCCGACGACGGCGAAGGCCATCGCCGCGCAGGCCGGCATCGACGACGCGCGCGGCGGCCTGCTGCCGGAGGACAAGCTGGCCGCCGTGCGCGAGATGCGCGGCCGCTACGGCCCCACCGCCATGCTGGGCGACGGCATCAACGACGCGCCCGCGCTGGCGCAGGCCGACATCGGCTTCGCCATGGGCGGCGCCGGCACCGACATCGCGATGGAGGCGGCCGACGTGGTGCTCATGAACGACGACCCCGGCCGCATCGCGGAAACGGTGCGCCTCTCGCGCCGCACGCATGCCGTGCTGTGGCAGAACATCGCGCTCGCCCTGGGCATCAAGGCCGTGGTCTTCGTGCTCGCGCTGACGGGTGGCGCCACCCTGTGGATGGCCGTGTTCGCCGACATGGGCGCCAGCCTGCTGGTGGTGTTCAACGGGCTGCGGCTGCTGCGTGCCTGAGGGCGCTCAGGCGCCGCCGGGCCCCGCCTTCGCCTGTTGCTGTTGCTGTTGCTGCGGCTGCTGCCCGCGGTCGCTCCACAGCTGGCCGCCGGTGGCCCAGTCGTGGCGCGCGACGTCGAAGAACAGCACGCTGACCGCCTCGGCCGAGCCGCCGAGGGTGCGCACGACGGCCTCCGTGATGGCGCCGGCCAGGGCGCGCTTCTGTTCCACGGTGCGGCCTTCGAACATCTCGACGCGGATGGTGGGCATGGCGGGGATCTCCAGGAAGTGAGGGTGAGAGAACGGCAGGCCGTGATTCTGCGACAGCAAGGCCGCCGGCCGGCACGGCCCGGGAGGCCCGCCACCGCCTAGAATCCGGGCCATGCGTGTCTTCGTTCTCGTCCTGGCGATCATCCTGCTGCCGCTGCGCGGCTGGATGAGCGGCGCCATGGCGACGGAGTCCGTGCCGGTGCCAGCCCCGTCTGCCGCCGCTGCTGCCTCGGAGGCAATGCCGCATTGCCATGAGGCCGGCGCGCCCGCGCACCGTTCCGGCCGCGACGCGCCGGACAGCGTCCCGCACCACGCGCAGTGCTCGCTGTGCCAGCTCTGCCACGCCGTCGCGATGGCCGGCGATGTGCCCGCGGCCCCAGCCGCGCCCGTCCAGGTACGGCTGCACGCGCCGGTCCAGCGCTTCACCAGCGCACTGCCGCAACAGGCCGACAAGCCGCCCATTTCCTGACCTGCCTGCCCGTAGTCCGTCCGCTGCCGCCTCCACGAGAGGCCGCGGCGCCGATGTGTTGCCTCCAGGAGTGTCATCTTGAATCCCATCCCCGACCGGCTCGCGCCGCGTCTTCTTCCCGCCCTCCTCGCCGCGGCGCTGCTGCTCGCCGGCTGCGCCAGCCCCTCGCCCGACGGCGGCGAGCAGGACGTCCGCCGGATCCTCGGCGACCACCCGCTGCTCGGCCAGGCGCAGATCCGCCGCGCGCCCGACGAAGCCGGCACCGCCCAGGTCGAAGCCCTGCTCGCCCGGCCGCTGGATGCCGAAGGCGCCGTGCGCATCGCCCTCGCCCACGGTCCGCGCATGCAGGCCGCCTTCGCCACGCTGCGGCTCTCGGACGCCGAGCGCGTGCAAGCCGCCAGCCTGCCCAACCCGGTGCTCTCGTTCAGCCGCCTGCGTGAAGGCAGCGCGCTGGAACTGGACCGCCTCGTCAGCTTCAACGTCATCGGCCTGATCACCCTGCCCTGGCAGGCGCGCTGGGCCGGACAGCGGCACGAGATGGCCAAGCTCGATGCCGCGCAGCAGGTGCTGCAACTGGCCGCCGACACGCGCCGCGCCTGGGTGCGCGCCGTGGCCGCGCAGCAGGGCGCCGCCTACCTGCGCGACGCGCG
>JASGDG010000079.1:0-17529 GCA_047607325.1 Xenophilus sp. | reverse complement strand
GGCATCCAGGCCGACCTGAAGACTTTCGCGGCGCTGGGCTGCTACGGCATGACGGCCATCACCGCGCTCACCGCACAGAACACGCGCGGCGTGACGGGCATCCATGCGGTGCCGCCGGACTTCCTGAAGGCGCAGCTGCAGGCCGTCATCGAGGACATCGGGGTCGATGCCGTCAAGCTGGGCATGCTGCACGCGCCCGAGGTGGTGGAGGTGGTGGCCTGGGCGATCCGGCACTACGGCCTGCAGAAGGTCGTGCTCGACCCGGTGATGGTCGCCACCAGCGGCGACCGGCTGATCGCCGAGGAGACGGTGCAGGTGATGGTGCGCGAACTCTTCCCGCGCGCCGCCGTCGTCACGCCCAACCTCGACGAAGCCGCGCTGCTGGTGGGGCACCCCATCGCGGGCCCCGAGGCGCTGGACGCGGCGGCGGGCGAGCTGCTGGCGCTGGGTGCGCCGGCGGTGCTGCTCAAGGGCGGGCACCTGCCGGGCGACGAGGTGGTGGACCTGCTCGCCGGGGCCGACGGCACGCGCCAGCGCTTCGGCGCGCCGCGCATCGCCAGCCGCAACCTGCACGGCACCGGCTGCACGCTGTCCTCGGCCATCGCCTGCGGCCTGGCGCTGGGGCTGGACCTGCCGGCCGCCGTGGCCCAGGCGCGCGACTACGTGCGCGGCGCCATGCAGGCCGGCGCCGAGGTGCGCACCGGCGGCGGACACGGCCCGCTCAACCACGGCTTTGCGCCCCGGCCAGCGGTGCGGCTCCCGCTGCCGCCGGGCGCGTGACGCGCGCCAGCACGAAGCACGCGAGCAGCGTCGGCAGCGCCGAACCCCACTGGGGCGCCCACTTGGCGCAGGCGTGGTACAGCGCGATGCCGCCGATCCAGACCAGCGCGGCCGACCAATCCACGCGCCGCGCGCCGACCTGGAAAGTGGACGCGCCGCCCAGACGTCCGAGAATCACGCCGTACAGCGGCACGAACACCGAGCTGAGCATCAGCAGGAAGGGTTCGAGCTGGTGCATCGGCAGCACCAGCGCCAGCGCGATGCACAGCGCGGCCATCGCCAGGCCCCACTTGCGCACGCTCCAGCGCGGCGCCAGGCTGTGGACCGAGACCGAGCCCGAGTAGACGTCGCCATACGCGTTGTCCAGCTCGTCGATGAGGATGAGGCCGAGCGCGATCAGCCCGCCCTGCGCCAGCAGCAGCGCCGTGACCAGCGAGGTGCCCGGCTCGGCCACGCTGGCGACCATCACGCCCAGCGCATAGCACCACACGTTGGCCAGCGCATAGCCGACCCAGGTGCCGCCGAAGGCGCCGCCCAGCCTGCCGTTGCCGGCGCGCCGGCCGTGGCGCGCGTAGTCCGCCACCAGGGGCAGCCACGACACCGGCATCGCGATCACCAGGTCCATCGCGCTGAACAGGCCCATGCTGCCGTCGCCCGTGCGCTGCCAGAAGGCGTCGAAGCCCTTGGCCGAGAGCTGCGCGCCGAACTGCCAGGTCAGCCACACGAGCGAGACCACCACCAGCGGCAGCCCGATGCGCGCCACGAAGCGGCGCACCAGCGTCACCATCGAGCCCGACAGCAGCGCCAGCAGCACCGCGCCCCACAGCAGCGTGCCGGCCAGCACGCCGCCGCTGCCGGCCAGGTCCAGCCCCAGCGCCTGCTTGGCGATGGCCTGCGTGCCCTCGCGCATCACCACCAGCTCGAAGGTGGTCCAGCCCACCAGCTGCACGATGTTGAGCACCACCGGCAGCCGCGCGAAGGCGCTGCCGTAGGCGGCATGCATCAGGCCGGCGCTGGCCAGGCCCGTCTCGCAGCCCAGGCGCGCCGTCCAGGCCAGCAGCCCGGCGCCGATGGCCGAGCCGGCCAGGATGGCGATGACGGCATCGCGCGTGCCGACGGTCGGCACCAGGTAGGCGCCGATCTGCATCACCAGCAGGCCGACGCCGAGGCTGAACCACAGCGAGAGGTGGTCGTGCCAGCGGAACACGCGGCTGGCGTCGGGCAGCGGCGTCAGCGCCTCGTTGGCGGTGGAAGGATCTTGGGCTTGCGCCATGCATTTGCTCCAGTCAGTGCAAGTGATGGCAGGTGGGCTTGGCCCGTTGGCGGAGTCGGCTGCCCGCGATGGGGCAGTGCATGCCGGGCCGGCTTCCCTGCGCGAGGATGACCTCAATCAGGTTCGAAGGGACTCTCTCAGTCCGTCGCGGCTGCGGCGGACACCCCTAGCGGCGCGCTCCGCACGGGGCGAAGCGACGACAGATTGTAGTGAAGCGCCTACCGGCGGCCGGCCGCGACGCCCAGCAGCTCGTGCAGCCGCGTGCTGGTGGTGGTGTACTGCAGCGGCGGCGGCTTGCCGCCGGTGACGACGTCGGCCACGCCCCAGGCGGCCAGCGTGGCCTCGTGGAAGCCGCAGACGATGAGCTTCTTCTTGCCCGGGTAGGTGTTGATGTCGCCCACCGCGAAGAGGCCGGGCTCGCGCGTCTGGAAGCGTTCGGTGTCCACCGGGATCTGCTTGCGCTGCAGCTCGATGTCCCAGTCGGCGATCGGCCCCAGGCGCGGCGAGAGGCCCTGGCAGACGACCAGCGCATCCAGCGGGAGGCGCTGTTCGCCGCCTTCCGGCGTGTCGAGGGTGAGCGTGGCGCCGTCGAAGGCGGTGGGCTGCCCGATGGCCAGCCGGATGGCGCCGCTGGCGATCTGCTCGCGCAGGCGGGCCAGGCTGGCTTCCTCGGCGCGGAAGACGTCGCGCCGGTGCACCAGGGTCACGCCCGGGGCGGCCACCGCCAGCGCCAGGGCGGTCAGCACCGCCTCGTCGTCGCCGCCGTTCACGGCCACGCGCTGGCCGGCGAAGCGTTCGATCGAGCCCGGGTGGTAGAAGAGGCGCGTGCCCTCGAAGCGTTCCACGCCGTCGATCGCCAGCTTCTTGGGGACGAAGGCGCCGACGCCGGCCGCGACGATCACGGTACGGGCGACGAACACGGTGCCGGCCGAGGTGCCCGCGCGCCAACGGCCGTCGGCCTTGCGCGCCAGCGTGGCGACCTGCTCGCCCAGGTGCATCGGGATCCGGAAAGGCGCGATCTGCGCCAGCAGCGACTCGGCCAGTCCGCGGCCGGTGGTGGCCGGCGTGCCGGGGATGTCGTAGATGGGCTTGTGGCCGTACAGCTCGACGCACTGGCCGCCCGCGTGGGGCAGGGCATCGACGAGGTGGCAGGGAATCTCCAGCAGGCCGAGCTGGAAGGCCTGGAACAGCCCGACCGGCCCCGCACCGATGATCAGCGCATCGGTCTCGATCAGAGGGGCGGCCGGTTGCTGAGGCAAGGGCGGCTTACTTGATCAGCTCGGCCAGCTTGCCCGGCTTGTCCTTCCACTCGTCGGCGTCGGGCAGGGCGGCCTTGCGCTTGGTGATGCTCTTCCAGCCGTCGGCCTGGGCCAGCTCGGCGTTGATCTGCACGAAGGCGATCTGGTCGGCCGGCAGGTCTTCCTCGGCGTAGATGGCGTTGGCCGGGCACTCGGGGATGCAGACCGCGCAGTCGATGCACTCGTCGGGGTCGATCACCAGCATGTTGGGCCCCTCGCGGAAGCAGTCCACCGGGCACACGTCGACGCAGTCGGTGTATTTGCAGCGGATGCAGTTCTCGGAGACGACGTGGGTCATGGCGCTGTGGCTGGTGAGGCAGGTCGGGGGAAACCCGGTATTTTATGCGGAGGGCTTGTCCACGCCCTGTGCGCGGACAAGGACGGCGGCGCTGGTGCGGTGCGAGGCGGTGTCCACCAGCACCAGCGAGCCCAGGGCGCGTGATTCGGTGAAGGGGCGCACGGCCAGCGGCTGCTGCAGCGCGAGCACCACCTCGCCGATGGCGTTGGGCGGCAGTTCGGCGGCCGGCTCGGCCGCCAGCGTGGTGACGTCGAGGCGGTGCGCGATGCGCGCGACCTTGGCCTTGACCCAGCGGTGGCCCTGCAGCGCCCAGTAGACGCGGCCGGGCACCAGCGGCTCGTCGTCCAGCCAGGCGACGGTGGCCGCGATCTCGCGCTGCGGCTCGAAGGCGTCGGGCGCCAGCAGCCAGTCGCCGCGCGAGACGTCCACCTCGCGGTCGAGCACGATGCCGGCGCTGTGGCCGGCGTGCACGGCCTGCTCCTGCCGGGCGTGCGTCAGCACGCGCGCCACGGTGGCGTGCTGGTTGCCGGGCAGGATGGCGATGCGCTGGCCGGGCTCCACGTGGCCGCTGGCGACGCGGCCCCAGAAGATGCGGCGGCCCTGGGTGGTGTCGGCCGAGCCGGAGAATTTCTCGACCCACTGCACCGGGAAGGCGAAGGGCACGGATTCGTCCTGCGCGGTGACGGGCAGGTCTTCCAGCAGTTCCAGCAGGCCGGGGCCCTCGTAGCCGGCCCAGCCGCTGCTGCCGTCCCGGTGGCGGCTGGCGACGTTCCAGCCCTTCAGGGCGGAGATGGGCACGATGGCGGTGATCCGCACGTCGGCCGCGGCGGCGAACTCGTTCAGCGCGCCGGAGATGCGCTCGAAGGCGAGCTGGGCGTCGTCGATGGCGTCCAGCTTGTTCACCGCGACCAGGATGGACTGCACGCGCAGCAGGTGCGCCAGCAGCATGTGGCGCCGCGTCTGGGCAAGCAGCTCGCTCTTCACCACTTCGCCGTCGCTGACCTCGGCCGCCCAGGACAGCTTGGTCGCGTCGACCAGCACCACGGCGGCGTCGGCGCCGGAGGCGGCCGTGACCATGTTGCGGGTGTACTGCTCGTGGCCGGGCGCGTCGCCGATGATGAACTTGCGCCTGGCGGTGGAGAAGTAGCGGTACGCCACGTCGATGGTGATGCCCTGCTCGCGCTCGGCCGAGAGGCCGTCGGTCAGCAGGGCGAGGTCCGCTTCGCCGCTGCGCTGCACGCCGGCCAGCTGGTCCTGCAGCACCGACTTGCTGTCCACCAGCAGGCGGCCGATCAGCGTGCTCTTGCCGTCGTCCACGCTGCCGCAGGTGATGAAGCGCAGGGCGGTGCCCGTGTCGCCGGGGGCGGTGCCGGCCGTGCTGGCGGCGGTGATCTGTTCGGTCGTCGTCATGTTCGTGGGTGTCAGAAATACCCGTCCTTCTTGCGCTTCTCCATCGAGGCTTCGGAGGTCCTGTCGTCCATGCGCGTGGCGCCGCGCTCGCTCACCTCGGCGGCCAGTGTCTCGATCACCACGTCGGCCGCGCCGGCGGCCAGGCTGTCCACCGGGCAGGTGCAGGTGATGTCGCCGACGGTGCGGAAGCGCACGTCGCGCACCTCGACGATCTCGCCGTCCTTCGGCGGCGTCAGGTCCGTCACGGGCACCAGCAGGCCCCGGCGCTCGACCACCTCGCGCCTGTGCGTGTAGTAGATCGAGGGCAGCTCGACGTGCTCCCGCTCGATGTACTGCCAGACGTCCAGCTCGGTCCAGTTGCTGATGGGGAACACGCGGAAGTGCTCGCCCGGTGCCAGGCGGGTGTTGAACAGCGTCCACAGCTCGGGGCGCTGGTCCTTGGGCTGCCATTGGCCGAAGGCGTCGCGGTGGGAGAAGATGCGCTCCTTGGCGCGGGCCTTCTCCTCGTCGCGCCGCGCGCCGCCGATCAGGGCGTCGAAGCGGAATTCCTCGATCGCCTCCAGCAGCGTGACCGACTGGTGCACGTTGCGCGATTCGCCGGGGTGCGCCAGGCGCACGGTGCCGCGCTTCATCGAGTCCTCGACGCTGCGCACGATCAGCTCGGCGCCCAGTTCCTGCGCGCGCTGGTCGCGGAAGGCGGTCACTTCGGGGAAGTTGTGGCCGGTGTCGATCATCAGCAGCGGGTAGGGCAGCCGGCCGGCGCCGAAGGCCTTCTCGGCGCACTTGAGCAGCACCAGCGAGTCCTTGCCGCCGGAGAACAGCAGGGCGGGGCGCTCGAAGGCGGCCGCCACCTCGCGCAGGATGAAGATGGCCTCTTCTTCCAGGGCGTCGAGGTGCGCGTTGGACAGGCGCGGCGCGGCGTGGATCGCGCGGGGCAGCAGCGCGTCGGGTTCGGTGCGGGCGTTCATGGGGCGGGCGTGGGGCGGGGGGTCAGTGCGTCAGGTGCAAGCCGCATTCGCGGTTCTCTTCGGCCTTGGTCGGGTCCGCGTAGTCGAAGTTGTTGGGCAGGCCGTGTTCCTGGCAGTAGGCGTGCAGATCCTTGGACGTCCAGTGCAGCAGCGGCGCGACCTTGATCAGCCCGTCGGGGTTGATGCTGACCGGGTCCATCCGCGCGCGCACGGCCGTGTCGGTGGCGCGCAGGGCGGTGAACCAGACCTGCGGCGCGGTCTCGCGCAGGGCACGGGCGAAGGGCTCCAGCTTCACTTCCTCGGTGAAGGCGGCGTGGCGCGGATCATGGAGCGCGGGCGCCGGCCCCTCCACCGCCTCGCGGTGCGCGCGCGAGCGGCGCGGCAGGTAGATGTGCAGGTTGAGCTTGAGCAGCCGGGTCAGTTCGTCGGCGAAGCGGTAGGTGGCCTCGGTGTTGTAGCCGTTGTCCATCCAGACCACCGGCACGTCGGGCCGGGCGCGCGTGACCAGGTGCAGGATCACGGCCTCGAAGGGCCGGAAGTTGGTGGTGACGATGGCGGGCCGGCCCAGGCCGATGGCCCAGTCCACCAGGCCTTGGGCATTGCGGCCGAATTCGGCATTGACGTGCGGGAGATCGATGTTCATGGTGGAGACCGGGACTGTAGGGAGAGCCCTTATGAATTCCAACGATTTTCTGGTTCGCGCTTTATGCGGATAAGCATATTCCCAAGGTTCCATGCGGGTTGGCGGGCGATGGCGACGCCTTTCGGAATAAGGGCGCTTGCGCGCGCGGCGTCGGGGCGGCGCGCTGCGACGCGCGGTGCGGGCCGGCTCCCTGCCGTGTGAAGGCCGGGGGTCGGCCTGGATAATCCGGCCCTTCATGACCCCTTCTCCCGAGCTTCCGGAAGCCGCCGCGGCGGCACCTGCCCGTTCCCCCCTGCGCATCGAGTTCCCCGAATCGCTGCCGGTGTCCGGCAAGCGCGCGGAGATCGCGGCCGCCATCGCGGTGCACCAGGTGGTCATCGTGTGCGGCGAGACGGGTTCGGGCAAGACCACGCAGCTGCCGAAGATCGCGCTCGCCATGGGCCGCGGGAAGATCAACGCGCCAAGCGGGCGCGGGCGGCTCATCGGCCACACCCAGCCGCGGCGCATCGCCGCCAGCTCGGTGGCCAAGCGCATCGCCGAGGAACTGCACACGCCGCTGGGCGAGGTGGTGGGCTACAAGGTGCGCTTCCAGGACCGCCTCTCGCGCGAGGCCTCGGTCAAGCTGATGACCGACGGCATCCTGCTGGCCGAGACGCAGACCGATCCGCTGCTCAAGGCCTACGACACGCTGATCATCGACGAGGCGCACGAGCGGTCTCTCAACATCGACTTCCTGCTGGGCTACCTGAAGGAGATCCTGCCGCGCCGGCCCGACCTGAAGGTGATCGTCACCTCGGCCACCATCGACGCGGACCGCTTCGCGGAGCACTTCGCCTCCGCGAAGGGCAGGGCGCCGGTGATCTACGTCTCGGGCCGGACCTACCCGGTGGAGACGCGCTACCGGCCCTTCGAGGAATCGAGGGAGTTCGACCTGAACGACGCCATCGCCGGCGGCGTGGACGAGCTGTGGGCCGGCAATGCCGCCGGCGACATCCTGGTCTTCCTGCCCGGCGAGCGCGAGATCCGCGAGGCGGCCGACCACCTGCGCAAGCACCTGGCCCACCACCCCGTGCTGCGCAGCGCCGAGGTGCTGCCGCTGTTCGCGCGTCTCTCGCAGGCCGAGCAGGACCGCGTGTTCGACGGCCACACCGGCCGGCGCATCGTGCTGGCGACCAACGTGGCCGAGACCTCGCTCACCGTGCCGGGCATCCGCTACGTGATCGACACCGGCACCGCGCGGGTGAAGCGCTATGCCTTCCGCAGCAAGGTCGAGCAGCTGCTGGTCGAGCCGGTCAGCCAGGCGGCGGCCAACCAGCGCGCCGGCCGCTGCGGGCGGGTGGCCAACGGCATCTGCATCCGCCTGTACGACGAGAAGGACTTCGCCGGCCGGCCGCGCTTCACGGATCCGGAGATCCTGCGCTCCTCGCTGGCCGGCGTGATCCTGCGCATGAAGTCGCTGCACCTGGGCGACGTGGCGCGCTTTCCCTTTCTGGAGGCGCCCTCGGGCCGTGCCATCGCCGACGGCTACCAGCTGCTGGGCGAGCTGGGCGCGGTGGACGAGACCAACGCGCTGACACCCATCGGTCGCGAGCTGGCCAAGCTGCCGCTGGACCCGCGCGTGGGCCGCATGATCCTGGAGGCACGCGAGCGCGGCGCCTTGCAGGAGGTGCTGGTCGTCGCCTCGGCCCTGTCGGTGCAGGACGTGCGCGACCGCCCGCTGGAGGCGCAGCAGCAGGCCGACCAGGCACACGCCAAGTTCGACGACGAGAAGAGCGAGTTCAGCGGGTACCTGGCGCTGTGGAAGTGGATCAACGACGCGCGCGGCGGCAGTCATGGCCCCCACGCTCCGCGCTTCGCGTCGTCGCTGCCCCCCGAGGGGGCTCGGCCAGCCTTGGGGCGGCCCGGCGGCTGGCCGGTGGCACGCACTACGCGCGAGATGCAGGCGGCGGCGCAGGGGCCGAGGAAGGCCAGCGCGGCGGTGCTGCCCATCGCGCAGCGCACGGCCGCCGCGCCCGTGCCTGCCGCCACCCCGGCGCATCCCACCCACAAGCTCAGCAACCGCCAGTACGAACAGCTGCTGCGTCAGAACTTCGTCAACGTGCGCCGGGTGCGCGAGTGGCGCGACATCCATTCGCAGCTGCTCACGGTGGTGACGGAGCACAAGTGGCCGCTGAACACGGCGCCCGCCGGCTACGAGGCCATCCACAAGTCCATGCTGGCCGGCCTGCTTGGCAACGTGGGCTGGAAGATGGAGGACGAGGACGTCTACCTGGGCGCCCGCGGCATCAAGTTCCACCGCCACCCCGGTGCGCACCTGCGCAAGCGGCCCGGCCGCTGGATCGTCGCCGCCGAGCTGGTGGAGACCACGCGCCTGTTCGGCCGCGGCATCGCCACCATCGAGCCGCCATGGATCGAGGAAGTGGCCTCGCACCTGCTGAAGAAGCAGCTGCTCGACCCGCACTGGGAGAAGAAGGAGGCGCGCGTCGCGGCCTTCGAGCGCGCCACGCTGTATGGGCTGGTGGTCTACAGCGGCCGGCGCGTGGACTTCGCCAAGGCCGATCCAGCTGGCGCGCGCGAAATCTTCATCCGCGAGGCGCTGGTCGGCGGCGAGTGGGAGACGCGGCTGCCCTTCCTGGCGGTCAACCGCCAACTGATCCGCGAGGTCGAGGGGCTGGAGCACAAGTCGCGCCGCCAGGACGTGCTGGTGGACGATGCGCTGATCTACGCCTTCTA
The DNA here is from genome assembly GCA_047607325.1 of Xenophilus sp. GTDB lineage: Bacteria > Pseudomonadota > Gammaproteobacteria > Burkholderiales > Burkholderiaceae_C > Xenophilus. The sequence goes on along the minus strand of JASGDG010000079.1, from coordinate 8,126 downwards.
CGACGCGCACGTGCCGGCCGACGTCGCCGCCGGCCAGGCCTTCGAGCACTGGTACCGCGAGGCCTCGAAGGCGAATCCGCGCCTGCTGTTCCTGGGCAAGGACGAGCTGATGCGCCACCAGGCGGCGGGCATCACCACCCAGGCCTTCCCGCCGACCGTGAAGCTGGGCGGCGTGGACTGCGCGGCCAGCTACCTGCACGAACCGGGCGACGCGAAAGACGGGCTCACGGTGACGGTGCCCCTCTTCGTGCTCAACCAGGTCAGCGAGGAGCGCTGCGAGTGGCTGGTGCCCGGCATGCTCAAGGACAAGGTCCAGGCGCTGCTCAAGAGCCTGCCGCAGAAGCCGCGCTCGCGCTTCGTGCCGCTGCCGGAGTCGGCGGCGCGGCTGGCCGGGGTGCTGGGCGCGCCCGAGGCCTTCGGCCACGGCGCGCTGACCGATGCGCTGCTCAGGCTGGTGCGCGAGGCGACCAGCCTGGATGTGAAGCGCGCCGACTTCAAGTTCGGCATGCTGCCGGCGCACCTGTTCATGAACCTGCGGGTGGTCGACGAGCACGGCCGCCAGCTCGGCATGGGCCGCAACCTGGGCGCGCTCAAGGGCGAGTGGGGGCGGCAGGCGCGCGGTGCCTTCCAGGCGCTGGCGGAACTGTCTGTGCGCAAGGAGGCCGCGGCGAGCCCCGTGCCGACACCGGGACCCGCGCCGGCCAAGGCGATGCCCGCCGTCAACGCCGCCCAGCGCCACACGGCCTGGACCTTCGGCGAACTGCCGGAACTGATGGAAGTGCGCCGCGGTTCGCAGACGCTGATCGGCTTCCCGGCGCTCGTCGACACCGGCGACGCGGTGACGATCGAGGTCTTCGACGAGCCGGAGGCGGCCGCGGCCAGGCACCGCGCCGGCCTGCGCCGGCTGGTGGCGCTGCAGCTGAGGGACGCGCTCAAGTACCTGGAAAAGAACCTCCCCGACCTGCAGAAGATGGCGGTGGCCTACATGCCGCTGGGCACGCTGGAGGAACTGCGCGCGCAGATCATCGACGTGGCGCTGGACCGCGCCTTCCTGGCCGACCCGCTGCCGGCCGACGCGGCGGCGTTCCAGCGGCGCATCGAGGAGGGGCGCGGGCGCCTGACGCTGATCGCCCACGAGGTGGCACGGCTGGCGGGCACGATCCTGGCCGAGTACGCGGTGGCCGTGCGCAAGCTCAAGGACACGAAGAACGCGTCCGAGGCGGTCAGGGACGCCTCCGAGCAGCTGAACCGCCTGGTCGGCAGGCGCTTCGTCGCCGACACGCCCTGGCCGCAGCTGCAGCACTTCGCACGCTACCTCAAGGCCATCGTGCTGCGCCTGGACAAGCTGCGCGCCGACCCGGCGCGCGACGCGCAGCGCCTGGCCGAGCTGAAGCCGCAGGAGCAGCGCTACTGGCGCCTGGTGGCCGAACGCAAGGGCGCCACCGACGAGCGCATGCTCGAATTCCGCTGGCTGCTGGAGGAACTGCGGGTGAGCTTCTTCGCCCAGGAACTGCGCACGCCGCAGCCGGTGTCGCTCAAGCGGCTGGACAAGGCGTGGGCGCAGCTGCAGCGCTGAACGGCCTTGGCTTTTGCTACGGGTGCTCCTTCCCGTCCGGCGGGCGCCGGCGGTTCGACCTGCGCCTGAGGCGAGCCTGTGCGACTGCGGGGGAGCGCAGGGCGGCGCGCCGCCATGCCGCCCAGTCGCGGTGCAGCCACCAGGCCATCAGGGCGCCCGGTGCCGAGAGCGCGACGCCCAGCACGCTCAGGATGGTCCCGGCCCCCCACAGGGAGAAGAAGCTGTCCACCCGGGCCTGATCCGGCGCGTCGGGCCGGTAGTGGACGAGCACGGCATCGCCGCGGCGATAGGAATGGCTGCTGCTGCGGGTGTTGTCCGCGAAGACCACCGTGTCGCCCGCCGCGGTTTCGAAGCGGAACACGGCGCGCCGCATGTCCGGGCCGTGGCGGCGGTGCTGGACCTGCACGGCGACCACTTCGCCGCGGACCGTGGAGGCCTGGGCCAGGAAGCCCAGCGTCTGGTGGAACAGCAGCGCGGCGATGGCCAGCAAGGCGATGCCCGGCAGCAGGAACGCCAGCGCGAAGGGATGGACGGGCAGGCAGCGTGCGATCTTCAAGCCGGCCACCTTCGCTCGGCGGTCGGCGCCGCGCCGGCCGCGTCGGCGCCGCGTGCAGCGGCCCGTGTCCTGCGTCTTCCCCGCGCCTGCACCGGCATCGACTGCGGGGTGTCGGGCAGCATGGGCAGCGGCAGGCGCGCGACCTCGTCGGCGGCCGCCCGGACCAGGTCCGTCGCGTCCGGCAGTCGGGGCGGGCCCGCCATGCGGTCGTCGAAGCGGAACGCCGAGGTCAGGTCGCCGAAGGTCCGGCGCCGCCATGCGCTGATGTTCTCGTCGTAGCACAGGATGAACACCGTCTTGGCCCACACCCGCGGATTGGCGGCGATCGCGTCGATCTTGCTGGCGCTGAAGGCGGCGCCTTCAGCGGGCATGACGTCGGGTCGCTCCGACTGGTGGCTGGGCGGGAAGATCCAGGACACTGCCGGCAGCCGGTCGTTCGCCGCGTCCTGCTCGAACTGGCCCTCGGGGCCGCGCACCATGCCGCGCTCGTGCAGGGGGGAGCCCCTGGCTGCTTCCATGAAGTTCCAGAAGTACGCCAGCACGTTGGTCCCGAAGTTGTCCTTCTGTTGGTAGGCCTTCCAGGAAATGCCCGCCTTTTCCAGCCGCTCGGCGTAGGTCGTCCAGTGGAATCCGCCCGGGATCTTGCGGTTGCCAAGGAGCGGCCCGCCGGCCAGGCCGTCGGGATCGATCGTGCCCGTCATCCAGAACATCCGGTTCGGCCAGGTCGGCCCCAGCATCGCGCAGTGGCAGGCGCCGCAGATGGTGAAGGCCTCGCCGAAGCCGCGCACGCCCGCCAGCGTGCCGAAGTAGTGGTCGAAGGAGCGGTTCTCCTGCATCAGCAGCACCACGTGCTCGACATCCTTCAGGGATGTGCGCGAGGCGCGCTGCGCCGGCGCCTGCGGGTGAGGGGAGGACCGGGAGGCGAGGGGATGCGGGGCATGTGGCTTGGGCAACTGCGCCGCGTCAGAGTTTCGTCAACCGCTCCAGCGCGGCGCGCAGCGTCTCGTCCTTCTTGGCGAAGCAGAAGCGCACCACGCGCTGGTCGAAACCGTTGCCGTAGAAGGCCGACAGCGGGATCGCCGCGACGCCGATCTCGGTGGTCAGCCATTGGCAGAACTCGGCCTCGTTCAGCGTGCTTACGGCAGAGATGTCCGCGCACTGGAAGTAGCTGCCCTGGCTGGGCAGCAGCTTCAGCCGCGTCTTCGCCAGGCCCTCGGCGAAGAGATCGCGCTTGCGCTGGTAGAAGGCCGGTAGTTCCAGGTAGGGCGCCGGGTCGGCCATGTAGGCGGCCAGCGCATGCTGCATCGGCGTGTTGACGGTGAACACGTTGAACTGGTGCACCTTGCGGAACTCGGCCGTCAGCGGCGCGGGCGCGGCCACGTAGCCGACCTTCCAGCCGGTGACGTGGTAGGTCTTGCCGAAGCTGCTGACGATCACGCTGCGCGCGGCCAGGCCCGGGAAGCGGGCCACGCTCTCGTGCCGGGCGCCGTCGTAGACCATGTGCTCGTACACCTCGTCGCTGACGACGAACACGTCGGTCGGGGCGAGCAGTTCCTCCAACCGGCGCATCTCCTCGGCCGTCCACACCGTGGCGCTGGGGTTGTGCGGCGTGTTGATCAGGATCAGCCGCGTGCGCGGCGTCAGCGCGGCGGCGATGCGGTCGAAGTCGGGGCGGAAGCTGCCGGGCGTGAGCGGCACGCGCACCACGCTGCCGCCGGCCAGCTCGACGTTGGGCACGTAGCTGTCGTAGCAGGGCTCCAGCACGATCACCTCGTCGCCCGGGCGCACCAGCGCCAGCACGGCGGTGATGATGGCCTGCGTGGCGCCGGCGGTGACGGTGATCTCGGCAGCCGGGTCGTAGCGGCGGCCGTACAGCGCTTCGGTCTTGGCCGCGATCGCCTCGCGCAGCGCCGGCACGCCGGGCATCGGCGGGTACTGGTTGTGGCCGGCGGCCATGGCGTCGGTGACGGCCTGCGTGAGCCGCGGGTCGCAGCCGAAGTCCGGGAAGCCCTGGCCCAGGTTGACGGCGTTCTTCTCCGCCGCCAGGGCCGACATGACGGTGAAGATGGTGGTACCGACGGACGGTAGCCGGGTGCCGGGCTCGGGCGTGCGCGGGGGGGTCGTCATGGGCGTGTCAGAGGTCGTAGTCGTCGTGCTGGCCCGACAGGGCTTTGGCGATCAGGTGGCGGTCCAGCCGGTCCGACAGCAGTTCGGCGAAGCGGAAGACAAAGTTGCGCAGGTAGGCGCCGCGCTTGAAGGCCACGCGGGCGAGATTCTGGCCGATCACCTGGCCCATCGGACGCACCAGCAGGTCGGCGTCGACCTCGCCCTGCACCGCCATCTCGGCCACGATGCCCACGCCCAGGCCGAGCCGCACGTAGGTCTTGATCACATCCGAGTCGATCGCCTCCAGCGCGATGCGCGGCGCGAGCTTTTTCTGGGCGAAGGCCTGGTCGATGCGCGTGCGGCCGGTGAAGGAGGGGTGGTAGGTGATGATCGGCTCGGCCGCCAGGTCCTCCAGCGAGATGCGTTCCTTGGTCGCCAGCCGGTGTTCCTTGGGCAGCACCAGCACGTGCTGCCATTCGTAGCATGGCAGGGTGACGAGTTCGGTGTAGTGGTCCAGCGACTCGGTGGCGATGCCGATCTCGGCGATTTCGTCGATCACCATGCGCGCCACCTGGTCGGGCGAGCCCTGGTGCAGGCTGACGTTGACCTTGGGATACGCCTCGCGCAGCTTGACCACCGGCACCGGCAGCACGTAGCGCGCCTGCGTGTGGGTGGTGGCGATGGAGAGGGTGCCGCTGTCCTGGGCGCTGAACTGCTCGCCGATGCGCTTGAGGTTGCCGATCTCGCGCATGATCAGCTCGATGCTGGCCACCACATGCTGGCCGGGCTCGGTGATGCGCTTGAGGCGCTTGCCGTGGCGCGCGAAGATTTCGACGCCCAGCTCTTCTTCCAGTTCGATGATGGCCTTGGAGACGCCGGGCTGCGACGTATGAAGCGCCTTGGCCGCTTCGGTGAGGTTCAGGTTGCGCCGGACGGCTTCCTGGACGAACTTGAACTGGTGAAGGTTCATATTGATTTCCGAATTATTCGGATGATCATTATGTCTTCGATGTCTAAAGGGTGCTGCGTCCGCTGTTGCTTTCCTGCAGCGCCAGGCGGGCGATCAGGTCGATCAGCGCAGGCGATTCGCCCACCGCGGGCGCCAGTTCGAAGGCGACGCGGGGCCAGGTCCGGCGCAGGTCGTCCAGCAGGCCGGGCAGGTCCTGGCGCAGGTGCCGGCCCATGCCGAGGAAGAGGGGGACGACGCGCACCGCCCGCACGCCCCCGGCCGCCAGTTCCGCCACGGCCTGGGGCAGGCCGGGCTCCACCAGTTCCAGGTAGGCGCAGCGCACGGCAGCGTGCGGAGCGAGCTCGGCCACGCGCCGCGCCACCGCCTCCACCGGCTCGCGCCAGCGCGCGTCGCGCGAGCCGTGCGCGAACAGCACGATCCCGGACCCGCCCATCAGCGCCTCAAGACCAGCCAGCCGAAGGCGGCCAGGGACAGCACCGAATAGATCAGCCCCGGCGCGGCCGCCGTGAGCCAGGGCCACCATTCGCGCAGGTTGCCCATGTAGCCGAACACGTTGTTCAGCAGGAAGAAGCTGATGCCGATCATCACCCCGACGAAGACGTAGCTGGTGATGCCGCGCTGGCGGAAGTGCAGGTAGGCGAAGGGCAGGGCCAGCACCACCATCACCAGGCAGGCCATCGGGTAGAACACCTTGCGCCAGAACTCGATGGCGTAGCGCTGCGTGGTCTGGCCGTTGGCATCGAGGTGCCGGGTGTACTGGAACAGATCGATGGTGCTCATGCGGTCGGGCCGCAGCAGCGCCACCGAGACCATGTCGGTGGTCAGCGTGCTGGGCCATTGCAGTTCGGACTGGGTGCTGTGCTCGACATGCGGCTGACCGGCGTCGGCCGTGTCGTAGGTTTCCTTCTCGACGTTGTAGAGGGTCCAGCGGCCGTCGCCGATGCGCGCGAGTTCCGAGGTGGTCTGGGAAGCGACAAAGCCGCGCGCATCGAACTCGAAGATGTGCACGCTCTTGAGGGTGCCGTCGCGCGCCATCGAGGCCACGTTGACGGCATAGCTCATGTCGCCCTGCTTCTCGCGCAGCCAGGCGCCGGTGTTGCCCGTCATGGCTCCCAGGCCCTGGTAGCGCGTCTTGAGCAATTGCGCGGCCCGGTTCGCCGCCGGCGCCGCGTAGTCGCCCACCGCGAAGGTGAGCAGCACGAAGCCCAGGCCCAGGATCAGCAGCATGCTCAATGCGCTCCAGGGCCCCAGGCCGCTGGTGCGCAGGATGGTGTATTCCGAACTCTGGGCGAAGCGCGCCATCACGAAGATGGTGCCGATCAGCACGGTGATGGGCAGCAGCTCGTAGAGGTGGTTGGGCACCAGCAGCGTCACGTACACCAGCGCCTGCGGCACGCCGTAGCCGAGGGCGTTCGGCTTCGTGACGGATTGCAGCTCGTCGACGAAGTCGAAGAAGAAGAACAGGCACAGGAAGCCCAGGCTCACGAAGGCCACCGCGAGCAGCACCTCGGAGTAGATCAGGCGGCGTATCGTCTTCATGCAGAAGCCGGGCGGGCGGGGCGGACGCGCAGGCCCCAGTTGTTGTGCCGCTTGGCCAGCCACAGCAGCGTCAGTAGCAGCGCGCCGCCGTGCAGGGTCGCGATGAACCCGCCCAGGCCGTAGCGGCCGCTGCTCACCCAGCTGTTGCCCAGGTTGAGCAGGTTGTAGTAGACGACGAAGGCGAACAGGGCGAACAGCAGGTTGCCGCTGCGGCTCACCCGCGGATTGACGCCCGAGACCGTGAGCGCCAGCAGCACGAAGTTGACGGCGGCCAGCACCATGCCGATGCGCCAGCCCAGTTCGCCGCGGTTCGCGTCGTCGGGCTGGGCCAGCAGCGCCAGCGTCGAGCGCGCCCGCGGCGGCGTCTGGTCGGCGACGGTGGGCTTGTCGCTGCCCACCTTGGCGCCGTAGCGGGCGAATTCGCTGATCTTCATGCCCGTGTTGTCGAGGCGGCGTTCCAGCCGCTGGCCGTCCTTGAGCACGACATAGCGGCTCCTGTCGATGTCTTCCATCGTGCCGCTGCGCGCGGTGGTCACGATCTGCAGGTTGCGCTCGACGGAAGAGATGAACACGTTGGAGGCGGTGGTGCCGTCCGCCGTGTTCTTGTCGATGAAGAACACCCGGTTGCGCCCATAGGACTCCTGGAACTGGCCGGGCGTGACGCGGTCGATGTCGCCCCGGCGCTGGTATCGGTCGCGCATGCCCTGCGTCTGCGAATTGGCCCAGGGCCAGCCGACGAAGGCCATTGCGGCGATCAGCAGCAGCACCGGCCAGGCGAACAGGAACATCGGCCGCACGAAGTCGGCCAGCCCCTGGCCGCCGGCCAGCCAGATCACCATCTCGCTGTCGCGGTACATGCGCGAGAGCGTGCCGACGATGGCGACGAACAGCGCCAGGCTGAGGATGGTGGGCATGTAGCCGACCACGGTGTAGGCCATGATCAGGAACACCTCCGAAGGATTCACGCTGCCCTTGGCGGCCAGGCCCAGGGTGCGGATCAGGATGATCGTCATGACGATCGTGATCAGCACCACCAGGGTCGCGCCGAAGCTGCGCGACAGCTCCTTGCGTAATGAGGAATGGAATAACATCGTTGAGGGAAAAACGAAGATTATGGACTTTCAACTCAAGACCCTCGGCTTGGCCGAGGCGGCGTCCGAGAAAGCGGATGCGCTGATCGTGCTGCTGTCGCCCTCCGCCGGGGGGCGTGCCGGGGGCGCGGCCGGCGAACTGATCGAGGCCGCGCGCAAGGCGGGCGATCTGCCTGACAAGGCAGGCAAATGCCTGGTGCTGTACCGGCCGCAGGGCATCGCCGCTGCGCGCGTGGTGCTCGCCGGCCTTGGCGCGGGGCCGGCCGCGGCGGCGGCGCGCAGCGCCGT
>JASGDG010000078.1:0-4794 GCA_047607325.1 Xenophilus sp. | reverse complement strand
GCGCGCGCAGGGCGGCGGCGAAGTCCCCGCATTCCTCGGGCGGGTAGTCCACGATCAGCACGCCGTCCACGCCGGCCTGGGCCGCGTCGCGCACGAAGGCGCCGGCGCCGCGCTTCAGGTCGTAGCGCTCCACCGGGTTGGCGTAGCCCATCAGCACCACCGGCGTGGCGGCATCCTGCTGGCGGAACCGGGCGACCATCGCCAGCACCTGCGCCAGGCCGACGCCCAGCGCCAGCGCGGCCTCGCCGGCCTTCTGGATCACCGGGCCGTCGGCCATCGGGTCGGAGAAGGGCACGCCCAGCTCGATCACGTCGGCGCCGGCGGCGACCATGCCGTGCATCAGCTCGGGCGTGATGTCGGCGTAGGGGAAGCCGGCGGTGACGTAGGGGATGAGCGCCTTGCGGCCCTCGGCCTGCAGCTTCTCGAAGGTGGCGGCGATGCGGCTCATTGCTTGCCCCCCTTCACGCTCAGGCCGCGCATGGAAGGCCGGTCGTAGAAATCGACGCCCGACAGGTCGGCCACCGTGCCGATGTCCTTGTCGCCGCGGCCGGAGAGGTTGACCAGGATCGACTGGTCGGGCCGCAGGGTCTTCGCCAACTTGAGCGCATGGGCGAAAGCGTGGCTGGATTCCAGCGCCGGGATGATGCCCTCGGTGCGGCACAGGTGGTGGAAGGCGGCCAGCGCCTCCTCGTCGGTGATGCCGACGTACTCGGCGCGCTGGGTGTCGGCCAGCCAGGCGTGCTCGGGGCCCACGCCGGGGTAGTCCAGGCCGGCGCTGATGCTGTGCGTCTCGGTGATCTGGCCGTCTTCGTTCTGCAGGATGTAGGTGCGGTTGCCGTGCAGCACGCCGGGGCTGCCGCGCTGGATCGAGGCCGAGTGCTTGCCGCTGTCCAGGCCCTGGCCGGCCGCTTCCACGCCCACCAGCTTCACGCCGGGGAAGGGCAGGTAGGGGTGGAAGATGCCCATCGCGTTGCTGCCGCCGCCCACGCAGGCGACCACCACGTCGGGCTGGCGGCCGTCCAGCATGGCCGGCATCTGTTCGATGCATTCCTGGCCGATCACGCTCTGGAAGTCGCGCACCATCGCCGGGTAGGGGTGCGGGCCGGCCACGGTGCCGATGATGTAGAAGGTGTTCTCCACGTTGGTCACCCAGTCGCGCATCGCCTCGTTGAGCGCGTCCTTCAGGGTGCGGCTGCCGGATTCGACCGGCACCACGGTGGCGCCCAGCAGGTTCATGCGGTAGACGTTCGGGCTCTGGCGCCTGACGTCCTCGCTGCCCATGTAGACCACGCACTCCAGCCCGTAGCGGGCGCAGATGGTGGCGGTGGCCACGCCGTGCTGGCCGGCGCCGGTCTCGGCGATGATGCGCGGCTTGCCCATGCGGCGCGCCAGCATGGCCTGGCCGATCACGTTGTTGATCTTGTGGGCGCCGGTGTGGTTGAGGTCCTCGCGCTTGAGGTAGATCTGCGCGCCGCCGATCTCGCGGCTGGTGCGCGCGGCGTGGTAGACGGGCGAGGGCCTGCCGACGAAGTGCTTGAGTTCGTAGGCGAACTCGGCCTGGAAGGCCGGGTCGTCCTTGTAGCGGGCGTAGGCCTCGCGCAGTTCGGCGATGGCGTGGGTGAGCGTCTCGCTCACGAAGCTGCCGCCGTAGGGGCCGAAGTGGCCGGCGGCGTCGGGAAGCGGGTGTTCAGCAGCGGACATGGAAAGGTCTCCGAGGGGCCGCGCGGCACCTGCGGAGGCAGCCGTGCGGCGAGGGTCAGCGAAGGGAGGCGAGGGCGTGGGCGGCGTCGGCCTCACGCACGGCCGCCACGAACTCGCGGATCTTTCCGGCGTCCTTGATGCCCTTGGCCGATTCGACGCCGGAACTCACGTCAACGGCGAGCGACCTGCCCACCGTGCGCAGTGCGCGAATGCCATCGCCCACGCTTGCAGGTGCGAGCCCACCACTCAAGACGAGGTGAGCGTCGACGGCGGGTGGAAGAAGTGACCAATCGAATGCCTTGCCGCCACCGCCATAGCCTTCGACCTGGGCGTCGAGCAGGATGGCCTGGGCGCGGTTGAACCGAGCCGCGAATTCTACGAGGTCGAAGCCCGCGCCGGCCCCCCCGAGCGGAATGCGGGCGGCTCGCAGGAAGCGGTGGCGGCCGCCGCCGCTGGCCTCCCAGCAGGCTTCGGGCGATTCATCCCCGTGGAACTGGGCGGTGGCGCCGGCCACGGCGGCCAGGGCCGCCATCGCCATCGCCGGCGCCTCGTTCACGAACAGCAGCACCGGCGTGACGAAGGCCGGCAGCCGCTGTGCCAGTTCGGCCGCGCGCTCCACCGGGACGGCGCGCGGGCTCTTCGGGTACAGCACGAAGCCGATCGCATCGGCGCCGGCGGCCACGGCGGCATCCACGTCCTGCTCGCGGGTCAGGCCGCAGATCTTGATGCGGGTGTGTTGCGGCTGCGCGGTCATGGCGGACCATCATAGGCAGCGGCGCGGCCCAGCGTGACTTCGTGGGGCAGGCCCCACGTCGCGTCGTAGAGCGGGCCGAGGAAGTACAGGCCGTCCGGCGCGAAGGTGGGCGCGGCGGCGTCGCGGCTGCGCGCGGCCAGCACCTCGGCCATCCATTGCGGCGGCGCATGGCCCTGGCCGATGCGCACCAGGCAGCCCATGATGTTGCGGATCATGTGGTGCAGGAAGGCGTCGGCCTCGAACTCGACGTGCCAGCGGCAGCGCTCGCCCTCGCCGTGGCGGCGGATCTCGATGCGCCGCATCTGCTTGACCGGCGAGCGCGCCTGGCAGGCCGAGGCGCGGAAGGAGCTGAAGTCGTGCTCGCCCAGCAGCAGCGCCGCGGCCGCGCGCATCGCCTCGCCGTCCAGCGCGTGCATCGACCAGCCGACCCGCCCCGCGTCCAGGCTGGGCCGCACCGGCGATTGCGCCAGCACGTAGAGGTAGCGCCGGCCGAGCGCGCTGGCGCGGCAGTGGAAGGCGTCCGGCACCGGGTGCGCCCACTGCACCGCAACGTCGTCCGGCAGGAAGCGGTTGGTGCCGCGCACCCAGGAGAAGGGCGCGCGCTCGACGTCGGTGTCGAAGTGCACCACCTGCATCCACCCGTGCACGCCGGCGTCGGTGCGGCCGGCGCACAGCGTGCCGATGCGCGGGCCGGCGGTGAAGCGGGCGAGCGCCTTTTCCAGATGGTCCTGCACGGTGCGGCCCGAGGGCTGGCTCTGCCAGCCGTCGTAGGCGCCGCCGTGGTAGCGGATGCCGAGCGCCCATCGCATCGTGCTTCGGTTCTTTCGCGGCGGGTAGGGAAAAAGAAAAGGGCCGCGGCGATCGACGCGGCCCCTGGATTGTCGCCGGGCCCGGCCCAGCGCGCGCTCAGTGAAGCTGGGTCAGCAACTGCTCCGCCTGCCGGCGCAGGTCGCCGGAGCTTTCGCCGGCCACCTCCTCGACCAGCGAGCGCGCGCCTTCCGTGTCACCCAGGGCCTGGAGCTCACGTGCCAGGGAGAGCTTGATGGCGTGCGGGTGGTCGCCGGCGCCGTCGTCCGGCTCGCCGCCGCGGGGGGCGGACTCCAGGCGGCCCGGCCGCGTGGCGCCGCCGTCCTTCGACTCGATCGAGGCCAGCGTGCTCAGGTTGAACTCGATGAAGCCCGAGTCGCCCGGCAGGCCTGCGCGCAGGGTGGCCGGATGCGTGTGCTCGTTGTCGTCCAGCGTGGCGCGGGGCGCTTCGAGTGCGGCTGGCGCCGTGTCGAAGTCGTTGTCGAGCGGCGGCAGCAAGCCGCTGCCGGGCAGGGGCGCCCGTGCCGTCGGCGCGTAGACCGCCGCCGCAGCGGGCGATGGGGTGGGCACCGGGGGCGCTGCGTGGGGGGCGTCCCGCAGTGCGGCGGACAAGCCGGGCGCCTTGGCATCCACCGGCGCCGGCCCGGTGCTGGCGGCACCCAGGGGCGTCGTGCCCGAGGGTCTGGCCAGATCCAGGTCGAAGTCCAGCGGCGCGACGGACGGAACGAAGGGCGGTGGCGGTTCTGCCGCCCGCGCCTCCGCGAACGCGGCGGCCGCATCGGTGGCGATGGCCGCCGCCGCCGACGCGGTGCCTGCGCCGCCGGCCGGCGGGAGGGGCTTCTCGGCGTCCACCATGGCGGCGGCGCCGCCCTGGTACAGCGGGTTGCCCGGGTCCAGTTCCCGGCCCATGTCCATCACCCGGCTCCAGTCGGCGCCGCTGCCGCCGGTGAGCTTGTGGACGTCCCGGGCCAGCGCCTCGAAGGCCCGCAGGTCGCGCCGCTTGGTATGGATTTCCAGCAGCTTGAGGTGGATGGCCGTGCGTTCGGGCGTGGTCCGCAGCGCCTCGCGCAGGATCTCCTCGGCCTGCAGGTCGCGGCCGTAGGCGAGGTACACGTCCGCCTCGGCGACCGGGTCCACGTCGCCGGCGTCGAGCTGGCTGGGCGAGTACGAGAGCGAGGACGCCATCGAACTGCTGTGGCGGCTCTTGGTGTCGACCGACTCGCCGCCGGTGGCGCCGAAGAAGGAGTCCCTGGGCAGCCGGCTTTCGGGGAACGCGCTGTCGCCGGCATCGGCGGTCTTGCGGCGGCGCGCACGGTAGGCCAGGAAGCCGAGCAGCAGCAGGACGATGGCGAGGCCGCCCAGGAGGAGCGGGTTGTCCAGCAGCTGTTCGAAGAAGCCCGGCTCCGGGGGAGGGGGCGGTGGCGCGACCTTGGGTGTGGCCGGCTTGGCCGGTGCGGCCGCGGCGGCCGGCGGCGTCGGTGAACCGGCGGCATCCGCTGCTGCCGAGGGTGCGGGTGCGGGTGCGGGTGCGG
>JASGDG010000077.1:0-4510 GCA_047607325.1 Xenophilus sp. | reverse complement strand
CTGCGCGCCGCCCGACGCGCGCGGCGCGGTGCGCGAAGCGGCGACCGGCATGACGGTCGAGGGCCTGGGCCAGCGGCTGAACCTCATGCTCACGCGCTCGGCCCTGCTGGAGGCCGACGCGCCGGCCGCGCTGCGGCGCATCGCCGCCCTGCTGGCCGGCTGACGCCGGCGCTTTTTCAGCGGCCGACCGGCTGGACGGCGAAGCGGTCCGTGCTGCGGATGAGCGCGTCGAGGATGCCGGGCTCGGAATACGCGTGGCCCGCACCTTCGATCAGGTGGAACTGCGCCTCGGGCCAGGCCTGGTGCAGCGCCCAGGCGTAGCGCAGCGGGCACGGCATGTCGTAGCGGCCGTGCACGATGGCGCCGGGGATGCCGGCGAGGCGGTGTGCATCGCGCAGCAGCTGCCCCTCCTCCAGCCAGGCGCCGTGGGTGAAGTAGTGGTTCTCGATGCTCGCGAAGGCCAGCGCGAAGTGCGGGTCGCGGAAGGGTTCGCTGAAGGCCGCGTCGGGCAGCAGCGTGATGGTCTCGCCCTCCCAGATCGTCCAGGCCTGGGCGCAGGCCAGCTTCGCGGCCTCGTCCCCGCCCACCAGCCGGCGGCGGTAGGCGGCGATCATGTCGTGGCGCTCTTCCGGTGGGATCGGCGCCTGGAAGCGCTCCCACTTGTCGGGGAACATCTCCGACACGCCGAACTGGTAGTACCACTGCAGCTCGGCCCGCGTCACGGTGTAGATGCCGCGCAGCACCAAGGCACTGACACGCTCGGGATGCTTCTGCGCATAGGCCAACGCCAGCGTCGAGCCCCAGGAGCCGCCGAAGACCAGCCAGCGCTCCACGCCCGCCAGCGTGCGCAGGCGCTCGATGTCCTCGACCAAGTGCCAGGTGGTGTTGGCCTCCAGGCAGGCATGCGGGATGGAACGGCCGCAGCCGCGCTGGTCGAACAGCAGCACGTCGTAGCGCGCCGGGTCGAACAGGCGCCGCTGCGCCGGCGAGAGGCCGCCGCCCGGCCCACCGTGCAGGAAGACCGCCGGCGTCGCGCCCGGCGAGCCGCAGCGCTCCCAGTAGAGGCTGTGGCCGTCGCCCACCTCCAGCATGCCGCTGGCGTAAGGCTCGATCTCGGGGTAGAGGGTGCGCAATGCGGCCATGTCCTTCATCAGACGCCTTCGGCGTCGCGCAGCGCGTGGATGGCCTCGTCCGTCACCACCACACCCCGCGGCGCGAAGGGACGGAAGCCACCGGCCACCCGGCCCGCATCGGGAAGTGGCGGACCGGAAGCTCCGGCGAGGGCCTGGCGTGCCAGCAGGGAAATCACGCGTCCGGCGGAGACACGTTGCCGGCGCGACAGCTCCTTGGCCGCTTCGAGCACGTCGTCGTCGATGTCCAGGGTGGTGCGCATGGGCCCATCGTAGCTCAGAAATGATGCGGTCACATCACCGCATCATGATTCATAGACGATGGCCGCCTGCCCCGCCTCGGCCTGCGCCATCCAGCTCGCCAGCGCCGCGTCGGCCGGGAAGAAGCGCGCCACCTCGCCCAGCTGCAGCTCGACCTGCGCGCCGGCGCGCGCCATGGCGAGCCGCACGGGCAGGCCCTGCCGCACCTCGCCGGCCTCGGTCTGCTCGCGCCGCGGCGGGAAGTCGCGCACGATGCGCTCGATGTCCGGCAGCCGGCCGTTGACGGCCACGCGCAGGAACTTGCCGAAGCGGCAACGCGCCAGCCCCAGGTCCCACACCTGCTGCACGTTGAAGCGCGGCTCGAAGCCGCCGCGCCCCGGCTGCAGCCGGCCGCTGACGACGACCAGCTCGTCGTCCTTGATCAGCCGCATGGCGTCGGCCACCGATTCGTCGGCCACCGCCTCGATGGTGCCGCTCCGGTCGTCCAGCACGAACAGCGCCAGCCGGCCGCGCTGGCCGTTGATGACGCGCACGCCGGAGACGATGCCGGCGATCAGCTGCGGCTCGCGGCTGTCGATCAGCTCGTCGATCTTGCGCCGCGCGAACTGGCGCACCTCGCGCGCCACCTCGTCGAACAGGTGGCCGGAGAGGTAGAAGCCGATCGCCGTCTTCTCCTGAGTCAGCCGCTCCTTCACGCCCCAGGGCGCGGCCGGCGCCAGCGGCGGCTCCTCGGTGCTGCTGCCCAGCGCGCCCTCGGCCATGTCGAACAGGCCGCCCTGGTGCGCATTGGCCTCCTGCGCGGCGGCGTAGTCGAAGGCGCGGTCGAGCGAGGCGACCAGCACCGCGCGGTCGGCGTGCAGGGTGTCGAAGGCGCCGGCCTTGATCAGCGCCTCCACCGTGCGCTTGTTGATGCGCTGGCGGTCCACGCGGGCGCAGAAGTCGAACAGGCTCCTGAACGCCCCGCCCTCCTCACGCGCCTTGACGATCGCCTCGATGGCCAGTTGCCCCGTGCCCTTGACGGCGCCCAGGCCGTAGCGGATCACCTTGTCGCTCACCGGCTCGAAGCGGTAGTGGCCGCGGTTCACGTCCGGCGGCTCGAAGCTCATGCCGAAGTGCTTGACCGCGTCCTCGAACAGCACCTTCAGCTTGTCGGTGTTGTCCATTTCCACCGTCATGTTGGCGCAGTAGAACTCGGCCGTGTAGTGCACCTTCAGCCAGCCGGTGTGGTAGGCCAGCAGCGAGTAGGCGGCGGCGTGCGACTTGTTGAAGCCGTAGCCGGCGAACTTCTCCATCAGGTCGAAGATCTCGTCGGCTTTTTCCTGCGGGATGCCGTGGGTGGCCAGCGCGCCGGCGCGGAACTTCTCGCGGTGCTCGGCCATCTCCTCGGCCTTCTTCTTGCCCATCGCGCGGCGCAGCAGGTCGGCGCCGCCGAGCGAGTAGCCGCCCAGGATCTGCGCGGTCTGCATCACCTGCTCCTGGTAGACCATGATCCCGTAGGTCTCGCTGAGCATCCCGGCCACGGCCGGGTGCGGGTACTCGACCTCCTCGCGCCCGTGCTTGCGCGCCACGAAGCTGGGGATCAGGTCCATCGGGCCCGGGCGGTACAGCGCGTTCAGGGCGATCAGGTCCTCCAGCCGGGTGGGCTTGGCGTCGCGCAGCATGCCCTGCATGCCGCGGGATTCGAACTGGAACACCGCCTCCGTCTTGCCGTCCTGGAAGAGCCGGTAGGTGGCCTTGTCGTCCAGCGGGATGTCCTCGTAGGCGAAGTGTTCCCGGCCCGCGTGGCGCTTCATGATGAACTCGCGCGCGATCTCCAGGATCGTCAGCGTCGCCAGCCCCAGGAAGTCGAACTTCACCAGGCCGATGGCCTCCACGTCGTCCTTGTCGTACTGGCTCACCGCCGATTCGCTGCCCGGCTGCTGGTAGAGCGGGCAGAAGTCCGTCAGCTTGCCCGGCGCGATCAGCACGCCGCCGGCGTGCATGCCGATGTTGCGCGTCATGCCCTCCAGCTTCTGCGCCATCTCGACGAGGGACTTGACCTCCTCCTCCTTCTCGATGCGCTCGGCCAGCTGCGGCTCGGCGGCGATGGCGTACTTCTCCTTGTCGCCTTCCGGCAGGTCGGCCGGCGGGTACTGCAGCGTGACGGGCTTGCCCGGCTTGTTGGGGATGAGCTTGCTGATGCCGTCGCAGAAGGTGTAGCTCATGTCCATCACGCGCCCGACGTCGCGGATGGCGGCACGCGCGGCCATGGTGCCGAAGGTGGCGATCTGGCTCACCGCGTCGCGGCCGTACTTGTCCTTCACGTAGTCGATGACGCGGTCGCGGTTGCCCTGGCAGAAGTCGACGTCGAAGTCGGGCATCGACACCCGCTCCGGGTTCAGGAAGCGCTCGAACAGCAGGTTGTACTTGAGCGGGTCGAGATCGGTGATCTTCAGCGAGTAGGCCACCAGCGAGCCGGCGCCCGAGCCCCGGCCCGGCCCCACCGGGCAGCCATTGGCCTTGGCCCACTGGATGAAGTCGCCCACGATCAGGAAGTAGCCCGGGAAACCCATCTTCAGGATGGTGCCGATCTCGAACTCCAGCCGCTCGACGTAGCGCGGGCGCTCCTGCTCGCGCTGCGCCGCATCGGGATACAGGTGTACCAGGCGCTCGTCCAGCCCCTTGAAGGACTCGACGCGGAAGTACTCGTCGATCGTCATCCCCTCGGGAATCGGGAAGTCCGGCAGCCGCGGCTTGCCCAGCGTGAGCGTGAGGTTGCAGCGCCGGGCGATCTCCACGGTGTTGGCGATGGCGCTGGGCACGTCGGCGAAGAGCTGCGCCATCTCGGCCGCGCCCTTGAAGTACTGCTCGCGGGTGAAGCGCCGCACGCGCCGCTGGTTGCCCAGGATCTCGCCCTCGGAGATGCACACGCGCGCCTCGTGGGCCTCGAACGCCTCGGCCTCCAGGAACTGCACCGGGTGCGTCGCCACCACGGGCAGGTTCAGCCGCGCGGCCAGCTGCACGGCGGCGACCACGTGCGCCTCGTCGTCCGGCCGGCCGGCGCGCTGCAGCTCGATGTAGAAGCGGTGCGGGAACAGGCCCGCCAGGCGCAGCGCCGCCTCGCGCGCGCGCTCGGCGTT
>JASGDG010000076.1:0-30996 GCA_047607325.1 Xenophilus sp. | reverse complement strand
CTGTGCGGCCTTCGACGGCGGTCCGCTACAGGAACGCGCTGCCCCACACAACCTTGCCGAGCAGTTCGATGTTTTCGAGCGGAATGGTGAATTCCCGGTGCCTCGGGTTGTCGGCCAGGGCCCTGACCTGACCGCTGACTTCAAGCTGCAAGCGGCGCAGCAGGGTCACGCCGGTGTCGCGTATCAGGTAGATGCCGTCGTCCTCGATCTGCTTGCGGGTCAGATCGACCAGGACCACGCTGCCTGCCTTGAGGGTGGGCGCCATGCTGTCGCCGCGCACTTCCATCGCCACCAGGTTCTCGATGTCGAACCCGTTCTTGCCGAGCCAGCGAAAACAGAACGCCTGCGCCGTGAAGTCGGTGTCGTCGCCCGCAGGCATGGCTTCGGAAGGGGCGTCCATGCTGAGCAGGGGCAGTCTGCGCAGCGTGCCCCAGGTGTTGTCAGGCTCCTCCGCGAGCATGGACCCCGTGCCTGAAGCCAGCCAGCGCACCGACGTGCCGGTGGCCTGCGCGAGCGCGAGCAGCACCTTGCGTGAGGGTTCGCCCCCGCCGAAGTAGCGGCTGAGACCGCTGGGAGAGATGTGCGCTTTTTTCGCCAGCGCGCTGGCGCTGCCCGCAATGCCTGCCAGTTGATGCAGGCGGGCAATGAAGTCCTGGTCCGCATCGGCGGGCAGGAGGGCATTCGGCTGTCTTGTGCTTTGGCGTCCCATGCGCGAGGGGCTGATCCTTGGGTTCAAGAATGGTGCCAGATTAGCATGCAAATCAGAAAAATATATAAGCTAAACAGATAAAGATAGCTGTTTTCGTTCGATATAGATGAATAATATTTCGCTATAGTGAACGAATGACGGGCTTTCATCATCCTTTAGCTCAAATCAAGCGCTTCGAGCCATCCAGAGCCATCAGGCTGCTGCTGGTTCCGGTGCTGCTGCTGGCGGCCTGGCAGTGGCTGACGGTCGCGGACATCATTCCCCCGAATGTCATGGCTTCACCGCAGGCTGCCCTGCGGGCTGCGTGGGATTTGCTGCAGAACGGCACGCTGCTGGAGGCGGTCGGGTGGTCGCTGCGGCGCGCGCTGATCGGGGTGGTGCTGGGCGCGGCGCTGGGTTTCGTGCTGGGCGTGCTGGCTGGTTATTGGCTCTGGGGCGAAAACCTGATCGATGCCAACATGCAGATGCTGCGCACCATCCCGTTCGTGGCGCTGGGGCCGGTGTTCATTGCGTGGTTCGGCATCGGCGAGACGGTCAAGTTGTCGCTGGTGGTGTTCGCGACGGTGTTCCCCGTATACATCGGCACGTACGAGGGCATACGAGGACTCGACCGCCGCCTGATCGAAGTCGCGCGCGTCACCGGCCTGGGAACGTGGGAGACGGTGCGCGAGATCATCGCGCCGGGCGCGCTGGCGTCCGTGCTGCTGGGGCTGCGCTATGCGTTGACGCTGTCCATCATCTCGCTGGTCGTCGCCGAGCAGATCAACGTCAACGGCGGCATCGGTGCGCTCATGTTCGATGCGCGGGCCTTCATGCAGACCGATGTGATGGCGCTGTGTCTGGCGCTGTACGCGCTGCTCGGCCTCGGAGCCAACGCTGTGGCGCGGCTGCTGGAAGCCCGGCTGCTGCGCTGGCGCAAGGGCGTGCTGCCGTCATGAGCGGGACGGCCGTCATCCCGGGTGGCCTGCGTGCGGCCCGTTTTTCGCGCGCCGCCTGGCTGCGACTGGCCTGGCGTCACCGCCGCTGGGCCGGGCCGCTGCTGGCGCTGCTGATCTGGTCGCTCGTCGGCGCGCTGCGATGGCTGCCCCCGGCGGTGCTGCCCACGCCGTGGGCGGTGGTGGCGCAGGCCGTGGATGTCATCGCCAACGGCAAGCTGTTCGCCGCCGTCGGCGTGTCCGGCCTGCGCCTGGGCGTCGGCTTCGCGCTGGGTTCGGTCCTGGGCGTCGCGCTGGGACTGTGCGCCGGGCTGTGGCGGCATGGCGATGAATTGCTGGACGGCACGCTGCAGGCGCTGCGCGCCATTCCGTTTCTTGCGCTCGCGCCGCTGTTCAACCTCTGGTTCAGCAACGGCGAGGCGGCCAAGGTCCTGCTGGTGGGATTCGGCGCGACCTTTCCGCTGTATCTGAGCACCACTGCCGGTATCCGCGCGGTGGACGCGCGTTTGCTCGAAGCAGCCAAGGTGTCGGGGCTGGCGCGCTGGGAGCGCATCCGCGAGGTGATTCTGCCTGGCGCGCTGCCGCAGATTCTCACCGGCCTGCGCATCGGTTTCGGCTGGGCGCTGGCCGCGCTGGTGTCGGCGGAACTGACCAAGGCGGCGTCGGGCATCGGCGCGCTGGTCGCCGAGGCGCGCGAGTTCGTGCAGACCGACCTGTTGTTCGTCTGCGCGGTGACGTATGCGCTGCTCGGCCTGGCGGCTGACGGCGCGCTGCGCCTGGCCGCCGCCCGCCTGTTGCGGTGGCGGCGCGCCTACGAAGGAAAGTGAGTTCATGAGCCTGGCTACCCCTTCCCTTGCTGGCGCGGCGTTCGCGCCCGCGTCCGCGCCCGGGGCTGCGCGCGCGGCCCTGCCTGTGCGCGTGCGCCAGGTCGAGCGCCGCTTCGGCGAGCGCAGCGTGCTGCGCGGTCTCGACCTGGACATCCACCCCGGCGAATTCGTCGCCTTGCTCGGCCCCAGCGGCTGCGGCAAGTCCACGCTGCTGCGGTTGCTGGCGCAACTCGACCAGGCCGACGGCGGCACGGTGCAGGCGCCCGACCGCATCGGCGTGGTGTTCCAGGATGCGCGCCTGCTGCCCTGGCGGCCTGTGTGGCGCAATGTGCTGATGGGCGTCTCGCGCAAGCGCGAGCAGGCGAGCGCGGCGCTGGCCGAGGTGGGGCTGCAGAACAGGCTGGACGACTGGCCCGCGACCTTGTCCGGCGGCGAGGCGCAGCGTGTGGCGCTGGCCCGCGCGCTGGTGCGCGAGCCGCGCCTGCTGCTGCTGGACGAGCCGTTCGCTGCGCTCGACGCGCTGACCCGCCTGCGGATGCACGCGCTGGTGCTTTCGCTGTGGCGGCGGCACCAGCCCGCCGTCCTCATGGTGACGCACGACGTGGACGAGGCATTGCAACTGGCCGACCGCGTGCTCGTGATGAGCGAAGGGCGAATCACGCTCGAGGAAAAACTGGCAGCCGTCCGCCCACGCTCGCGCGGCGCCGAGTGGTTCGAGCGGACCCGCGCGCGGCTGCTGGCCGAACTGGGATTGAACGAACTGGAGGTGCGCTGATGTCATCCATTCCTGCCGGAATCCGGCCCGCGGCGGCTGCCGACGCCGCGGTCTGGTACTCGCGCTGCCCCGTGCCAACGCCGTTCGCCGTCGCGCTCAAGCTGGGATGGCTGCAGCAGGCGGTCGAAGCGCTGCATGGTCCGCAGCGCTACGCCTTCTGCTCGCTGGGGGACTCGCGCGACGAGCGCATCCGCGCCGCGCACTTCACCCACGAGCACGTGGACGTGTTCCGCCACGGCGGCAATATCCCGCCCATCTGGGCCCGCTCGCGCGGGGCCGACACGCGCCTGATCGGGATTTCCTGGGTCACGATGCGCCAGCAGGTCCAGGTGCTCGGTGAAAGCGCCATCCGCACGCCCGCCGACCTGAAGGGCAGGCGCCTGCTGATCCAGCGCAACGACAACGACGTCGTCGACTACTGGCGCGCCTCGACCTTGCGGACTTACGAGGCCGCGCTGAAATCGGCCGGGCTGGGACTCGACGACGTGCAATGGGTGGAGCAGGTGTCCCAGGTGGGTGGCCGCCGCCGTGCGGCCGACACGCCGTCTCCGGACGGGCATTTGTGGACCAACGACCGCGGCTTCGCGCGCCGCCGCGAACTGCTGCTGCCGCTGATGCGCGGCGAGGTGGACGCTATCGCCACCCAGGCGCACTACGGCGTCGAACTGGAAGGGCTGATTGGGGCGCGCACCATTTTTGATCGCTCGCTGTCGGCCGATCGGCTGGATCGCGTCAACAACGATACCCCCGATGTCCTGACCGTCAGCGCCCGGCTGCTGCGCGAGCGTCCCGAGGTGGTGCAGGCCGTGCTGCTGCAACTGCTGCGCGCGGGCGACTGGGCACGCAGCCACCGCAGCGAAGTCGTCCAGCTGATGGCCCAGGAGTTCAAGACCTCCGAAGCCCTGGTGGACGCGAGTTGGGGTGAGGACCTCACCAGCGGCCTCGATCTCGACCTGACCCCCGAGAAGGTTGCAGCGGTGCAGTCGCAACACGACTTTCTGCTCGAACAGGGGTTCATCGACCGAGCATTCGACCTGGGCGCCTGGATAGACCCCGAGCCGCTGCGCCGCGCCCGGCAAGCGCATGCGCAATGACTGATTGAGGAAACAGCATGGAAGTCTATTGGTACATTTTCTACGTGGACGGGCAATACCCGTGGAACCCGGACAAGACCCGCCCGGTCGACCGGCGTTATCTGAAGTCGCTGGCCACGGCCATCGACTCGGGCGGCTACCACGGGGCGCTCGTGGCCACGGGGGCCGGCGGTGGCTGGGATCCGTGGGTCATTTCGGCCCACCTGGCCGCTCACACCGAGCGCCTGCGCTTCTTGATCGCAGTGCATCCCTCGCTGCTGTCCCCGACGCTGCTGGCCAAGCAGGCCGTCACGCTCGATCATCTGTCGGGGGGCCGGGTCGAAATCAACGTCGTCAACGGCCACGCGGGCCTGGAGGCGGGCGGCGTGCATCTGCAGCACGACGAGCGCTATGCGCACGGCGACGAGTACCTGGGGGTGCTGCGCAGGCTGCTCGCCGCGCCTGGCGAAGGGATCGACCACAAGGGGAAGTACCTCGACATCCGCGGCGCGCGCGGCGTCGGGCCGGCCATCCAGTC
This sequence comes from Xenophilus sp., assembly GCA_047607325.1. Classification (GTDB taxonomy): domain Bacteria; phylum Pseudomonadota; class Gammaproteobacteria; order Burkholderiales; family Burkholderiaceae_C; genus Xenophilus. The sequence continues at coordinate 26,139 of JASGDG010000076.1, read as the reverse complement.
GCCCTATCCGCCGCTGTGGGTGGGCGGTTCGTCCCCGGTGGCGATGGAACTGGCCGCCAAACACGCCGACGTGTATGCGAGCTGGGCCGAACCCCTCGACAAGCACGCCGCGCATCTGAGCGAATTCCGCCAGCACGCCGAGCGCGCCGGCCGCCGCGTTGAAACGGCGATGACCGCGCATGTGCTCATCCGCGACACCGAGGAGCAGGCCTGGGCCGAGGCCGACACCATGCTCAAGTACGCGACCCAGGAGTCGGTGGACAACCTGCACCGGGTCCTCAAGGCAGGGCAATCCGTGGGACAGCAGCGCGCCTTGTCGCTGCTCGACGGCAGGCTGCCGCGCCACGCCCGCGAACTCGAGATTTCTCCCAATGTGTGGACGGGCTACGGACTGCTGCGCATCGGTTCGAGCCTGGCGTTCGTGGGCACGGCGCGGCAAGTCGCCGACCGCCTGATCGAGTACCACGAGGCTGGCGTCGACAAGTTCATTCTGTCGCACCACCCGCTGCCGGACGAGGCGCATCGCGTGGCCGACGAGTTGCTGCCGCTGCTGCCGCTCAAGCCCGTGCAGCCACTGCAGGAGGCCGCCAACCGCCAGGTGCGCACGTTCAACAACCAGGTCAACGGACTGGGAGCCGGAAAATGAGTCAGTCTCAAGTCGTCAAGGTGGGCGTCCACCCGCAATCTCCGACCGGCCCCGTGCTGCTGCACGCGCCCGAACTGGCCTACCTGCGCGAGGCGCTGCTTCCGGACATCCGGTTTGTCGAGTACGGGCACGGGACGCAGACGCCCGCGCAATTCCAGGAAGGGCGCATCGACGTCGGCCTGACCGGCGCCACGCCGCCGCTGACCATTCAGGCGCAGGGTGGGGAGCTTGTTTATCTGGCGGTCGGGCAGCCGCGCCCGAATTCCGGTGCGGTGGTGGTCCCCGCCGACTCTTCCATCAAGACCCTGGCCGACCTCAAGGGCAAGCGCATCGGCCTGGCCGTCGGCTCCTGGCATTCGTCGTTCCTTGCCCTGGCGCTCGACACCGTCGGTTTGGGCTATGACGGCGTCATCCCCGTTTCCTACGTCCAGACGCAGGGCCGCGTGGACACGGCCAGCGTCGATGCCTGGGTGGCACGCCCGGAGGAAATCGACGACGCCTCGCTGCGCGTGCTGCTGCGCTCGGGGGAGGTGTGGAGCAATCGCGGCGTGGTGTTCGCGCGCCGCAGCGTGCTGGCCGGCAGCGGGCCGCAACTGGCCCGGCTCATCGCGGCGCTCGATGCGGCGGGCCGTTGGATCGGCGAGCACCCGGCGCGCGCGGCCGAGTTGCTTGCGCCGATCAGCCCGGTGGGGGCTGCCGCGCTGCGCAGGAGTTTCGAAGTTCAGCCGCAGGCCGAGGGCCTGTCGCGCCCGGACGAGCGCTTTCTGCGCGAACAGCAGCGGGCGGCGGACCTGTTGGCGCGTGCGGGCGTGTTCGCCCCCATCCGGCTGGATGCCGAGCGGCTCCTGCCCATTGCCAGCGACATCTGGCAGCGCGTCGAGGCACTCGCCGCGGCTTCCGTTCAATAACCCAATAGCCCCCTTCATTCGAGAGGACGATTCATCATGTTCCATGCATTTCGACAAACCGACCCGGATTCCGCCATGTGGCTCAAGCGCCTGCTGCTGGGCGCAGCCCTCGGCCTCGCCGCCCAGATGGCCCAGGCGGTGGACGTCAACTTCGGCGTCATCCGCGGCCTGACCACGTCCAACCTCGCCAACGACAACGGCACGCTGCAAAACCGCCTGCAGGCGGTCGGCAGCCAGCTCAAGTGGCAAGGCCCCTACGGTGGCACGCCCTGGGACGCGCTCAACGCCGGACAGGTGGACATCACCTTCACCACCGCGACCAACGCCGCCGCGGTGGCGTCGAACTCGCGCTTCAAGATCTTCGGCTACCAGGCCCCCGACCTCGATGGCGAGGGCGTGTGGGTCAAGAAGGATGCAGGCATCCAGTCGCTGGCCGACCTCAAAGGCCGCAGGATCGCCACCGACCGGGGCGGCAGCGGCCACCACGTGCTGCTCAAGGCGCTGGACAAGGCCGGCCTGAGCCTGAAGGACGTGCAGGTCAGCTACTTCGAACCGGCGGATGCTCTGGCCGCGTTCAACGGCGGGCAGGTCGATGCCCTGGCCACGTGGCGCACGTTCGGCGCGTCTGCCGAAGCCAAGGGCGGCGGTGTCAAGCTGGTCAGCGGTCGCGACGTCGGTTCCGAGAACGTCCTGATTTACATCGTGCGCGAGGCCTTTGCCAAGGACCACCCCGAAGCGGTCAAGGCCGTGTTCGAGGCGCTGCGCGAATCGGCGGCGCAATCCGCCAGGGATCCGGAGGCCACCGCCAGGGTGTGGGCGCGCCTGGGCGGCCTCCCCATCGAGCAGGCCCGGATTTTCGTGCCGCCGGCCTCGCGCGAGTTTCTGCCCGTGACCGCCGCGCTGGTTCCGACGCTCGAGCAGACCGCCAGCCTGTTCGTCAAATACAAGGTCATTCCCAAAGTGCCGAGCTATGCGCCCCTCATTCTCGATGTGAACCCAATCACACCAATCCGCCATCAATACTGAAGCGGTGAAGACGCTGGGGAGTTTCATGGAAAAGACATCAAGCGTCTGCAGCCTCGCGCAGGATTCGATAAAGGTCCGGCTGCTCCTCGAAACCGATCCCTGGACTCTCCGGCAAGCTCGCTGAGCCGTTGACAACCCGGACCTCCCTGCCAAAGCCACCGAATGCACCAAACAGGCCTGGATATGACTCCGCGCCTCCAAGCCCCAGGCCCGCAGCCACGTGCAGTGACATCAGATTTCCTCCGTGCGGAATGATGTGCTCGCGCCGCACACCGTGGCGCAAGGCGGTCTGCACCATGCGATGGAACTCGCCAATCCCATAGGCCAGGGGGGGATCGGGCTGCAGTACCAGGCGATCGGCCGCCGGCCCGTAGCGCAGGAAATTCTCGACTTCCTGGTTGGAGAACAGGTTCTCTCCCCCGGCAAGCACGCCGGGATAGGCTTCGCTGACGGCGCGATAGGTCTCGAAATCTTCGGGATCGCAAGGCTCTTCCAGCCACCGCAACCCATAGGGGGCAATGGCTTGTGCATACGCCAGAGCCTGCTTGGTATCGAAAGCGCAACTGGCGTCTAGCGCGAGATCGCTGCCGGCCTGTAGGCGTCTCAGCACTCGTTCGATGCGACGTAAGTCTTCGCCCAGCGGCAGGCCGCCCGCCTTGATCTTGACGGCGGTGTAGCCCGCATCGAGATAGCCCTGGATCTCGTCGTCCAGTCGTCCCAGATCGGCCTCCCCCTTGTAGAAGCCACCTCCCGCGTAGCACGGCAGTGTCCGTGGCTGCGCCGCACCCGGCACCTCGAAGCGTTCCGCCAGGATCTTGTACAGCGGCCACCCCTGCAGTTTCCCCACGATGTCCCACAGCGCCACCTCCAGCATGCCCACCGCTATGGAGCGTTCGGCGTGGCCGCCGGCTTTCTCCCGGCGCAACAGCAATGCCACTGCCCGCTGGGGGTCGGGCAGTTCGGTGAGGGGATCCGTCCAGTCGGCCTGTTGCGTGGCCAGCAGTCTTGGAATGAAACGCTCCCTCAGTGGACCGCCGCACGCATAGCGGCCAAACGAATTGAAGGCATAGCCCACCACCGGCCGGCCGTCGCGGAACTGATCCGTGACGATGGCGACGATGCTCGCGGTGATCTCGCTGAAATCCACCCGCGCGTTGCGCAACTCGCACGCGATCGGGATGGTGGCTTCCGAGATGCGGACAATCTTCATGGACGTGGCCTTTCCTTTCGTTGTGTCAATCGGCCGTCGCGCCAGTACGCTGGACGATGGACTTCCACTTGTCGTACTCACTTTTGATGAAGGCACCGAATGCCTCCGGCATGTCGTGGACAGCGGGGCTTCCCAGTTCGGCGATCCGCTTGCGTACTTCCGGCTGTTCCAGAACCTCCCGCACCGATCGGTTGAGCCGTTCGATGATGGGACGCGGCGTCCCGGCCGGGGCCAGCAAGCCGTACCAGGCCAGCGATTCGTAGCCGCTCACGCCAGCTTCCTGCAGGGTGGGCACGTCCGGCAACAGCGCCGAGCGTTGCCGGCTGGTGACCGCCAGTGGCCTGAGTCTTCCGCTCGTGAGATTGGGCATGGCCGACACCATGCTGTCGATGGCGAAATCGACCTGCCCACCCATCAGGTCCGTGGCCATGGGTGCCTGCCCCCGGTAGGGCACGTGGACTGCTTGAACCCCGGCCAGAGATTCCAGCAATGCGGCGGAGAGATGTTGCGGCGTGCCTGCGCCCGAAGAGCCATAGGAGTACTTGCCTGGCTGGGACTTGAGCGCGGTCAGGAACTCGGCCACGTTGCGCACCGGGTACGCGTCATTGACCTCCAGTACCAGGGGAACGGATGCCAGTTGCACGATCGGCGCCAGATCCCGCAGTGGATCGTATGGCAGCTTCCTGTACAGCCATGGACTGATGGACAGCGGCCCGCTGGCGGACAGCAGCAGCGTGTAGCCATCGGGCTTAGCCCTGACCACGAAGTCGGTGCCCACCGTTCCGCCGGCACCGCTACGGGCATCGACGATGACGGGCTGCCCCAGCGCGGCCTGCAGACGGTGGCCAACCACGCGCGCCAGGATGTCCGAGGGACCTCCGACGGGATACTGGATGACTACGGTGATCGGCTTGGACGGGTAGCCCTGGGCATAGCTGGTCAGCGGCCACGACAGAACCCCAAGAAGTCCCGCCATCAGCAGCTGTTCCAGTCTGCCGGCGCGCAGTCGTGCCACTACGTTGCGCAGAAAGTCTAAAAGAAGAATGTCCATGTTGTCTCCTGGTACCGCACGTTCCCTGCCGTGCAGCTGTTGTTTGTTGAAAAATCCGGCGACGAAAACCGATATGGACCACGTGCGCTCAGTCACGCGTCCGGCGCTGTTCAGATCAAGGCCCAAACCTCCTTTCACGCGATGCCGGCAGCCCGCCGGCTGCCCAAGGCTTGGACGAGACGTTCGATCTCCTCCTCGCCGGTGAGGAAATGAGGGGTCAGCCGCAGCACGGCAGCAACGCCTGCCGCTTCCAGCGCCCAACGCGCATGCTGCATGCCCACAGCAGACACATTGATGCCAGCCTTCCAAAGCGCTCGCACCAGCGGCTGCCCATCTCCAGCGCCAGCCGGCAGCGCATAGGTCATCAGCGCGGTGGCGCGAGGATGGTCACCCTCCAGTGGTTCCCATCCCAGGCGCTCGTGCAACGCCGTGACGATTGCGTCCCGAACCCGCGCGTTCTGCCAAGCCATTCGCTGCGGTCCAACCCGCAGAGATTCGTCGCAGGCCGCCTTGAGCGCCAGCCGCAGACCGGGATTGAATTCATGGCCCTCGAAGCGTTGCGCGCCCACAGCGGCCTGCAGCGTGTCGCGCCCCGTCCAGACAGCCCCGGCGACATCGACTCCAAGCGGAATCCCCAGGCGTTCCAGTGCCCGATCGGACACATAGAGAACCGCCACGCCCTTGGGGCCGCGCAGCCACTTGCGTGCGGGGAACACCAGGACATCGCAGCCCATCGCTTCCACATCCACCGACACTTGCCCCACCGCGTGGCTGGCGTCGACGAACAGCAGCCCATCGTGCTGCCTCACCACGTCCGCCACACCGCGTAAGTCCGTCGCCACCCCATGGGCTGTCGGCACCGCAGACAGCGACACCACAGTGCGGCCGCGGCGCGGCACCTGCGCCAGGACCTCGGCCAGACGCTGTGACAAAGGCTGCTCTGCATCGCGCCCGGAGATCACTGTCAACCCTAGCCGCCCCCGCGCCGCCAGCAGGCACAGGCTGTTGGAGCCATATTCGTCGTGCGTGCTGACCACATGCACATCGCTCCCGGTGGCCAGCACGGAGGCCAACGCCGTGGACCAGGCATGGCTGGCCGAATCCTGCAAGGCAATTTGGTGGGGTTGGGCCGCGATCAGCCGCGCCACGCTGCTGTGGACGGCCTGCAGTTCGTCGGCCACGGCATCCATGGCGCGGCGTGATCCCAAGGATCGCTCGCTGTCCAGCCAGCGCGCCCAGGCGGCATAGACCGCCGCCGGTGGCTGGCTGGCCGAGCCATGCGCGAAGTGGGCGTCATGGCCCCAGGCCGGCGTCTGCGCCCGCAGGCGTTCCAGTTCGTCCTCGCTGAAGCCCGGGCCACCCGTCAGTTCGGGCCAACTCCCGGTCATGCGCCTTCCCTGATTGCGGCGATCAACTCGACTTCGACGGCTGCGCCGCGCGGCAGCGCTGCCGTGCTGACCGCCGTGCGTGCATGTTCGCCACGCGCGCCCAAGGCCTCCATGAAGAACTCGCTGGCTCCGTCGATCACCGCGGGCTGTTGCACGAAATCCGGCATGGAGGCCACGTAGCCGGTCACTCTGAGCAGGCGCACCACGCGCTCCAGACCGCCCAGTTCCCTCCCCAATGCTGCCAGGCACTGCATGGCGCACAGCCGCGCCGCGAAGCGGGCCGTCTCCAAATCGACATCACGGCCGACCAGGCCCATTACACGAACTTCACCCTGCTGCCTTGGCAACTGGCCACTGACATAGGCGATCCCCCCATGGATCACCACCGGACGATAAACGCCTCCGGGCGCCGAAGGAACGGGAAGCCTGTCGAGTTGGATCGTCATGTCCCTCTCCCTTCAGTGGCTGAGGATCTTGGCGAGGAAGTCGCGCGCCCGCTCGCTGCACGGCGCCTCAAAGAAGGCACGGGCATCGGCCTGTTCGACGATGCGCCCGCCGTCCATAAACACCACCCGATTGGCCACGCGCCGCGCGAACCCCATCTCGTGGGTCACGCACAGCATCGTCATGCCGTGGCCGGCCAGATCAGTCATGACGTCCAGGACCTCCTTGATCATCTCGGGATCGAGCGCGGAAGTCGGCTCGTCGAACAGCATCACCGCAGGTTCCATGGCCAGCGCCCGGGCGATCGCCACGCGCTGCTGCTGCCCGCCGGAGAGCTGCCCCGGATACTTGCGCGCATGCGCGGCCATGCCCACCCGCTCCAGCAGCCGGCCGGAACTGGCGCTCGCCTGTGCTGCCGTGCGCCCCAGCACCTTGACCTGCGCCAGGTTGAGGTTGTCCAGCACCGTCAGGTGCGGGTACAGCTCGAAATGCTGGAACACCATGCCCACCTGCCGCTGCAGCCGGCGCACGTCGGTGCCTGCCGCTCCGACCTCGATGCCCTGCACCGTGAGCGAACCGCGCTGGTAGGGTTCCAGCGCGTTCACGCACTTGATCAGCGTGCTCTTGCCCGAACCGGAAGGGCCGCACACGACGACGACCTCGCCGGCCGCCACCTGCAGGCTGCAGTCGGCCAGCACCTGGGCGCTGCCATACCACTTGGAGACATTGTCGAAAACGATCACGGGAACTTCAGAGGGGAATGCGTCGTGCAATGCGGTTCACACACGCCGCGCCGGCAACACAGATGACGAGATAGACCACGGCCACGAAGCTGTAGAGTTCGATCAGCCGGCCGTCGCGGCTGGCGACCATCGCGCTGGTGGTGAGAAAGTCGGTCAGGCCGACCACATAGGCCAGCGACGTATCCTGGAACAGCGCGATGCACTGGGTCAGCAGCACGGGGGCCATGCGCCGCATGGCCTGCGGCAGGATGACGTAGCGCATGGCCTGCAGGTAGCTCATGCCCGTGGCCAGTGCCGCCTGCAACTGACCACGCGAGACGCTCTTGATGCCGGCCCGGATGATCTCGCTGAAATAGGCTCCCTCGAACAGCACGAAGGCGACCAGCACCGAGTTGAAGGCACCGATCTGCCGGCCCGTGACCAATGGCAGCAGGAAGTAGATCCAGAAGATCACCATGATCAGCGGCACGGCCCGGACCGCGTTGACATAGCCGGCGGCCAGCAGCGGCAGCGCCCGGCCCGGCGCCAACCGCGCCACCGCCAGCGTGCAGCCCCAGGCCAGGCCCAGCAGCACCGCGAGCGCGGTGAGCTGCAGGGTGGTCATCATGCCCTCGGCAAGCACAGGCAGGTTGCGCGGGATGACAGCGAAATCGAATTCCATGGCACATGCCCCTCAGCGCCCGGCCAGCATGCCGGGCAGCACCGCGCGCTGCTCGATCTGCCGCCCTGCGGAAATGGACAGCAGCGACAACACCATGTAGATCAGCGTGGCGGCCGTGAACGCCTCGATGCTGTGGAAGGTGTAGGACTCGATCTGCCGGCTCTGCCCGGTGAGTTCAAGCATGCCGATCGTCAGTGCCAGACTGGAGTTCTTGACGGTGTTGAGCAGCTCCGAGGTGTACGGCGGCAGCGCGTAGCGCAGGCCCACTGGCAGCAGCACATGGCGGTAGACTTGGCCCGTGCTCATGCCTTGCGCCAGTGCCGCTTGCTTCAGCCCTTTGCCGGTCGCCTCGATGGCCGCGCTCGTCTGTTCGGCGATCCGTGCAGACATGAACAGCCCCAGCCCCACCGCCGTGGTCCAGTATTCGGGATTCGGTAGGCCGCGCTTGAGCCACGCCCCCCAGTCCTCGGGCAGGATTTCCGGCACCACGTAATACCAGAGGAAAAGCTGCACCAGCAGCGGGATGCCCCGGAACAGCGTCACGTACAAAGTCCCGATCCGGCGCGCGCCACGGCCAGGGAGCGTCAGCACAATGCCGACAGCAGCCCCCACGGCCAAGGCGATCGCATAGGCCACCACGCTGATGAGCAGCGTCCACAACAGGCCCGTGGCCAGCCAGCCCATGTAGGGCTGCGTCGCCAACAGGCCCCAGTTCCATCGATAGTCCATCACGCCCTTCCGCTGTTCATTCGGGCAGCGACTGCACGCGGTAGAGCACGGCCATGTCGCCACCAAAGGCCAGGCCCACCGGGGCGAAATACTTGTTGAACAGCCGCTGCGCCTCGCCCGAGGCGAAGGCGCGCGCCAGCGCCCGGTTGACCAGCACCCGGAACTCGGCATCGCCGCGCTGGAACATCACCCCGTACGGGTCGGTGCTCAGCAGGCGCCCGACGACCTCCAGCCCGGCCGGGTTGCGCGCCTTGGTGGCGGCGAACACCGCGATCGGCGTGCCGTCGCCGGCCAGCGCATCGACCCGCCCGGTCTCCAGCGACAGGAAACCCTCGGCGTAGTCCTTGACGTAGTTGAAGCGCAGATTCAGCCCCTTGGCCTGCGACAGCGCCTGCAGCGCACGCTCGTTGCTCGACCCCTGCAGTACCGCCACCGTCTTGCCGCGCAGGTCCTCGGCCTCGTGGATGCCCGAACCCTTCTTCACCGCCAGCTGGGTCCCGGTGATCCAGAACGGCATCGAGAAATCCACCTGCTGCAATCGTCCCAGGGTGATGGTCGTGGTACCGCATTCCATGTCGATGCCGCCGCTGGTCACCTGGGCGATGCGGTTGGCCGTGGTGATCGGTACGTAGTTGACCTTGACCTCCTTGCCCAGCGCCTTTTTCACCTCATCGACGACGCGGCCGCACAGCTCCACCGAAAAGCCGGACACCTGCTTGCCCTCGTCGAAGTAGGAGAACGGCGTGGCCGATTCACGGTGGCCAATATTGATCTGGCCCCGCTCGCCGATCCGCGCCAGCGTGGGCGAAGCGCCCTGGGACCAGGCAGCCGTTCCCAGCGACAGGCACAGCAAGGCAACGGCAGTCCTGCACGGACGCGGCACGTTCTTCATGGTGTAGCTTTCAAAGAGGGGTTGTAGAAAGTGATCGCGCGGTTCATAGCCCGTGGATGGCGAACGACTCATTCGCCAGCGATGCACGCAGCGCCGCCTGCTGCGCCGCGTCCAGCGGCTCCAGTGGCGGGCGCACGCGGCACCAGGCGGGGTCATCGGTCGCGGCGGCAATGGCGGCCTTCATCGCCGGGATCAGCGGATAGGCGGCAAAGCGGGCGCGGATGGCGTTGAGCGCATCCTGCTGGGCCTGCGCGTCCGTGCCCTGCCAGGACCGGAACAACCGGACGATCGCCCCCGGGTTCACATTGGCGGTGGCAGAGATGCAGCCGGCACCGCCCTGCCGCAGGGTGTCGAGCAGGATCGTTTCCGTGCCGGCGAACACGCCGAAGCCTTCCGGGGCGAACAAGTCGATCGCCCGGGCGGTGTAGGCCCAGTCGCCGCCGGTGTCCTTCATTCCGGCCACCACGGTGGGATAGCGCTTGAGCAGGCGTTCGATCAGCGCGTGCGAGAACCCCACCTGCGCGACCGGGGGGATGTGGTACAGGTACAGGCGCAGGCGGCCATCGCCCACCCGCTCGATGACCTCGCTGAAGAACGCGAACAGCCCCTCGTTCGTGACGGTCTTGTAGTAGAACGGCGGCAGCGCCAGCACCCCCGCGCAGCCGCTGCCGACAGCCGCCCGCGTCAGGCGCACCGCATCGGTCAGCGAGCAGCTACCGGTACCCGGCAGCATGCGATGGGCTGGCACGCCGGCATCGATCGCTGCGGCGAGCAGATCGATACGCTCCTCTACCGAGAGCGAGTTGCCTTCGGAATTCGTGCCGAACATGGCAAGTCCGCAGTCCTGTGCCACCAGCCATTTGCAGATTTGCGTAAATCGCAAATTATCCGGTGCCAGTCTGGCATCGAGCGGAGTCAGGACTGGTGCCAGGACACCGGTCAGGCGTTCGGTATTCTCTTGCGTCATATGCAAATCCGGTCAACAGTGGCTATGTCCGGATTCTGTTGTCCATTAAGGCAATCACCTTCGACTGTTTGGCAAGGATGTTTGCCAATGACGCACGGAAAAGCCAGTGCATGCCCGATGGCGGTCCGCGACTGGCGGGATACACTTGGAATCGCATCATATTTTGAGAAAAGCGCAAAACATGGCAGACCTGAGCACGCTCAAGGACTTTCTCGTGCTGTGTCAGACCAAGAGCTTCAGCCGGGCGGCCGAACGCTGCCACGTCTCGGTCTCGGGTCTGAGCCGGCGCATCCAGGGACTGGAGCAATGGGTGGGCGTGCCCCTCTTCGACCGCCACAAGACCGCACTGGAGGTCACCGACGCCGGCCACCGGTTGCACGCAGTGGCCACGGAAGTCGTCTACGCCATGGAAGGGCTGCGCAAGTCTGTCCGGGAAGACCGCAGCATCGAGCAATGGCGCATCCGCTTTGCCGCGCCGCACATCATGTCGGCTGTCTTCTTCCCCGACTGGATTCCGCGGCTGCACGAGGACTTCAAGGATGCCAAGTTCAGCGTGGACTCGGACAACCTGCCTGAATGCCTGGCCCTGCTTGACGAGGGCAAGGTGGACTATGTGGTGGCGCTCCTTGATGAGCGCAACGCGGTCGCCACGCGGCTGGGCCTGTCGCCCGAAGGTGGCGACTATCTTTCGCTGGAGTTGGGCGACGAGCAACTGGTCCCCGTGACTGCACCCAATGCCGCGGGCCAGCCGTTGTTCGATCTGGGCAGCAACGGAAGCCGGCCTCTCTCCTTCCTGGGCTACGCCGACGAATGCCACCTGGGCTGGTCACTGCAGCCCGCCTTGCTGACCCATGGACTGAATTTGCAGCGCAATCACGGCGCGAGCCTGACCGAGGGGCTGCGCTTCATGGCGCTCTCCAAGTTGGGCGTGGCCTGGCTGCCGCAGACGCTGGTACGGGAGGACCTCGCCGCCAAGCGGCTCGTCAGGGCCGGGAGTCCGGCATTCGATGTTCCCTTGCACCTGACGCTGTTGCGCCGACCGGCGCCGCTGGCGGCCCAGGCACAGCGGCTATGGGACTTCCTTGAAGGCCTCGCATGCAAACCGCAATGTCAGGACGAGTCGGTTCCGGTCCTCGCTTAAGTCCCTGGCCGGTGATGCCGGGCCTCTGCCGCCCCTCGTATGCTCAGATGTTTTTTTCATTTGAATCTTCGTACTTATTCGTTTGCGATGGGTGCCCTTGTTTCCAGAATGTCAAACTGTGAGCCCAACGACCCATGACCTTCCGTTTTCCATTTCCCGCCGCGCGCTGCTCGGCACCGCGGCGGCGGCGCTGGCGGGCATCGCGCCGCTGAGTGCGCTGGCCGGGTCCGATGCCGCCGTGCCGCAACGGTCACGCATCCTGATCGGCTTCGGCCCGGGCGGGAGCATGGACGCACTGGCGCGCGTGCTGGCCGATCGGATCGGCCCGCTGCTCGGTCCCAAGCACCACGTGCTGGTGGACTACCGGACCGGCGCGAATGGCCAGATCGCGGCACAGGAATTCCTGCGCGCGCCGGCCGACGGCGCCACCTATCTGCTGGCGCCGCTGATCACGCCGGTACTGTCGCAACTGGTCTTCAACAAGCCGGGCTACGACCCGAAAACGGACTTCACGCCGGTGGGACTGGCCGCGCATTTCCAGTTCGCCGTCGCCGTGCCGGCCGACCACCCGGCGAAGGACGCGAAGGAACTGATCGCCTGGTACAAGGCCCATCCGGACAAGGCCAATTTCGGTTCGCCGGCTGCGGGCAGCCTGCCGCACTTCTTCGGTCTGCTGCTGGGCGAGGCGGCGGACGTGTCCATCGTGCACGTGGCCTACAAGGGCGGCTCGTCGCTGTTGACCGACCTGGCGGGCGGGCAGTTGAGCTCGGCTGTTTCCACGGTTTCCGAACTGCTGCCGCTGCACAAGGACGGCAAGATCCGGATCATCGCCACCTTCGGCAGCAAGCGCGACCGCGACGTGCCGGACGTGCCCACCCTGGTCGAACTGGGCTACCCCAAGGCCCAGGGCAGCGGCTGGTTCAGCTTCTGGGCGCGGCACGGCACGCCGCCCGAGGCCGTGGCCGCCTTCCATCGCGCGCTGAACACGGCCCTGGGTGAACCGGCCGTCAGGAGCAAGCTGGCCGAGCTCGCGCTGGAACCCGATCCGCGCACGCCGGAGTACCTGGAGCAGCTGCGCGTGGCCGAGATCGAGAAATGGCGGCCCGTGATCGCCGCCTCGGGCTTCAAGGCGGACTGACCTCATGAGCACGCCGCCCAACATCCTGTTCATCCTGGCCGACGACCTCGGCTGGGCCGACCTCGGCGTCTACGGCGCCACCGACTTCGCGACGCCGCACCTGGACCGGCTGGCGGGGCAGGGCGTGCGCTTCACGCAGGCGTACGCCAACTCGGCCGTCTGCTCGGCCACGCGCTTCGCGCTCATCACCGGCCGCTACCAGTACCGCCTGCGCGGCGGGCTGGAGGAGCCGATCGCCACCGGCGGCAGCGGCCTGGGCCTGCCGCCGGAGCACCCGACGCTGCCTTCGCTGCTGCGCGATGCGGGCTACGACACCGCGCTCATCGGCAAGTGGCACCTGGGTGGCCCGCCCGAGTACGGGCCGCTGAAGAGCGGCTACGACCGCTTCTTCGGCAACCTCGGCGGCGTGGTCGACTACTTCACCCACAAGCCCGGCGTCGGCGAGCACGTACCGCGCGACCTGTGGGAAGGCGAGACACCGGTGGAGCGCGCCGGCTACTACACCCAGATCCTGGCCGACGAGGCCTCGGCCTGGGTGCGCGACCGGCGCGACAGCCGGCGGCCCTTCTTCCTGTCGCTGCACTTCACCGCGCCGCACTGGCCCTGGGAGGGGCCGGGCGACGAGGCGGTCTCGCGCCAGCTCAAGGACCTGTTCCACTACGACGGCGGCAACCTGCGGAAATACGGCGAGATCGTGCAGGCGCTCGACGCCGCGGTGGGGCAGGTGCTGGCGGCGCTGGACGACAGCGGGCAGGCCAGCGACACCCTGGTCGTCTTCACCAGCGACAACGGCGGCGAACGCTTCTCCAAGACCTGGCCCTTCACCGGACAGAAGACCGAACTGCTCGAAGGCGGGCTGCGCGTGCCCACGCTGCTGCGCTGGCCGGCGCGCATCCGGCCGCAGGTGCAGGAGCAGGTCACCATCACGGCCGACTGGCTGCCGACGCTGCTGGCCGCCGCGGGCGCCGCGCCGCATCCCGGCTACCCGAGCGACGGCGAGGACATTCTGCCCGTGCTCGAAGGCCGCGCGCCGGTGCATCCGCGCACGCTCTACTGGCGCTACAAGGCGCAGGCGCAGCGGGCCGTGCGCGACGGCGACTGGAAGTACCTGAAGATCAACGACAACGAGTTCCTGTTCGATGTGGCGGTCGATGCGCGCGAGCGTGCCAACCTGCGCGACAGGCACCCGGAGGTGTTCGTCCGCCTGAAGCAGCAGTGGGAAGCGTGGAACGCGGGCTTCCTGCCCATCACCGACGAGGTGTTCACGCACGGCGTCACGCCCGATGTCCAGGCCGACCGCTACGTGCCTCACAGCCTGGCGCGCACGCCGCCGGGCGGGCGGCGCCACTGAGGCAGGGCGCGGGCGAGGCGATCTTCCTCGCTGCGCAAGAAAGCATCTGCCAAAGACTTCGTTGGCGGGCCCTGGTTGTCTTTCAACAATCGTGTCCGGCACGCGGGAGGTCCGTGTTCCCGATTCATGAAAGCCACAATGAGTATTCAAATCACCCGGATTCTGTCCACGCTCGCTGCGTTCACCGCGCTCTGGACCGGCGCGGCCCAGGCACAGGGCGCGGCATCCCTGCCGGCCGAGGTGCGCTTCGCCTGGGCCGGCGCCCCCCGCGTGTGGGTCCTGGGCAAGGCCGACAAATCTTTCGACAGGGCCTTCGGCGTGCCGGTGAAATGGGTGCAGTTCAGCACCGGCGCCGACGTGCTGTCCCTCTTTGCCGCAAAGCAGATCGACATCGCCCGGTTCGGTTCGAGCCCGGCCGTCTCCGCCTTCGCGCAGGGGCTGCCCATCTCGCTCATCTCGGTGCCGGAGGTGATCGCGACCAGCGAGCAACTGGTGGTCCGCCAGAACATCGGAACGCTCAAGGACCTGGCCGGGAAGACCATCGCCTACCCGCCCAATTCCACGGCGCAATATGCCCTGGACGCCCTGTTCGACCACGGCTATGCGGACCGCTCGAAAACCAAGCTCGTGCCGCTCAAGCCGGCGGAGATCGCCGCAGCCTGGAAGCGCGGCGACATCGATGGCGCCTATGTCTGGGACCCGGCCAAGGCGCAGCTGACCGGCGACGGCGCCCACGTCATCTTCTCCACCAAGGATCTGCGCAAGAACGGCGTGCTCATCTACAACAATTTCGTCGTCAGCAAGGAGTTCGCGCAGAAGTACCCCAACCTGGTCGTGGCCTTCCTCAAGACCTATGAGCAAAAGGTCGAGGAATACAAGAAGGACCCCGAACAGGCCGTCCGGACCATTGCGAAAACGCTGGACCAGCCGGAGGAGTCCGTTCGCTCGACCCTGCAGGGCCTCGAGCACCTGACGGCCAGCCAGCTGCTGTCGCCCGAGTTCCTGGGCGATGGCTCTTCCGGCCAGCCGACCGGGATCGTGAAGGCCCAGACGGAGACCGCGAATTTCCTGGTCAAGGTCGGGCAGCTCCAGGCCAGCAAGGTGCCCGCGTCTTTCGCGCCGTTCGACGACCCCTCGTTCCTGAAGCAGGTCGCGGGCCGCTGATCCCCATGCGGCTCAGGGATCGCGGCGCGATCAGCATCGCGTCGGTTGCCGTGGTGCTGGCGGTCTGGCAGGCGGCGGGGTGGTTCAAGTGGATCGATCCGCTGCTGCTGCCCGCGCCCGCCGAGGTCGTCCGCACCGCGATCGACATCGCCGTCCACGGCTACCAGCAGACCCCGCTCTGGGTACACACGCTGATCAGTGTGGCGCGCGCCGCCACGGCCTTCGCGGCGTCCATCGCGCTCGGGGTGCCGCTGGGGCTGCTGATGGGCATGTCGCCGGTGCTGAACGCCATCCTCGATCCGTTCGTGCAGTTCCTGCGGCCGCTGCCGAAGATCGCGCTCATTCCGCTGACCGTGGTGTGGTTCGGCATCGGCGAGGGGTCGAAGTTCTTCCTGATCTTCATCGCCAGCTTCCTGAGCATCCTGGTGGGCGCCGCAGCGGCGGTCGGCAGCATCGGCACCGCGCGGCTGCGCGCCGCGCAGGTGCTGGGCGCGAGCCGCGCGCAGATCTTCCGCTACGTCGTGCTGCCGCACACGCTGCCCGAGCTGTTCACCAACGTGCGGCTGGCGCTGGGCATCGGCTGGACTTCGCTGATCGCCGCCGAGCTGGTGGCGGCCAACGCCGGGCTCGGCTGGATGGTGCTGAACGCCGGCAACTACCTGCGCACCGACGTGGTCATCCTGGGCATCATCATGCTGGGGCTGATCGGCTATCTGCTCGACGCCTTGCTGGTGCTGGCGCAGCGCCGCCTGGTGCCGTGGGCGGGGAAGGATGCATGACGGCCTCCGGCCAGGGCGTGATCCGGCTGCGGGGCGTCGGCAAGCGGTTCGGCAGCGGGCCGGCCGGCGCCGGCGGGCACACCGATGCGCTGAGGGATGTCTCGCTGTCGATCGCGCCGGGTGAGTTCGTGTGCCTGCTCGGACCTTCCGGCTGCGGCAAGTCCACCATCCTGAACCTGATCGCCGGCTTCGAGTCACCGACGCAAGGCACGCTGGACATCGGCGGCGCGCCCGTGCCGAGCCCCGGCCCGGGGCGCGGCATGGTGTTCCAGAAGCCCATCCTGTTCCCGTGGCTGTCGGTGCTCGACAACGTCACCTTCGGGCCCCGCATGGCGGGCGTGCCGCCGGAGGTCTACCTGCCCAGCGCGGAAGACTACCTGCGCCGCGTCGGCCTCCAGGGCTTCGAGCGCCATGCGACATGGCAGTTGTCGGGCGGCATGCAGCAGCGCGTGGCGCTGGCCCGTGCCTGGATACTGAACCCCGGCATCCTGCTGATGGACGAACCCTTCGGCGCGCTGGATGCGCAGACCCGCATGATGATGCAGGAACTGCTCAACGGCATCTGGGCCTCGATCCGGACCACCATCCTGTTCGTGACGCATGACGTGGACGAGGCCTTGTTCATCGCCGATCGGGTGCTGGTGATGTCCGCCCGGCCGGGCCGCATCGTGGAGGATCTGGCCGTGCCCATCGCCCGGCCGCGCGACATCGAGGCCATGGCGGCGAGCCCGCAGGTCGGCGAATTGCGGCGCCACATCCTGCACCGCGTGCGCGAAGAAGCGCGTTCATCCATCCCCTGACGGCCCGAAGCGCGCCCGGCCCTTCATCGCCACGCGAGGAAGCATCTGCCAAAGGCTTCGTTGGCCGGCGGATGCTTTCCTCGAAAAATAGCGCTCGGCGTCCGCGAGTGCTGCCAAGCCGCCGCCGCGGGCCGACCCATCGACTTCTTCAGGAGCCTGTCTTCCCATGTCATCCCTGCGTCCCCTCCATGACCGCCTCATCGTCAAGCGCCTCGAAAGCGAGACCAAGACCGCCTCGGGCATCGTGATCCCCGACAACGCCGCCGAGAAGCCGGACCAGGGCGAAGTCCTGGCCGTCGGCCCCGGCAGGCGCAACGACAAGGGCGACTTCGTGGCCCCTGGCGTGAAGGTCGGCGACCGCGTGCTGTTCGGCAAGTACTCGGGCCAGACCGTCAAGGTCGACGGCCAGGAACTGCTGGTCGTCAAGGAAGAAGACCTGTTCGCGGTCGTCGAGAAATAACCCACCCCATCCGAAAACAACCCAGGAGTAGAAGATCATGGCAGCCAAGCATGTGCTATTTGCCGACGACGCGCGCTCGAAGATCGTGCGTGGCGTCAACGTCCTCGCCGATGCCGTCAAGGTCACGCTCGGGCCCAAGGGCCGCAACGTGGTGCTCGAACGCAGCTTCGGCGCGCCCACCGTCACCAAGGACGGCGTCTCGGTCGCCAAGGAGATCGAGCTGAAGGACAAGTACGAGAACATCGGCGCCCAGCTCGTCAAGGAAGTCGCTTCCAAGACCAGCGACAACGCCGGCGACGGCACCACCACCGCCACCGTGCTGGCCCAGGCCATCGTGCGCGAGGGCTTCAAGTACGTGGCCGCCGGCCTGAACCCGGCCGACCTCAAGCGCGGCATCGACAAGGCCGTGGCCGCGCTGGTCGAGGAGATCAAGGCCATCGCCAAGCCGACCACCACCAGCAAGGAGATCGCGCAGGTCGGCGCCATCTCGGCCAATTCCGACTGGGACGTCGGCCAGATCATCGCCGACGCCATCGACAAGGTGGGCAAGGAAGGCGTGATCACCGTCGAGGACGGCAAGAGCCTGAACAACGAGCTGGACGTGGTCGAGGGCCTGCAGTTCGACCGTGGCTACCTCAGCCCCTACTTCATCAACAACGCCGACCGCCAGGTCGCGTTGCTGGACAACCCCTTCATCCTGCTGTTCGACAAGAAGATCGGCAACATCCGCGACCTGCTGCCCACGCTGGAAGCCGTGGCCAAGGCCGGCCGTCCGCTGCTGATCATCGCCGAGGAAGTCGAGGGCGAGGCGCTGGCCACGCTGGTGGTCAACTCCATCCGCGGCATCCTGAAGGTCGTGGCCGTCAAGGCGCCGGGCTTCGGCGACCGCCGCAAGGCCATCCTGGAAGACATCGCCATCCTGACGGGCGGCAAGGTCATCGCCGAGGAAGTGGGCCTGTCGCTGGAGAAGGTGACGCTGGCCGACCTGGGCTCCGCACGCAGCGTGGAGGTGGGCAAGGAGAACACCACGGTGATCGACGGTGCGGGCGCGGCGGCCGACATCGAGGCGCGCGTCAAGCAGATCCGCGTGCAGATCGAGGAAGCCACCAGCGACTACGACCGCGAGAAGCTGCAGGAGCGCGTGGCCAAGCTGGCCGGCGGCGTGGCCGTTATCAAGGTCGGTGCCGCCACCGAGGTGGAGCTCAAGGAAAAGAAGGCCCGCGTCGAGGACGCCCTGCACGCCACCCGCGCCGCGGTGGAAGAGGGCGTGGTGGCCGGCGGCGGCGTGGCGCTGCTGCGCGCCAAGCAGGCCGTGCTGAAGGCCGGCAAGCTCAAGGGCGACAACGCCGAGCAGGACGCCGGCATCAAGCTGGTGCTGCGCGCCATCGAGGAGCCGCTGCGCCAGATCGTCGCCAACGCCGGCGAGGAGGCCAGCGTGGTGGTGTCGAAGGTGCTGGAAGGCACGGGCAACCAGGGCTACAACGCCGCCAACGGCAGCTATGGCGACCTGGTGGAGCAGGGCGTTCTGGACCCGGCCAAGGTCACGCGCACCGCGCTGCAGAACGCAGCCTCCGTCGCCAGCCTGATCCTGACCACCGAGGCCATCGTGGCCGAGGCGCCGAAGGACGAGGCGCCGGCGGCGCCGGCCGGCGGCGCGGCGGGGGGCTTCGGCGGGCCGGAGTTCTGACCCGCTCCCTATAAGCCAGGCGCGATTGGATTGTTGGCGCGGGGGTGGCCATGGCCGCCCCCGCGCCTTTGCTTTCCCATCTGCTGGCCGGAGGCCGGCCACGCGATCGGCGGCGGTGGACTCGGCACCGGACGGCCTGATCTGGCGGTGGCGCCCCCCGACAAGGTACTGGCCGCCACCGGCTACGCCGACAGCAGCGACTCCCTCAGGACTCTGGACCCGGGGCGCATAAGCAAGCACGATTTGCTTCGTTGGCGACCACGCCATGGCCACCTACAGTGGAGCCATGCTGCCAGTTTGAGGAAAGTGGCGCGGGGCCGGCGACGAGCCGGCTGTCTCCTTCGACCCGCCCCGAGCGGGTCTTTTTTTCGCCGGGCCGTCCCGAGGCAGAAGCACCCCCTCGGGAGACCGGGACGGGCGCGAAGCGGCTCACCGAGGCCGCGGCGGCTTCCGCGCCGCGGCGGCCTCAAACGCCGGCTCGGCTCAATGCAGGCCCGCCGGCAGCAGCCGCGTGACCACGACCAGCACCAGCAGCAGCACGATCCCGGTCCCCAGGCTCCAGGCGATCAGTTTCTTTTCCACGGGCAGCAGGGGCTCGGCATCGGGGTGCTTCAACTCGTCCTTGATGCGCTGCGCCTCGGTGGTGCGCGTCGCTTGTTCGCTCATGATGCAGGTTCCTTGAAGAGAGAGGACGGCGCCTCAGCCGGCCAGCGGCGGCTTGACGCCGGCGAAGAAGATCCACGAGATCAGCAGCCCGACCCAGATCACGAAGCCGAACAGCGCCAGCACGTAGACGGCGACCAGCTTGCCCAGGCCCTCTTCCCAGAGCTTGCGGAAGTTCGAGAGCACGCCGATCGAGAAGAAGGTCAGCAGGAAGAAGATCACGCGCAGGTTGTTGGCCTCGGCGCTCACCGCCTTGATGCGGGCCACGGTGTCGGGCCCGGCGGCCAGGGTGGCCAGCAGCACGACGACGAAGGTCAGCAGGTAGCCGATGATGAACTTCGGGAAGCGCTGCCAGATCTCGACGGCCCGCGCCTTGTCGCCCGCCTGCGGGTTGATGTGGCGCGTCCAGACCCATGCCAGCAGGAAGGCCCAGAGGCCGATGAAGATGTCGATGAACAGCTTGATCGTGACCGTGGTGCCGAGCAGCCAGCCCGGCGCGTACTTCACGCCCTCGGCGGCGGCCCGGGCGAGGATCAGCGATTCGGCGATGCCCCCGGAGGCCACGGCCGCGCCGTCGGTCTTGATCGCCAGGCCGAGCCAGGAGGCCGCCACCAGCGGCTCCTGCCAGAGGAAGTGCTGCGCCAGGAAGGGCAGGACCAGCAGTTCGACCGCGGCGAACACCACGACCAGCGAGGACACCACCACCGGCACCAGCGTGCGCGCGCGGATGGCGCTGCCGGTGGCGATGGACGCCGCCACGCCGCAGATGGAGATGCCCGAGGCCAGGGGCGCGGCCCACTCGCGCGAGAAGCCGAACCACTTGCGCGCCACGAAATAGACCACCGCCCAGTAGATGAGGTAGGCCTCGATGATGGCGGCCGCGCCGCGCAGCACGATGCCGGCGGCAAAGCCCAGGCGCTCGGCGGCCGTCACCGCGATGAAGGCGCCGAGGATCACCAGCGCGGTCTTGATGTAGAGCTCCGGCCGGATCGCGTCGCCCAGCCATGCGGCCAGGCGCGGGAAGAGGTTCCCGATGACCAGGCCCGCGACCAGGGCGACGACGAGGCCGAACTCGGACGTGAGCTGGAGCCACCAGCCGATGCCGAACTTCCGCGCGTCGGCGGCGGTGGTGACGGCCAGGTGGGCCTCGCTGCCGATGATCCAGGCGGCGTAGGCGATCCAGAACACCACGGTGAAGCGCAGGGCGAAGCGCTTCGCGTCGGCCTTGAGCGCGGCGGCGCCGAGCGACAGCACGGCCAGCAGGATGAGCCAGGTCAGCACCAGCGAGCCGATGCCGCCGATCGCGGCATAGCCCTTGCCGATCGGCGCCAGGGCGCCTGCGATGCCGGCGCCGGTCCAGACCCGGGTGGTCACCGCCCAGCCCAGCAGGTCCACGCCGGCCAGGCTGAGCAGGGCCAGGGCGACCACCGCCAGCCCCAGCCAGACGGCGAGCCAGTCCTCGCCGATGCCCTGCGGGCGCTGCGCGTCGTGGTGCGAAACGGTCGATGCCGATGTCGTCGAATGAGTCATGTCACCTCTTGCAATGTTGTCATGAACATATGTGCCGATCTTTCCGGTTCCGGAAACGCCGGCCGCTCCGGTGAGGGTCAGAACGCCGGGATCAGCGCGCCCTTGAAGGTGGTCTCGATGTACTGCCGGACCTCCGGCGACTGGTAGGCGGCGACCAGCCGCTTGACCCAGGGCTTGTCCTTGTCGGCGCGGCGCACCGCGATCAGGTTGGCGTACGGGTTCTGCGGCGACTCCTTGATGACCGCGTCCTTCACGAAGGACAGCCCGGCCTTCTCCGCGTAGTCGTTGTTGATCGCGGCGATCGCCAGGTCGTCCAGCGAGCGCGGCAGCTGGGCGGCGTCCAGCGGCACCAGCTTGAGCTTCTTCGGGTTGGCGGTCACGTCCAGCGGCGTGGCGGTGTTGTTCTGCACCGCCTCGGGCTTGAGGGTGACGAGCCCGGCCGACTGCAGCAGCAGCAGCGCACGGTTGCCGTTGGAGGGGTCGTTCTGGATGCCGACCGAGGCGCCGTCGGGCAGTTCCTGGATTGACTTGATCTTGCGCGAGTAGAAGCCCAGCGGCGCGGTGATGGTCAGGCCGACCGGCACGATGTCGAAGCCGCGCGCCTTGATCTGGTTGTCGAGGAAGGGCTTGTGCTGGAAGGCGTTGGCGTCCAGGTCGCCGGCGGCCAGCGCGGCGTTGGGCAGTTGGTAGTCGTTGAACACCACCACCTGGATGTCCAGGCCGTCCTTCGCGGCCACTTTCTTGACCACCTCGAAGATCTTCTCGGCGTTGCCGACGGAGATGCCGACCTTGATGCTGTGCTTGTCCTGGGCATGGGCCGGCAGGGCGAGCAGAGGCAAGACGGCCAGCGCAGCGATGGTGGCGCGGCGGCGGAGCGGGGCGATGGGCATGGTGGGTGGCTTTCCTGAATGAAAAGTCGTCCACTGTGTGCCGCCGCGCCCGCGCTGGCAACGAAGAAGGCCGCATGTCGATATCCGCTGGAGGCCTGCATCGGAAACGCATCAGCAAAGGCGCACAACGGATTCGACGGAGCGCGCCGTGTCGCCGCGCTCGCCGACGTCAGGCGCGGCCCCGGGCGCCAAGGAAAAAATTCAAATAAATTAATCCGGGTTTCTTCTTTGTCGGCGGCATGCCCCGTTGAAAGAATTCCCCGGATCAGGAATTCTGGAAAGCGGCGCATGAGGTTGTGGGGGGGCGGCAGGATCGCTGCCGCGATGTTTGCCATCGCATTCCTGGGGGGCGCCCAAGCCGAAGGCTATCCGGGCAGGCCGATCACCCTGATCGTTGGCGCAGAGGCGGGAAGTGCCCCGGATGTGATCGGTCGCGCCTTGAGCAGCTCTCTCGAAAGAGCGCTGGCGACGTCGATCGTGATCGACAACAAGCCGGGCGGAACGGGATCCATCGCCGCATCGCAGGTGGCCCGGGCCAAAGCGGACGGCTACACGCTTTTGCTGGGGACCGTGGCCTCCAACGCCATTGCGGACAGCACCATCCCCGGACTGGGCTATGACAGCATCAAGAGCTTCGAGCCCGTGGCACAGATCGCGTCGGTGCCCCTGGTTCTGGTGGTCAACGCGGGCAGCGGGCCGGAATCGCTGCCGGACCTCATCGGAAAAGCCAGGCGTGCGCCTGGCAAGCTGAACTACGCCTCGCCCGGCATCGGCTCGATCCAGAACCTGACCAGCGAGGCGTTCAAGGCGGAAACCTCGACCGACATCGTCCACGTGCCGTACCGGGGTGGCGCCAGTGCCGTCATGGCGGTGCTCAAAGGCGAGGTTGAATTTTTCTTTGCCGGCTTGCCGCCCGCCATCGCCCAACTCCAGGCCGGGACATTGCGCGCATTCGCCGTGACGAGCGACCAGCGTGTCGCCAGTCTTCCGGACGTGCCCACGATCCGGGAGTTGGGCTACCCAGGCCTGCGCGCAGACAACTGGCATGCCATCTTCGCGCCGCGTGGCACGCCTGCTGCCGTGATCGGCAGGCTGAGCGCTGCCCTGCAGGAGGTGCTGAAAGACCCCGGCGTCCAGCAGCGGCTGCTGCAGGCGGGCGCGATCGCCCGCTTTGCGCCGCCTTCGGCGCTGAGGGCGCTCGTTCAATCCGAGAAGAGCCGATGGGAAACCGTGGTGAAGTCCAGTGGCATCCGGGTGGAGTGAGCCAGGCGTGGCAGGCAGGAATCTGGTCATCATCATGGCGGACGAACTGTCGCCGAAGTTCCTGGGATGCGCAGGCCATCCGCTCGTCCAGACGCCGAACATCGATGCGCTGGCGGCGTCGGGGACGCGCTTCACCAGCGCCTACACGCCTTCCCCGCTCTGCATGCCGGCCCGGGCGGCTTTCGCGACCGGGCAGTATGCGCACCGCACGGGCTACTGGGACAACGTTCTGGCCTATGACGGCAGGGTGGCGTCCTGGGGGCATCATCTCCAGCGCACGGGGCACCACGTCGCGACGATCGGCAAGCTCCACTACACGGGCAGCGACATCTCGGCCGGCATCGATGAGCAGATCGTTCCGATGCACGTCGTGGACGATGGCGACTTCTACGGGCTGATGCGCGACGACCCGCCGCAGCGGCCGCAGAGCGCGCAGCTGGCTGCCAAGGTCGGTGCAGGCGTCAGCGAGTACATCGCTTACGACCTCAGGATCGCGGAACTGGCGCAGCGGTGGATCGCGGCCAATGCCGGCAGGCGCGACCGCAAGCCCTGGGTCCTGTTCGTGTCTTTCCTGGCTCCGCACTTTCCGCTCATCGTTCCTCAGCCGTACATCGACCGCTACGACATCGCGCAGATTCCATTGCCGAAACAGCTGCTCCACGAAGGGCATGCAGGGCACGAATGGTGGGAGACCTTTGCCCGGTGCTATGACTTCGACCGCTATTTCAAGGACGACTTGCACAGGCGCAAGGCGATCCAGGCCTATCTGGGGCTGTGCAGTTTCGTGGACGACAACGTCGGCCGCGTGCTGAAGGCGCTCGACCTGGCCGCGCCGGAGGACAGCACGCGCGTCATCTTCACCTCGGACCATGGCGACAACCTGGGCGCACGCGGCCTCTGGGGGAAGTCCACCATGTACGAAGAGTCGGTCGGTATTCCCTTCGTGGCCGCCGGCCCCGGGATTCCGGCGGGCAAGGTGTGTCGAACACCGGTCAGCCTGATTGACCTGTACCCGACGATCATCGAAGCCGTGGGAGAGGCGTTGACGCCGGATGAGCGGCAGCTTCCCGGCAGGTCCATCCTGGAGATAGCCGGTGCCGGCGATGACGCCGAGCGCGTGGTCTTCAGCGAGTACCACGCGTCCTGTGCGAAGACAGGGGTGTACATGCTTCGTCAGGGCCGGTTCAAGTACGTGCATCCGACCGGCCATGCGCCGCAGCTTTTCGACCTCGACGAGGACCCGGAAGAGCAGGTCAATCTCGCGGCCCGCCCCGACAAGGCGGAAATCGTCAGGAAGTTCGAGGACGCACTCCTGATCCGGCTGGATCCCCGGGAAGTGGACCGCCGCGCGAAGGCGGACCAGCGGGCCAAGCTGGGTCAGCTGGGCGGCCGTGAGCGCGTGTTGGCCCGCAAGAGCCCTTCCTTCACGCCGGCGCCTGTCGAGTGTTCTCGGGCGCCTGCCTCGGAAAACGCATAAGCAAAGGCGCGCAGCGGATTCGACAGCGCGCGCCGCGCTGCTTACCCTGGAAGGCTTGACGCCATCGTCGTCCGTTCCGAGGAGATCGTCTTGCCTTCCCCGTCATCCGCCGGCCTGCGCCGCCGGCACGTCGTCGCCGCGCTGGCCGCCCTGTCGGGCGCGGGCGGCGTGCCCGCCGGGGCGCAGGGCAGCCTGCCCCGCGAGGTGCGCATCGGCTTCCAGAAGGGCTCCGCCATCCTGGTGCTGATCAAGAAGCAGGAGGTGATCGAGCGGCGGCTGAAGGCGCTGGGCGTTCCCGCCGTCAAGTGGGTGGAGTTCCAGTTCGGCCCGCCCATGCTGGAGGCGCTGGGCGCCGGCGCCATCGACCTGGGCTCGGTGGGCGACACGCCGCCGGTGTTCGCGCAGGCGGGCGGCTCCCGGCTGGTCTACGCCGCGGCCACACCCTCGGCGCAGCACGCGGTGCTGGTGCCGAAGAACTCGCCCATCCGCACGGTGGCCGAGCTGAAGGGGCGGAAAGTGGCCTTCGGCAAGGGCTCCAGCGCGCACAACGTGACGGTCAAGGCGCTGGCGCAGGCCGGCCTGACGTTCGACGACATCGTGCCCACCTACCTCTCGCCGGCCGATGCCACCGCCGCCTTCAACGGCGGCAACATCGACGCCTGGGTGGTGTGGGACCCGTACTACGCCATCGCCGAGGAGCGCTACGGCGCGCGCGCCATCGCCGACACCTCCGACAAGCGGCTGGCGAGTTCGTCCTACTACATGGCCGGCCAGGACTTCGCCGCCCGCCACCCGGCCGTGCTCGCCGCCGTGCTGGACGAGGTCCGCAAGACCACCGAATGGGCCGGCCAGCACCGCGACGCGCTGGCGGCGCTGGCGGCCGAGGCCACCGGCATCGACGCCAAGTCCTGGTCCGCGGCCTTCGCGCGCGCCGAGTTCTCGGTCGGCCCCGTGACCCCGGCGCACGTGGCCCAGCAGCAGCAACTGGCCGACACCTTCCAGGCGCTCGGCATCATCCCGCGCAAGCTTGACGTGAGCACGATCGTCTGGCGCGCGCCCGGCGCATGACGGCGGCCGGCGGCGTGGCCTGGGTCGGCGGCGTGGGCGCCGAGGCCGGGCTGGGCGCGGCGG
>JASGDG010000075.1:0-15627 GCA_047607325.1 Xenophilus sp. | reverse complement strand
CGCCTGCGCCGCGGGGCCGGCCGGCTTGCGCGGCGCGGCGATGGCCTTGGCGCGCGCGGGCCTGATGCCGTGAATCGCATCCTCCGCCGGCACGCCGCCGCGGCGCGCCGGGTGTTTCTGCGGCGCATCGTGCGCAGCGATGAAGTCGAGCACCTGCGGGTAGACGTGCTCGCGCCAGCGGCGGCCGCTGAAGATGCCGTAGTGGCCGGCACCCGGGACCTCCAGGTGGCGCCGGCCGGCCTCGGGAATGCCCGTGCACAGGTCGTGGGCCGCCCGGGTCTGGCCCGAGCCGGAGATGTCGTCCAGTTCGCCTTCCACCGTCAGCAGTGCGCTGGCGCTGATGTCCTGCGGCCGCACCAGTTCGGCTTGGCCCTCGGGGTTCTTCACCTGCCAGGTGCCGTGGACCAGATCGAACTGCTGGAACACGGTGCGGATGGTCTCCAGGTAGTAGTCCGCATCCATGTCGAGCACGGCGTTGTACTCGTCATAGAACTTGCGGTGCGCCTCGGCGCTCGCGTCGTCGCCCTTGATGAGGTTCTTGAAGTAGTCGTAGTGGCTGCTGGCGTGGCGGTCGGGGTTCATCGCCACGAAGCCGGTGTGCTGCAGGAAGCCCGGGTAGACCCTGCGCCCCTCGCCGGGGAAGCCCTGCGGCACCCGGTAGATGACGTTGTTCTCGAACCACTCGAAGCTCTTGTTCATCGCCAGGTTGTTCACGGCCGTGGGCGACTTGCGGGCGTCGATCGGGCCGCCCATCATCGTCATGGTCAGCGGCACCTGCTCGCCGCGGCTGGCCATCAGCGAGATGGCCGCCAGCACCGGCACGGTGGGCTGGCACACGCTCATCACGTGGCAGTTACCGTACTCGGACTGCAGGTGGCGGATGAACTCCTGCACGTCGTTGATGTAGTCGTCCAGGTGGAATGCGCCCTCGGCGAGCGGCACCAGGCGCGCATTCTTCCAGTCGGTGATGTAGACCTTGTGGCCCTGCAGCATGGTGCGCACCGTGTCGCGCAGCAGCGTGGCGTAGTGGCCCGACAGCGGCGCCACGATCAGCACCACCGGCTGGCTCTTGAGCGTTTCGAGCACCCGCACGTCGTCGGTGAAGCGCTTGAAGCGGCGCAACTGGCAGAAGGGCTTGTCGATCTCGACCAGTTCGTGGATCACCACGTCGGTGCCGTCGACGTTGACGGTCTTGATGTCGAACTCGGGCTTCTCGTAGTCCTTGCCGAGGCGGTAGAGCAGGTCGTAGCCGGCGGCCACGCGCTGGGCCATGGGCATCTGGCTGAACACGGCCGCGGAACCGAAGAGCTTGGAGGCGGCCTGTGCGAAGTCCGCGAACGGCTCCATCAGCGAGCGTTGCGTTTCGTAGAGTTGGTACAGCATCGGGGAGCAGGGCAGTTTCGCTGCGGTGCAATATAGCAGCGGCTCCGTGACCGTTCGATCAGCAGAAGTACGGTCAGGCGATGCAGGCGGGCGGGCTCCGGGGTGCCCGTCCGTGAAAAAATCACGCCACGATCAGCGCCCCGCGTAGCGGCCCGGCCGGTGGTTGATCCAGAGGAATCCGCCCATCACCATCGCGCCGAGGATCGACCAGGCCACCCGGGCCGGCTCGACCACGAGAAAGGCCAGCGCCACGACGGCGCAGTCGATTGCCAACTGCACCTTGCCGGCGCGCCAGCCGCGCCGCTCCTGCATGTAGAGCGCCAGGATGGTGGCGCCGCCCAGGCTGGCCCGGTGGCGCGCCAGGAACAGGCAGCCGGTGCCCAGCATGAGGCCGCCGAGGATGGCGGCGAAGGCGGGGTGCAGCGACTCGATGGAAATGAAGCGCGGCGCCAGTTCGGTCATGACCGAGAGCAGCGCGACGGCGGCGAAGGTCTTGAAGGTGAATTCCCGCCCCATCCGGCGCCAGGCGAACCAGTAGAAGGGCAGGTTCAGCAGGAAGAAGACGCCGCCCAGGCCGGCGCCGGTGGCGTAGTGGATCAGGAAGGCGGCGCCCGCGGTGCCGCCGGTGAGCAGCCCGGCCTGGTTGAAGACCACCAGCGCCATGGCGACGAACAGCGTGCCGGCGCATACGGCCTGCACGTCTTCGAAGCGGCTGTGGCTCAGGCCGGGTGGCATGGAAGGGTGGGGCGCGTCCATCGCTGCCGGGGCATGCAAGAGCCGCGCCACCGGCGCTATGGGATCCGATGCATGAGGACGGGCCGCGCCGGGGCCGGGGCTTCGGCATCCAGCACTGCGAGCCACGGCCAGCGCCGCTGGTAGTCGCGCGCCTTCGCGGCATAGAGGCGCGCATCGGGGCTGCGCCGGTTGGGCCGCAGCACGCCGTGCAGAAGGCCGTCCAGCCCGTCGGGTGTGTACAGTGTCAGGCCGCCGTCACCGGCCTGCAGGCCCACGCAGGTGCCGTCGACGAGGAAGCGGTCGATGCCTTCCATGGCGCTGCGCAGCGGGCTGTAGGGGGCGCCGAACCAGGCCTCGTACCAGGTGTGGACGCGGGCCTGGTTCTTCACCTCCAGCGTCACGCCGAGATCCGCGCAGGCCGCCTGCACGCGCCGGCCGACGGCGGCCTCGGCTTCGGGCGACAGGTCGGCGGCGTCGAAGTAGAAGAGATCGTAGTCGCGGATGCCCTCGGCCGCCGTGCGGCCGCTGCGCAGGTTCCACACCGTCTGGAACAGGCAGCCGGCCACCAGCCAGGCGTCGGGCAGGCCGAGCGCCGGCAGGCGGTCGAGGATGGCGCGGTTGGCCGGGTTGGCCAGCGCCAGGCCGACGAAGAGCCGGACCGGATCGGCCGGATCAGCCAACGACCTGGGCGATCGCCTGGCAGACGTGGTCGATGTTCCTGCTGTTGAGCGCGGCCACGCACATGCGGCCGGTGTCGGTGCCGTAGACGCCGAACTCGCTGCGCAGGCGCACCATCTGCTCCTTGGTCAGGCCCGAGTAGCTGAACATCCCGATCTGCTCGGTGATGAAGCCCATGTCCTGCTTCACGCCGGCGGCCTTCAGGCCCTCGACCAGCTTCTGGCGCATGGCCTTGATGCGCACGCGCATCCCGCCCAACTCCTGCTCCCACAGGGCGCGCAGCTCGGGGTTGCCGAGCACCGCCGCCACCACCGCGCCGCCGTGCGTCGGCGGGTTGCTGTAGTTGGTGCGGATCATGATCTTCAGCTGCGACAGCACGCGCGCCGCTTCCTCCCTGCTCTCGCACAGCACCGACAGGGCGCCGACGCGCTCGCCGTACAGGCTGAAGCTCTTGGAGAAGGAGGTGGAGACGAAGAAGTCCAGCCCGGCGGCGACGAACTTGCCGATGACGGCGCCGTCCTCCTGGATGCCGTGGCCGAAGCCCTGGTAGGCCATGTCGAGGAAGGCGGTGAGCTGCTTCGCCTTGACGGCCCCGACCACCTGGTCCCACTGGGCCGGCGTGATGTCGTAGCCGGTCGGGTTGTGGCAGCAGGCGTGCAGCACGACGATGGTGCCGGCCGGCGCGGCGTTCAGTGCGGCCAGCATGCCCTCGAAGTTCACGCCGCGCCTGGCGGCGTCGTAATAGGGGTAGGCCTCGACCGTGAAGCCAGCCTGGGTGAACAGGGCGCGGTGATTCTCCCAGCTCGGGTCGCTGATCAGCACCTTGGCGCCGGGCGCCAGCTTCTTGAGGAAGTCGGCGCCGATCTTCAGGCCGCCGGTGCCGCCCAGGCCCTGCACGGTGGCGACGCGGCCGGACTTGACCGGCTCGCTGTCGGCGCCGAAGACCAGCACCTTGACCGCCGCGTCGTACGCCGCGATGCCGTCGATCGGCAGGTAGCCGCGCGCGCTGGGCGCTTTCATCATGTCGGCCTCGGCCTTCTTCACGCACTCCAGCAGCGGCAGCTTGCCGTCGTCGTCGTAGTACACGCCCACGCCCAGATTGACCTTGTGGGGGTGGGTGTCGGCCGCGAATTGCTCGTTCAGACCCAGGATCGGGTCGCGGGGGGCCATTTCGACGGCGGTGAAGAGGGACATGGGCGTGCCTGCCGGTTGGGTGGAGAAGGGAAACGCTTGATTCTAGGGATGTTCCAGGGCCGGGAGCGATCGTTTGCGCGGCGGCGGGCGGCGCAGCAACAGCCAGGCCGCCAGTGCCAGCAGCGGCAGGCAGGCGAGGTTGACGGTGGCCCAGCCCTGCCAGTGCAGCAGCCCGCCGGCCGCCAGCGCGGCGGCCACGTTGGCCAGGTACACCAGTGTGGAGTTGATGCCTTGCGCCCGCGTGCGCTGCGCGGGTGCATAGGTCTGCGCCGACAGCAGCGTGCCGCCGTTGAAGAGAAAGCTCCAGGCCATGCCCGCGAGCCCCAGTTCCAGCAGGTACAGGCAGAAATTCTGCTGCGGCCACTGCGCCAGCAGCCCGCCCGCCACGCCGGCCGCGATGCCGGCCGCCGTCAGCCCGCGCAGACCCAGCCGCGCCACCAGCCGGGGGGTGGCGAAGGCGGGCAGGTACATCAGCGCGAAGTGCGCCTGCAGCACCATCGACGAGGCGTGCATCGTGTGGCCGTCGTGGTGCATGGCCAGCGGCGCCGCGTTCATCACCAGCGTCATCACCGCGAAGCCGATGGCGCACAGGGCGGTGGTGGCGTAGAAATCCGCGCCCAGCGGGGTCGGGCGCGCGGGGTGCGCAGGGCGCGCCGCATCGGCCGGCGGCGGCGCGTCCTGCCGCCCCAACTGGGCGGACAGAAAAAGCTGTGACGCTGCCAGCGCCACGCACACCGCCGCCAGCGCGGCAAAGGCGCCGGCATAGGGCGCGCCCGGCCACCACGCGCTGAAGCGCTCACCCAGCCAGGGGCCGGCAATGCCGCCCGCCACGCCGGCGCCCATCACCAGCGACACGGCGCGGGTGCGCTCCCCCGCGTCGCGGGCGGCGTCGATGGCGGCAAAGCGGTAGTACTGGCCGAAGGCGCTGAACACCCCCAGCAGGAAGGTGCCCAGCACCAGCAGCGCGAAGCTGCCGGCCCACAGCGCCGTGCCGCCCAGCACGCCGCCCGCGATGCCCACCACCGCTTTGAGCATGAAGCCGCTGCGCCGGCCCAGCCGTCCCATCAGGGCCGAGGCCGGGTACACCATTGCCAGCGCGCCCAGCACGGTGGCGGTGACGGGCAGCGTGCTGAGCGCGGGCGAGGGCGCCAGCCGCTCGCCGGACAGGCTGGAGACGGCCGTCAGCAGCGCGCCCACCGTGCTGGTGAGCGCCTGCCCGATGGCGAGCACGACGAGGTCTTGCGAAGGGGTTCGGGTGGCAGGCATGGTGGTGGTGAAGAAAGATATGGAGAACGCGGCGCCAGCCCCGTGCAGCGGTTGTACCCAGCCATCGAAAAAGGAGTGATTCCGGCGCGCGGCGGCCTTATCCGCCGCCGAAGCGCTGGCTGAAGGCGCGGGGGCTGATCGCCAGGCGGCGCTGGAAGCTGCGCCGCAGCGTGTCCGGGTGGCCGAAGCCGCACAGCCGCGCCACCGTGGCCACGGACGCCTGGCGCTGGCCGAGCAGGGCCGAGGCGGCTTCGAGCCGCACCTGCTCCACGTAGCGGCCCGGCGTGGTGCCCAGTTCCTGCCGGAAGGCGCGCGCCAGCGTGCGCGGCGGCAGGCGGGCCTGCTCGGCCAGCCGGTCCACCGTCAGGTCGGCGCCGATCTGGCCGGGAATCCACTCCAGCAGGCGCGCCAGCCGCGGCGCATGCACCGGCTCGGGCGCCAGCAGCGGGCTGAATTGGGCCTGCCCGCCGGGGCGGCGCATGAACATCACCAACTGCTGCGCGACCGCCAGCGCCAGCGGCCGGCTGCAGTCGGCCTCCACCAGCGCCAGCGCGAGGTCGATGCCCGCCGTGACGCCGGCCGAGGTGAAGCGGCGCGAATGCAGTGGGTGCGCCGCGTCGAAGGTGTGCAGGCGGTTGGCGTCGATGGTGGCGCGCGGGGCGCATCGGCGCAACTGCTCGGCCCGCGACCAGTGCGTGGTGGCCAGCACCCCATCCAGCAGTCCGGCCTGCGCCAGGGCCAGCGCGCCCGAGCACACCGAGCCCAGCCGGCCCACGCGCGGCGCCAGGCGCCGCAGCTCATCCAGCAGCGGCGTGTCGCGCATCGCCGCGTCGATGCCGTCGCCGCCCGGCACCAGCACCGTGCAGCGGGCGCCGCCCTTCACCTCGCGCCAGGCGCGGGCGGCGATCAGGCCGAAGCCGGCCGAAGTGATGACCGCGCCCGCCTGCGGCCCGGCCAGCTCCACCCGGTAACGCGGGGGCAGCCCATGCCTGCGCTGCAGGTCGTTGGCCGTGGCGAACACCTGCAGCGGGCCGGTCACGTCCAGACTCATGACCCCGGGATAGGCCAGGCAGACGACCCGTTGCAGGGCAGGGCGGTCGGCGGAAGGTGGCGGGCTGGGGCGCGGCATGGCAGCGACTATGGCAGCCCCGCGCTATGGCGGCAATGACATTCATCGCGCGTTTTCTGCCACGCCAGCGCCGGACCGGCCACAGGCGGAAAATGCCGCCATGCCCCTGCAAGAAGTCCCCGCCACCGCGCCTGCCCAGCCAGGTGACGGCGGCCAGTTCGTCAGCTTTCCCGACTCGCCCTTCCAGCTCTTCCAGCCCTATCCGCCGGCGGGCGACCAGCCGGCGGCCATCGCGCAGCTGGTGGAAGGCGTGAACGACGGCGAGGTGTTCCAGACCCTGCTGGGCGTGACCGGCTCGGGCAAGACCTTCACCATGGCCAACGTGATCGCCCGCCTGGGCCGGCCGGCCATCGTGTTCGCGCCCAACAAGACGCTGGCCGCACAGCTGTACAGCGAATTCCGCGAGTTCTTCCCGAAGAACGCCGTGGAGTACTTCGTCAGCTACTACGACTACTACCAGCCCGAGGCCTACGTGCCGCAGCGCGACCTGTTCATCGAGAAGGACTCGTCCATCAACGAGCACATCGAGCAGATGCGCCTGTCGGCCACCAAGAGCGTGCTGGAGCGGCGCGACGTGGTGATCGTGGCCACCGTGAGCGCCATCTACGGCATCGGCACGCCCGAGGACTACATGGAGATGCGGCTGATCATGCGGGTGGGCGACAAGGTCGGCCAGCGCGACCTGATCGGCCGGCTGGTCCGCATGCAGTACACCCGCAACGAGCAGGATTTCGCCCGCGGCACCTTCCGCGTGCGCGGCGACACCATCGACGTGTTCCCGGCCGAGCACAGCGAGCTGGCGGTCCGCATCGAGCTGTTCGACGACGAGATCGAGACGCTGTCGCTGTTCGACCCGCTCACCGGCCGCATCCGCCAGAAGGTGCCGCGCTTCACCGTGTACCCCTCCAGCCACTACGTCACGCCGCGCGGCAAGACGCTGCGCGCGGTGGAGACCATCAAGGAGGAGCTGGCCGGCCGCCTGAAGGAACTGGTGGCCGCCGGCAAGCTGGTGGAGGCGCAGCGACTGGAGCAGCGCACCCGCTTCGACCTGGAGATGCTGGCCGAGATCGGCCACTGCAAGGGCATTGAGAACTACACGCGGCACCTCTCGGGCGCCGCGCCGGGCGATCCGCCGCCCACGCTGACCGACTACCTGCCCAAGGACGCCATGATGTTCCTGGACGAGAGCCACCAGATGATCGGCCAGCTCTCGGCCATGTACAACGGCGACCGGGCACGCAAGACCACGCTGGTGGAATACGGCTTCCGCCTCCCCTCGGCGCTGGACAACCGGCCGCTGAAGTTCGAGGAATTCGAGCGCCGCATGCGCCAGTGCATCTTCGTCTCGGCCACGCCGGCGGCCTACGAGCAGGCGCACGCCGGCCAGGTGGTGGAGCAAGTGGTGCGCCCCACCGGCCTGATCGACCCCGAGGTCGAGGTGCGCCCTGCCACCCACCAGGTGGACGACGTGCTGCAGGAGATCCGCATCCGGGTCGAGAAGCGCGAGCGCGTGCTCATCACCACGCTGACCAAGCGCATGGCCGAGCAGCTTACCGAGTACCTGGGCGACAACGGCGTGAAGGTGCGCTACCTGCACAGCGACGTGGACACGGTGGAGCGGGTGGAGATCATCCGCGACCTGCGCCTGGGCACCTTCGACGTGCTGGTGGGCATCAACCTGCTGCGCGAGGGCCTGGACATCCCGGAGGTCTCGCTGGTCGCCATCCTCGACGCCGACAAGGAGGGCTTCCTGCGCGCCGAGCGCAGCCTGATCCAGACCATCGGCCGGGCGGCGCGCAACCTGCACGGCAAGGCGATCCTCTACGCTGACACCGTCACCGAGTCGATGAAGAAGGCCATCGGCGAGACCGAGCGCCGCCGCGCTAGGCAGGTCGCCTTCAACGAGGCCCACGGCATCACCCCGCGCAGCATCGTCAAGCAGGTGCGCGAGCTGATCGACGGCGTCTACAGCGAGAAGTCCGGCAAGGAGGCGCAGCAACGCGAGCTGGAGCGCGCCAAGGTCGAGGACATGAGCGAGAAGGACGTCGCCAGGGAGATCAAGCGCCTGGAAAAGCAGATGCTGGAGCATGCCCGCAACCTGGAGTTCGAGAAGGCGGCCCGGGTGCGCGACCAGCTGGCGCTGCTGCGCGAGCAGGCTTTCGGCGCGGCCGGCAGCGACAACATCGCGGTGCTGCCGGCGGGGCGATAGGCCGGCTGCATCGGCGCCATCGGGTTTACCCGAGCGTGTCCAGGGGTTTTCTGTTAAACTTGAGCGAAATACTCAACAACAGAAGAACTTCGCGATGAAGGATCGGTTCCTGCCCGGCGATGGGCCGGAGCCGGACAGGGCGGAGACGATGTCACCCCGGAAGATGGTCTCCAGGGCGTCATTTCCACGGTAAGCACTTCGAAAGGAGCTTGCGATGCGTCTTACGACCAAGGGCCGTTTTGCGGTCACCGCCATGATCGACCTGGCCCTGCGCCAGAACACCGGGCCGGTCACGCTGGCCGCGATCAGCCAGCGGCAGCAGATCTCGCTGTCGTACCTCGAACAGCTGTTCGGCAAGCTGCGCCGGCACGAGTTGGTCGAGTCCACCCGCGGGCCGGGTGGCGGCTATTCCCTCGGCCGCAAGGCATCGGACATCACCGTCGCCGACATCATCGTCTCGGTCGACGAGCCGATCGACGCCACCCAGTGCGGCGGCAAGGAGAACTGCCTGGGCGATGAAGCCGGCCGCTGCATGACGCACGAGCTGTGGGCCTCGCTCAACCAGAAGATGGTCGAGTTCCTCGATTCCGTGACGCTGCAGAAGCTGGTGGACGACCAGATCGCCAAGGGCGTGCAGATCGAGAACAAGCCCAGTCCGAAGCGCGCCATTTCCAGCCAGCCGGTGGTCAAGCCGATCCGTGTGAACGCCCCCAACTCGGTGTTCGCGCTGGGCAGCGCCCTGGCCAAGACCTGAAGCCGGAGCAGCGGTCCCCTCGAAAGGCCGCGCCCGATGAACGACGACCCCCCAGCCCGCACGAGCAAGCCATGGATGTGACTCCCCATTTCCCGATCTACCTGGACTACGGCGCGACGACCCCCGTCGACCCGCGCGTGGTCGACGCCATGATTCCGTGGCTGCGCGAGCACTTCGGCAACCCCGCCTCGCGCAGCCATGCCTGGGGCTGGGAGGCGGAAGAAGCGGTCGAGAAGGCACGCGCCCAGGTGGCCGACCTGATCGGCGCCGACCCGCGCGAGATCATCTGGACCTCCGGCGCCACCGAGTCCGACAACCTGGCGATCAAGGGCGCGGCGCAGTTCTACAAGGGCAAGGGCAGGCACCTCATCACCGTCAAGACCGAGCACAAGGCCGTGCTCGACGTGATGCGCGAGCTGGAGCGCCAGGGCTTCGAGGTGAGCTACCTCGACGTGCAGGAGAACGGCCTGCTCGACCTGGAGAAGTTCAAGGCCGCCATCCGCCCCGACACCATCCTGGCCAGCGTGATGTTCGTGAACAACGAGATCGGCGTGATCCAGGACATCCCGGCGCTGGGCGCCATCTGCCGCGAGAAGGGCGTGATCTTCCACGTCGACGCGGCCCAGGCCACCGGCAAGGTCGAGATCGACGTCAAGACGCTGCCGGTCGACCTGATGAGCCTGGCCTCGCACAAGACCTACGGCCCCAAGGGCATCGGCGCGCTGTACGTGCGCCGCAAGCCGCGCGTACGCATCGAGGCGCAGATGCACGGCGGCGGCCACGA
This sequence comes from Xenophilus sp., assembly GCA_047607325.1. Lineage (GTDB taxonomy): Bacteria > Pseudomonadota > Gammaproteobacteria > Burkholderiales > Burkholderiaceae_C > Xenophilus. The sequence goes on along the minus strand of JASGDG010000075.1, from coordinate 5,495 downwards.
GCGCGGCATGCGCTCGGGCACGCTGCCCACCCACCAGATCGTCGGCATGGGCGAGGCCTTCCGCATCGCCAGGGAAGAGATGGCGCAGGATATCGCGAAGGCCCGCGCGCTGCAGCAGCGGCTGCTGGACGGCCTGAAGGACATCGAGCAGGTGTTCATCAACGGCGACCTCACACACCGGGTGCCGCACAACCTGAACATGAGCTTCAACTTCGTCGAGGGCGAGTCGCTGATCATGGGCATCAAGGGCCTGGCGGTGTCGTCCGGCTCGGCCTGCACCTCGGCCAGCCTGGAGCCCAGCTACGTGCTGCGCGCGCTCGGCCGCAGCGACGAGCTGGCCCACAGCAGCCTGCGCATGACCATCGGCCGCTTCACGACCGAGGAAGAGATCGACACCGCCGTTTCCGCCATCCGCCACAACGTGGCCAAGCTGCGCGAACTCAGCCCCCTTTGGGAGATGTACCAGGACGGCGTCGACCTGAGCACCATCCAGTGGTCCGCCCACTGATCGAACACACGCAAAAGCAGAGGTAACCCCATGGCATATTCCCAGAAGGTCATCGACCACTACGAGAACCCCCGCAACGTCGGCTCCTTCGACAAGGGCGACGAGACCGTCGGCACCGGCATGGTGGGCGCGCCCGCCTGCGGCGACGTGATGAAGCTGCAGATCAAGGTCAACCCCGACACCGGCGTGATCGAGGACGCGCGCTTCAAGACCTACGGCTGCGGCTCGGCCATCGCCTCCAGCTCGCTCGTCACCGAGTGGGTCAAGGGCAAGACGCTGGACGAGGCGGCGCAGCTCAAGAACGCGCAGATCGCCGAGGAACTGGCGCTGCCGCCGGTGAAGATCCACTGCTCGATCCTGGCCGAGGACGCCATCAAGGCCGCCGTCAGCGACTACAAGGCCAAGCACGGCGCCAAGGCCGCCGCCGATGTCCACTGACATGGCCGTCACGCTGACCGAGGCCGCCGCCCGCCACGTCAGCCGCTACCTGGCCAAGCGTGGCAAGGGCCTGGGCGTGCGGCTGGGCGTCAAGACGACCGGTTGCTCGGGCCTGGCCTACAAGCTGGAGTACGTGGACGAGATCGCCCCCGAGGACCTGGTGTTCGAGGATCACGGCGTGAAGGTGCTGGTCGACCCGAAGAGCCTGGCCTACATCGACGGCACGCAGCTGGACTTCGTGCGCGAGGGGCTGAACGAGGGCTTTCGCTTCAACAACCCCAACGAGCGCGACCGCTGCGGCTGCGGCGAGAGCTTCCGCGTCTGAGCCGGCGCTCTCCGGGGCCGGCCATGCCAGCCGCCGCTCCCCGGCGGCTTTTTCTCGTCCAGGGCTTCTTCGCCATGCAACTGACCGACACCGACTTCGACCTGTTCGCCGTCCCGGCAAGCTTCGTGCAGGACCGCGCCGCGCTGGACGCGCGCTGGAAGGAACTGCAGCGCGAGGCGCACCCGGACCGCTTCGCCGCGCAGGGCCCGGCGGCGCAGCGGCTGGCGATGCAGTGGTCGGTGCGCATCAACGAGGCCTACCAGCGCCTGAAGGACCCGCTCAAGCGCGCCGCCTACCTGTGCGAGCTGAACGGCGCGCCGGTCGACGCCGAGCGCAACACCGCGATGCCGCCGGACTTCCTGATGCAGCAGATGGCATGGCGCGAGGCGCTGGACGAGGCGGAGGATGCGAAGGCGCTGGAGGGATTGCAGGCCGAGGTGGACGCGGCCCGGGCCCGCGCGCTCTCCTCGCTGGACTGGCTGATCGACGAGCAGGGCGACCACGCCGGCGCCGCGCAGCAGGTCAGAGCCCTCATGTTCATCGAGCGATTCGCCGACGAGGTCGACGTGGCTTTCGACCGCTTGGGACAATAGGCGTCGTCATGGCTTTGCTCCAGATTTCCGAACCCGGCCAGGCGCCGGACCCGCACCAGCGCCGCATCGCCGTCGGCATCGACCTGGGCACCACGCATTCGCTGGTGGCTGCCGTGCGCAACGGCGTGGCCGAATGCCTGCCCGACGGCCAGGGCCGCGTGCTGCTGCCGTCCGCCGTGCACTACCTCGGCCAGGACCGCCGCCAGATCGGTCACGAGGCGCTGGCGGCCCGCGCGCAGGATCCGGCCAACACCATCACCTCGGTCAAGCGGCTGATGGGCCGGGGCCTGGCCGACGTCGCCAACCGCGACGCGATGCCCTACGTGCTGGCGGACGAAGGCGGCATGGTGCAGGTGCGCACCGCCGCGGGCCTGAAGTCGCCGGTGGAGGTCAGCGCCGAGATCCTGGCCACCCTGCGCTACCGCGCCGAGGACACCTTCGACGGCGACCTGTACGGCGCCGTCATCACCGTCCCCGCGTATTTCGACGAGGGCCAGCGCCAGGCCACCAAGGATGCGGCACGGCTCGCCGGCCTGAACGTGCTGCGCCTCCTCAGCGAGCCGACGGCCGCCGCCATCGCCTACGGCCTGGACAACGCCAGCGAGGGCGTCTACGCGGTCTACGACCTGGGTGGCGGCACCTTCGACATTTCCATCCTGCGCCTGGCGCAGGGTGTGTTCGAGGTCATCGCCACCGGCGGTGACTCGGCGCTGGGCGGTGACGACTATGACCACGCGCTGGCCGATGCGGTGCTCGCGCAGGCTGGCCTGGCGCCGCGCAGCGACGAGGACAAGGCGGCCCTGCTGGTGGCCGCACGGGCGGCCAAGGAGGCGCTGAGCGAGGCCGTATCGGTCGAGGTCAGCGTCCGCATCGCGGGCCGGGACGTGCGCTGCGCCGTCTCGCGCGGGCAGTTCGACGAAGCGACGAAGCCGCTCACCGACCGCACCCTGGCCGCCGTGCGCAAGGCGCTGCGCGATGCGCGGCTGAAGCCCGACGACCTGCAGGGCATCGTGCTGGTCGGCGGCGCCACCCGCATGCCGCAGATCCGCCACGCCGTGGCGGCATTCTTCGGCCGCGAGCCGCTGGTGAACCTCGATCCCGACCAGGTGGTGGCGCTGGGCGCCGCCATCCAGGCCAACCAGCTGGCCGGCAACGACAGCGCCGGCAGCCTGCTGCTGCTGGACGTGATTCCGCTCTCGCTCGGCCTGGAGACCATGGGCGGCCTGGTCGAGCGCATCGTGCCGCGCAACACCACCATCCCCGCGGCGATGGCGCAGGACTTCACCACCTACCAGGACGGCCAGACCGCGCTGGCGCTGCATGTGGTGCAGGGCGAGCGCGATCTGGTGGCCGATTGCCGCAGCCTGGCGCGCTTCACGCTGCGCGGCATCCCGCCGATGGCGGCGGGCGCGGCGCGCATCCGCGTCACCTTCACCGTCGATGCCGACGGCCTGCTCTCGGTGAGCGCCAAGGAGCAGAGCAGCGGCGTGGAGGCGAGCGTGGCGGTCAAGCCCTCGTACGGCCTGACGGACGCACAGATCGCCGGCATGCTGAAAGAGAGCTTTTCCACGGCACAGCAGGACCTGCAGTCGCGCGCGCTGATCGAGGCGCGCGTCGATGCCGAGCGCATGGTGCTGGCCACGCGCAGCGCGCTCGAGGCCGACGGCGCACTGCTGGACGCGGCCGAGCGCGATGCGATCGAGGCCCTCGTCGCCGAGGCCGAGCGCGCCCGCGCCGGCAGCGACGCCGCGGCCATCGAGGCCGCCACCAAGGCCCTGGCCGCCGGCACCGAAGCCTTCGCCGCGCGACGGATGAACCAGGGCATCGCCAAGGCCCTCGCCGGCCGCAAGATCGAATCCGTCTGAGAACGGCGCCGCCCCCCGATGCCCACCATCAAGATCCTTCCCCATTCCGAATACTGCCCGCAGGGCGCCGAGGTCAGCGCGCCGGCTGGCACCTCGATCTGCGAGGCACTGCTGGAGCACGACATCGAGATCGAGCACGCCTGTGAGATGAGCTGCGCCTGCACGACCTGCCATGTCGTCGTGCGTCAGGGCTACGCCTCGCTGGGCGAACCCGACGAGGCAGAGGAAGACCTGCTCGACCGCGCCTGGGGCCTGGAACCCACCTCGCGACTGTCCTGCCAGGCCATCCTGGGCCGGGAAGACGTGACGGTCGAAATCCCGAAGTACTCGATCAACCACGCCAAAGAAAACCACTGAAAAAGAAAGGAAGCCGATGAGCCGCCAGATCGTCCTCGACACCGAAACCACCGGACTCTCGGCCGAGAACGGCGACCGCGTCATCGAACTGGGCTGCGTGGAACTGGTGGGCCGCAAATTCACCGGCAACGACCGGCACATCTACTTCAATCCCGAACGCGAGAGCCACGAAGACGCGCTCAAGGTGCACGGCCTGACGACCGAATTCCTCAGCGACAAGCCCAAGTTCGCCGAGCTGGCGCAGGACATTGCCGAATACCTGCGCGATGCCGAACTCATCATCCACAACGCAGCCTTCGACGTCGGTTTCCTCAACAGGGAATTCGAGCGCGCCGGCCTGCCGCCGCTGGCCAGCTACGTGAGCCAGGTGACCGACACGCTGGCCATGGCCAAGCAGGTCTATCCCGGCAAGCGCAATTCGCTCGATGCGCTGTGCGACCGCTTCGGCATCGACCGCTCCAGCCGCACCTTCCACGGTGCCAAGCTTGACGCGCAGCTGCTGGCCGACGTCTACATCAACCTCACGCGCGGGCAGGACGCGCTGCTCATCGACGTCGCGCCCAGCGGCGAGCCCGAGCAGGGCGCGGCCGTCGTCGCGGTGGACCTGCGCAGCTTCGTGCTGCCGGTGCTGTCGGCCTCCGAGTCGGAGTTGGCGGAACATGCCAAGGCGCTGGCCGACCTCGACAAGGCCAGCGGCGGCAAGACGCTTTTCCGCCGGAGCAGCGCGGAATCTGTGGCATAATTCAAGGCTTCGCTCGACAGGGCGAAGCACTTCACCCGGCGGAAGCGGCGCTTCCGTCCAGTCTTTCCGGCGCAGCGCACCGCGCTGCCGCCAGGGCGGTTAGCTCAGGGGTAGAGCACTGCATTCACACTGCAGGGGTCAGTGGTTCGATCCCACTACCGCCCACCAGTTTCTCTCTGGTTCACTCAACGGGTCACGGCTGCTGCTGCGCATCCAACCGCGCCGGCGCGTGCAGTTGCGGCGCGACGCGGAGTTCGGGAAGCGGCCCTCACGCTTCCGTTGAGCAGCTCACCGGTGGCCCATCCAGCGCGGCCACATCCTGACTGTTGATCCGGGTCCCGGGCCATGTCCACGCGGCGGCCGGCATTGCGCGGAGCGGATGGCCTTCCCGCGCAAGACCTACACCTTCAATCTGGAGCCCAACGCCAAGTGGCACGACGGCAAGCCGCTGACGTCGGACGACGTGCTCTACACGGTCAGGGGCTACGAGCACTTCGCGCCGATCATGTGGCTGGAGCCCCGGCGCTGGGTGTCACGCGTAACTACGTGAGTTCCAACATCCGCAAGATCCTGTTCACGAACACGGTGGGCTACTCGAACCCCGAGGTCGACAGGCTGGCCGACGCGGCGGCGATCGAGGTGGACGACGCCAAGCGCCAGGCGCTGT
>JASGDG010000074.1:0-7213 GCA_047607325.1 Xenophilus sp. | reverse complement strand
GCCGTGCGCCGCCAGCGCCCCGGCCAGCGTGGACTTGCCCGCGCCCGGCGGTCCGGCCAGGCCCAGGAGGACGCGCCGTCCGGCGGACATCAGGCGGTCGAGGCGGCGCAGCGTGCCGCAGGGCAGGGCGAGGGAGGCGCTCATGCCTGCGATGATGTCACCCGGGCCTCAGGGATACAGCCCGCGTTCTTCGCGGGCGGTCAGGATGCGCTCGCAGGCCACCGCGTAGGTGGCGGTGCGCAGCGTGATCTTGTGCTGCTCGCCCTTGGCCCAGATGTGGTCGAAGGCGCCGACCATGATGCGGTCCAGCCGCTGGTTGATCTCGTCCTCGGTCCAGAAGAAGCTGGAGAAATCCTGCACCCACTCGAAGTACGAGACCGTCACGCCGCCGGCGTTGCAGATCACGTCGGGCACCACCAGCACGCCGCGCTGCGCCAGGATGTCGTCGGCTTCGGGCACCGTCGGGCCGTTGGCGCCTTCGAGCACCAGCCGGGCCGTCAGGCGCTTTGCGCGCTCGGCGCTGATCTGGCCTTCCAGCGCGGCCGGGATCAGGATGTCGCACGGCACGTCCCAGAAGGACTCGTCGTCCACCCGCTGGCCCTCCTGGAAGCCGGCGATGCCGCCCTCCTGCTGCGAGAAGGCGATCAGCGCCTTCATGTCGAAGCCGCCCTCGTTGACCAGCGTGCCGGTGTGGTCCTGGACCGCCACCACCCGGGCGCCGGACTCGGCGAACAGCTGCGCCGCGATCGAGCCCACGTTGCCGAAGCCCTGCACCGCCACCCGGGCCGCTTCCAGCTTCAGGCCCGTGCGGCGGGCGGCCTCGCGGCCGGTGACGAACACGCCGCGGCCGGTGGCCTTGACGCGGCCCAGCGAGCCGCCCAGGTGGATCGGCTTGCCCGTCACCACGCCGGTGGCGGTGGCGCCGGTGTTCATGGAGTAGGTGTCCATCATCCAGGCCATGATCTGGCCGTTGGTGTTCACGTCCGGCGCCGGGATGTCGGAGTGCGGCCCGATGATCAGGCCGATCTCGCTGGTGTAGCGGCGCGTGACCTTCTCCAGCTCCTTGCGCGAGAGCTTCTTCGGGTCGACCCGGATGCCGCCCTTGGCGCCGCCGTAGGGCAGGTTGACGGCCGCGCACTTGACGGTCATCCAGGCCGACAGGGCCATCACTTCCTCCAGCGTCACCTCGGGATGGAAGCGCACGCCGCCCTTGCCGGGGCCGCGGCTGAGGTTGTGCTGCACGCGGTAGCCCTCGTAGTGGGCGATGCTGCCGTCGTCCATCTCGATCGGCACGTCCACGATCAGCGCGCGCTTGGGGCGCTTGAGCGTTTCGGACCAGCGCGCCAGGTGGCCCAGGTAGGGCACCACCCGGTCGACCTGCGCCAGGTAGGTGCCCCAGGGGCTGGTGGGCGAGGGATGGACATAGGAGAGTTCGCTGGCGTGTTTCATGGCGGCGGGGGCGGAGTGAATGGAAGCGCTACCTTAGCCCTCGTGCAACCGTCATGCCAGTGGCCATGCGCGCGGTGCCGGATTTCATGCACGAGCGGCAAGGGCCGCCGGGACGGCGGACCGGCCGCCTGCGCCATGGGGAAGCGGTGGGCGCCGCACGCCGATTGCTGCAATGCAATAGACTGCATCGTCCGCGGACTGGCGCGTCTTCCCGGTGGCGCGGCATTCCCTCATCGACGACTCTGACCTGACCTGACCATGAGCCACAACGCCATTTCCCTGTTCGCCGCGCGCCGCACCCAGTACGCCCTGGGCAGGAACCTGCCCCTTCCCGAAGGCGAGGTCGAGGCCCTGATCCGGCAGGCCGTCCGCCTGGCGCCTTCCTCCTTCAATTCGCAGAGTTCGCGCGCCGTGATCCTGTGGGGCGCGGCGAGCGAGAAGCTGTGGAACATCACGCGCGAGACGCTGCGGCCCCTGGTGCCCGCGGATGCGTTCGGCTCCACCGACGCCAAGATGAACAGCTTTGCCGCCGGCGCCGGCACCGTGCTGTTCTACGAGGACCAGGATGTCATCAAGGCGCTGCAGGAGAAGTTCCCGCTCTACGCCGACAACTTCCCGCTTTTTTCCGAGCACTCGGCAGGCATGGCGCAGTTCGCCGTCTGGACGGCGCTGGCCGGTGCCGGCATCGGCGCCAGCCTGCAGCACTACGCTCCGCTGATCGATGCCGAGGTCGCCCGTACCTGGGAGATCCCGGCTTCGTGGAAGCTGCGCGCCCAGATGCCCTTCGGCTCCAACGAGAAGCCGCCGGCGGAGAAGTCCTTCGTCGACGACACGCTGAGGTTCAAGACCTTCCGCTGAGCCGGCCGGCGCCGGCCATCCGCCCGCCCGGAGGCAGCGGCGCTGCAGGCGCATTCGCCGCTGCGCCTCGAACAGAACGCCCCGAGGCCGTCCATGTCCTTGCGCTCATTGATGCACGCGGAAATTCCTGGCGCGAGGATTGTCCGGTTCCTGTTCTGGGGCGTTCTGGCGGTGCTTCTCCTGTTCTGGTCTTTCAGGCTGGCCATGGCCGTGCAAAGGGACAGGTTCCTGCCGGTCTTCCATATCCAGGATGACCACCTGGTGCCTGAATATGAATCCATCTTCCAATACGTCGACCGGATCGCGGGCCGCCATCACGTTCTGCTGACCTTCGACGATGGTCCGTACGGCAAGGGGGTGGATGAGGAAATACTGCGGGTACTGCGCAAGCACCGGGCGAAAGCCATTTTTTTCGTCGTGTGCGGCCACATCCATGAAGCGACCCGCCCCGTGCTGCGGGAAATGCGGGACGAAGGCCATTGGATCGGCAACCACAGCGATTCCCATCCCGACCTGACCCGGCTGGACGGTGCCATGCTGGACGGGCAGATCGAGGGCTGCAGCCGGCAACTGGAAAAAGAGGTGGGATACCGCCCCCCGTTCTTCCGTCCCCCCTTCGGCAGGCACGCTCCCGCCGTCGACAAAGCCGTCTCGGCCGCCGGCATGCAACTGGTATTGTGGGATGCCAACAGCCAGGACAGCTGGCGCAAGGACCCTGCCGACATCCTGCACTGGTCGCGCACAGAGGCCAGGGAGGGCAGCATCCTGCTGATGCACAGCACACCCTGGACCGCCGGTGCCCTGGACCGGACATTGACGGCGCTGGAAGACATCGGCGTGGATTTCGTCAGCGTGGCCGGCCCGCGGCCGGCGCCTGAGCGGAGGCCGCCGCAGGCCCGGGGCGTGGGGTGACGCGCCGTCCGCCCCGGCCCGCCGTCCTCAGCGCCTGCCGAAAATCGCCGTCCCCACCCGGACCATCGTGCTGCCGGCGGCCACGGCCGCCTCCAGGTCCGCGCTCATGCCCAGCGAGAGGGTGTCCAGCGCGATGCCGGCCGCCCGGATCCGCTCGAAGACGGCCGCGGCGCGCATGAACAGGTCCCGCTGCGCCTCGAAGCCGGGCACGGGCTCCGGGATGGCCATCAGCCCGCGCAGCTGCAGCCGGGGCAGCGCCGCCACCGCCCGCGCCAGCGGCAGCGCCTCCCCGGGCGGCACGCCGGACTTGTTGGCGCCGCCGTCCACGTTCACCTGCAGGCAGACCTGCAGCGGCGGCCGGTGCGCCGGCCGCTGCGCGGACAGGCGCTGCGCGATCTTCAGCCGGTCGATGCCGTGCACCCAGTCGAAGTGCTCGGCCACCGGCCGCGTCTTGTTGCCCTGCAGCGGGCCGATACAGTGCCATTCCAGGCTCGCCCGCAGGTCGGCCAGCGCCTCGATCTTGGCCAGCCCCTCCTGCACGTAGTTCTCGCCGAAGGCGCGCTGGCCGGCGGCGTGGGCGGCCCGCACCGCTTCGGGGCCGAAGGTCTTGGACACCGCCAGCAGTTGCACGTCCGCCGCATCCCGGCCCGCGGCCGTGCAGGCCGTCACGATGCGAGCACGTACTTGTTGGAGGTTGGCGGCAATCATCGTCATAATCTTACAAAGCGTTTCAAAACGTCACTGTTCGAGGAGTCCGCGTGGACATCACCCAGCTGCTGGCATTCAGCGTCAAGAACAAGGCCTCCGACCTGCACCTCTCGGCCGGCCTGCCGCCGATGATCCGCGTGCACGGCGACGTGCGGCGCATCAACGTCGACGCGCTCGACCACAAGGCGGTGCATGCCATGGTGTACGACATCATGAGCGACACCCAGCGCAAGCACTACGAGGAGTTCCTGGAGGTGGACTTCTCCTTCGAGATCGAGGGGCTGGCGCGCTTCCGGGTCAACGCCTTCAACCAGAGCCGCGGCGCGGCCGCCGTGTTCCGCACCATCCCGAGCAAGATCCTCACGCTGGAGCAGCTCAACGCGCCCCGCATCTTCGGCGAACTGGCGCTCAAGCCGCGCGGGCTGGTGCTCGTCACGGGCCCCACCGGCTCGGGCAAGTCCACCACGCTGGCGGCGATGATCAACTACCTGAACGAGACCGAGTACGGCCACATCCTGACGGTGGAGGACCCGATCGAGTTCGTGCACGAATCCAAGAAGTGCCTGATCAACCAGCGCGAGGTCGGGCCGATGACGCTGTCCTTCGCCAACGCGCTGCGCTCGGCGCTGCGCGAAGACCCGGACGCCATCCTCGTGGGCGAAATGCGCGACCTGGAAACCATCCGCCTGGCGATGACGGCGGCCGAGACGGGCCACCTGGTGTTCGGCACCCTGCACACCTCCAGCGCCGCCAAGACCATCGACCGGATCATCGACGTCTTCCCCGGCGAGGAAAAGGAGATGATCCGCGCCATGCTGTCCGAGTCGCTGCAGGCCGTGATCTCGCAGACCCTGTGCAAGACCAAGGACGGCCAGGGCCGCGTGGCGGCGCACGAGATCATGCTGGGCACACCGGCCATCCGCAACCTGATCCGAGAGGCCAAGGTGGCGCAGATGTACTCCTCCATCCAGACCGGCCAGGGCGCGGGCATGCAGACGCTGGACCAGTGCCTGACGGACCTGGTGCGGCGCGGCATCATTTCCGCCGCCGAGGCGCGCGGCAAGGCCAAGATCCCGGAGAACTTCCCGGGATAAATGGCCCACCCCCGTTTCTCCCGGACTTCGTTCCGGTCGAATCCCCCCTCAAGGGGGCGCACCCTGCGGCCCGGCAAAGCCGGTTCCGCGGGTGCCCCCGAACCGGCTTCGCTGCGCTCGCCCTCGACAGGCTGCGGCTGCACCGAAGGTCGTCTCTTGCCCTGCAGCGCCGAAGGAGAAATTTGATGGAACGCGATCAAGCCAGCCAGTTCATCAACGACCTGCTCAAGCTGATGGTCAGCCGCGGCGGCAGCGACCTGTTCATCACGGCCGACTTCCCGCCCGCCATCAAGATCGACGGCCAGGTGACCAAGGTGTCGCAGCAGGCCCTGAACGGGCAGCACACCCTGGCGCTGACGCGCTCCGTCATGAACGACCGGCAGACCGCCGAGTTCGAGCGCACCAAGGAGTGCAACTTCGCCATCTCGCCCTCGGGCATCGGGCGCTTCCGCGTCAACGCCTTCGTGCAGCAGGGCCGCGTGGGCATGGTGCTGCGGACCATCCCGCAGCAACTGCCCACCATCGACGGCCTGAACATGCCGCAGGTGCTCAAGGACATCGCGATGACCAAGCGCGGCCTGGTGGTCCTGGTCGGCGCCACCGGCTCGGGCAAGTCCACCACGCTGGCGGCCATGATCGACTGGCGCAACGAGAACTCGCAGGGCCACATCGTGACGGTGGAAGACCCGATCGAGTTCGTGCACCCGCACAAGAACTGCGTGGTCACGCAGCGCGAGGTCGGCATCGACACCGACAGCTGGGACGCCGCGCTGAAGAACACCCTGCGCCAGGCGCCCGACGTGATCCTGATGGGCGAGATCCGCGACCGCGAGACGATGGACAACGCCATCGCCTTCGCCGAAACGGGCCACCTGTGCATGGCCACGCTGCACGCCAACAGCGCCAACCAGGCGCTGGACCGGATCATCAACTTCTTCCCCGAAGAACGGCGCCAGCAACTGCTGATGGACCTGTCGCTGAACCTGCGCAGCCTGGTCTCGCAGCGGCTCATCCCCACCGAGGACGACCGCGGCCGCGCCGCCGCGGTGGAGATCCTGCTGAACACGCCGCTGATCTCCGACCTCATCTTCCAGGGCGAGGTGGGCGAGATCAAGGCGATCATGAAGAAGAGCCGCAACCTCGGCATGCAGACCTTCGACCAGGCGCTGTTCGACCTGTTCGAGCAGCACACCATCGGCTTCGAGGACGCCCTGCGCAACGCCGACTCGGCCAACGACCTGCGCCTGCAGATCAAGCTGCAGAGTCAGCGCGCCCGCACCACCGACCTGGCGGCGGGGACGGAGCACATGACGATCATCTGAGCCTGAGCGCCCCGGGGCCGGGCTGTGCCCGGCCCGCCTTCACTGCGCCGCGTGCACCGCGTCCAGCGAGCGGAAGCCCTTGACCTCGATCGGGTTGCCGAAGGGGTCGCAGAAGAACATCGTCCATTGCTCGCCCGGCTGGCCCTCGAAGCGCAGCTGCGGCTCGAGCACGAACTCGACGCCGGCGGCCTCCAGCCGCTGCGCCATCGCCTGCCAGTCGGGCAGCTCCAGGATCAGGCCCAGGTGCGGCATGGGCACCAGCGCGTCGCCCACGCGGCCGGTGCGGGCGGTGGCGAAGGGCTCGCCCAGGTGCAGCGAAATCTGGTGGCCGAAGAAATCGAAATCCACCCAGGTGCCGGTGCTGCGGCCCTCGGCGCAGCCCAGCACGCCGCCGTAGAAGTGGCGCGCCTGGTCCAGGTCGCGGACGTTATAGGCCAGATGGAAAAGGCTCTTCATGGCACCGGATCATAGGCAGCCGCCAAGAATGCGGGGCGCGCCTGCGCGTTCGCATGCCGATCCCTTGCCTTGCCTGCGGCGCCGTCACTTCGTGCCGCCGCGATAATTCCGCCTGTCCATGACCCGCCTCCACCGCCTTCGCACCTCTGCGCGCGGCCTGCTCGGCCGCGCGGTGCTGCTGTGGTTCGCGCTGGCCTGCGGGGCGGCCATCGCCTCGCCGCTGGTGCATCCGCAGGCGATGGAGCGGGTGTGCTCGGCGGCCGGCGCGGTGAAGGTCGTCGTCAGGACGGACGAGGGCGTGCAGCGGATGGGGGCATCGCACCTGGACTGCCCCATGTGCCTGCCCACTGGCGCGCCGCCCCCGGCCGCGCCGGCCCCGGTGCTGCCGCAGCCCCGGCCGCCGGGGCAGGCGAT
>JASGDG010000073.1:0-3071 GCA_047607325.1 Xenophilus sp. | reverse complement strand
CGCCGCCGTCGCGTGGCCGACCGTCACCGGGCCGAGGCCGCCCCCGGGACCGCCGGCGAAGCCATCGCGCCCCTCGGCCGCCGGCCGCTTGACCAGGTGGTAGCTTGCGCCGGCCAGCGCCCCCAGCACCAGCACCGCGACCAGAGCGCCGGCCCAGCGGCGGCGGCGCGACGGCGGGCGTATCGGCGACGGCGCGGCGTGCGCGGAAGGCTCGGGGGCCGGATCGGGGCGGGCGGGCTCGGGCATGGTTGACGGCAGGGTTTCAGCCGCGCTTCGGCGGCGGCGCCAGTGGAGCGGGGCATCGTAGCTGCCATGCCGGCCCGGGCGTAAACGGCCGGTAAAGGGTGCCGCCGACGCATTTCGCGCGCGCCTGGCGCGTTCCGTCGCACCGCGCTGGGCGACCCGCCCGGGCGACGGCACAGTGCGGCCATCGACCCGCCGACGATTCCGAAACACCCGCTCCAAGGAGTTCCACGATGACGCCGATCGACATCCTCACCCACACGCCCGCCTGGGTATTCGCCGTCTTCGCGCTGCTGGCGTGGCTGGGCGGCCGGCAGCTGCTGCCTGGCAGCACGCCGCTGGCTCGCGCCATGAGCATGCCCCTGGCCATGGTGGTCTTCGCCGCCCATGGCGTCGTCACCGGCTTCGGTCAGTCCGGCGCCGGCGCGCTGGCCGTGGCGGACTGGGCCGCGGCCGCCGCCCTCGCGCTGGCCACCGTCGCCCGCGTCCCCCTGAACCCGGCGGTGCGCTACGACATCGAGGCCCGCCGCTTCCACCAGCCCGGCAGCGCCGTGCCGCTGGCGCTGATGATGGGCACCTTCCTGACCAAGTACGCGGTCGGCGTCACGCTGGCCGTGCACCCCGCCTACGCCCACCAGGCCGGCTTCGCCGTCGGCATCAGCGCGCTGTACGGCCTGTTCAGCGGCGTGTTTGCCGGGCGGGCGCTGCGGCTGGTGCGGCTGGCGATGCGCCAGGCGGCCCTGGCTGCCGCCTGAGCACGGCACCGGCCAGACGCATGCCCCCTCGCTCATTCCTTCTTTCGACCAGGAGCCCGCCATGAACACCATCGCTCCCCACTCGCCCGGCGACGACCGCCGCCTCGACCTGCTGGCCCACCGTCGCGCCAGGGCAAAGCTCGGCTGGTACATCCACGCCGCCGTCTACGCGATCGTCAACCTCGGGCTCATCGCCCTGTCGGTCGCCAACGGCCGCCACTGGGCCATCTTTCCCCTGCTGGGCTGGGGCCTGGGCCTGGTCTTCCACGGCGTGGCGGTCTGGGCCTTCGCCCCGGGCAACCCGGTGATGAGCCGCATGGTCGAACGCGAACGGGCCCAGCTGCGCAGCCAGACCGCCGACCGCTGGTAGCCTTCGGGTTCCAGTCGGCCCCCAGGGGTGCCTGCCAGCCCGCCCGGCTTCGGCGGAAGGCCCACAGCCAACCGGCAGGTCGATCGTCGGTTTCCTCGTCAAGAATCCGGCACCTGAACCGCGCGAGCGCCTTGCCATGAACCCGCCCTCCTTCCCTGCGGCCACCGCCCCGCTCCTGCGCCGCACGCCCGGCGAGGCGGTGCTCGACATCCTGCGCCACTACCTGCACGTCGTCGCCCTGTGCTGCGTGGTGGCGGTGCTCACGACCATGATGCGGCCCGACCGCACCTACGGGTCGCAGCTGGTCTATTCGCTGTGCATCGGCACCATCTGCTGGGCGGTGATCGAGTTCGGCTGCCATGTCGTCGATCCGAAGCATTGCCACACCAGCCACGATGGCGGCCACGGCTGGCCCAAGGGCTGGCGGGGCCTGCTGCTGACGGCCATCGGCATCGTGGTCGGCTTCTTCGCCGGCACCTGGCTCGCCTACCTGCTGGTCGGCCCGTCGGACCCGGCCGGACAGAAGAACGCCGCCTACGACAGCGCCATGGGGCTGTACATCACCATCGCGGCCTGCGCCGTCGGCTCCTTCTACTTCCACGCCCGCGGCAAGGCCGCCGCCCTGGCGGCGGAAATCGCCGCCGCCGAGCGCGACGCCAGCGAGGCCCGGCTCAAGCTGCTGGAGACGCAGCTGGAGCCGCACATGCTGTTCAACACCCTGGCCAACCTCCGCGCGCTGATCGCGGTGGACCCGCCGCGCGCCGTCGCCATGCTGGACCGCCTCAACGGCTACCTGCGCGCCACGCTCGACGGCTCGCGCGCCACGCAGCACCCGCTGGCGCAGGAGTTCGACCGCCTGGCCGACTACCTGGAGCTGATGCAGATGCGCATGGGCGGGCGCCTGCGCCACACGCTGGACCTGCCCGCCGACCTGCGCGAGGTGCCGGTGCCGCCGCTGCTGCTGCAGCCGCTGGTCGAGAACGCCGTCCGCCACGGGCTGGAGCCGCAGGTCGAGGGCGGCGAGATCCGCGTCAGCGCCCGCCGCGAGCCGCGCCCCGATGGCGACCGGCTGGCGCTGGAGGTGGCCGACACCGGCGTCGGCTTGCCCCAACACCCCGGCGGCGAAGGCGGCTTCGGCGTGCAGCAGGTGCGCGAGCGCCTGCACACCCTGCACGGCGAGCGCGCCTCGCTGGAACTGGCAGGCCGGCCCCAGGGCGGCACGCGCGCCACCGTCGTCTTTCCTCTCTGACCACCATGCCACCGACCGCCCTCATCGCCGAAGACGAACCGCTGCTCGCCCAGGCCTTCCAGGCCGAGCTGGCGCAGGCCTGGCCCGAGCTGCAGGTGCTCGCCACCGTCGGCGACGGCCGGCGCGCCGTCAGCGAGGCGCTGCGCCTGCGGCCGCAGGTGCTGTTCTTCGACATCCGCATGCCCGGCCAGGACGGCCTGGCCGCGGCCGCCGAGCTGGTCGACGCCTGGCCGGCGCACGAGGCGCCGATGCCGCAACTGGTCTTCGTCACCGCCTACGACGAATACGCCGCCCGCGCCTTCGAGGCGCAGGCGCTGGACTACGTGCTCAAGCCGGTACAGCCCGAACGCCTGCGCCGCACCGTGGCCCGGCTGCGTCAGGCCCTGGCGCCGGCGGACGCCCCCGCGGCCGGCGGCGAAGCCCTGGACGCCACGCTGGCCCAGTGGCGCCGGCT
>JASGDG010000072.1:0-20341 GCA_047607325.1 Xenophilus sp. | reverse complement strand
GCTTCTCGGGCTCGGTCAGCGCGCTCTTGAGGAAGTCCTTCGGGCCGTGGAAGCCCAGGATCGCCAGGCGCCGCTCGCGCGGCCCGCTGCCCGAGCGGGCCAGATGCTCGAACAGCAGCTTGCGCCGCAGCACGGCATAGGCCGTCTCGGCCAGGGTGGCGCGCTCGCGCGGGCCCAGGCTGCGGTGCTCGCGGAAGTAGCGCGAAACCACCGCGTCGGCGGGATGGTCGAAGGTCGTCACGCGCGCCACCAGTCGGGCGCAGGCGTCAAGCAGGGCTTGGGGATGCATGGGGGCGCGATTGTCCCTGCCGTCAGCGCCCGGCGCGCCGCCCGGACGCCATCACGCCTGCGCCGCGAGCCACTTCTCCACCGCCTGCGGATAGAGCCGGTGTTCCTGCGACAGCACGCGCCGGCCCAGCGCCTGCGGCGTGTCGCCCGGCAGCACGGGCACCACGGCCTGGGCCAGGATGGGGCCGTGGTCCAGTTCGGCCGTGACCTGGTGCACCGTGGCGCCGGCCACGGTGCAGCCGGCCTCGATGGCGCGGCGGTGCGTGTCCAGGCCCGGAAAGGCCGGCAGCAGCGAAGGGTGGATGTTGACCAGCCGCCCGGCGTAGCGCTGCACGAAGCCCGGCGTGAGGATGCGCATGAAGCCGGCCAGGATGACCAGCGCCGGCCGATGCGCATCGATGCGCTCGGCCAGCGCGGCGTCGAAGTCCTCGCGGCCGGCGAAGTCCTGGTGGCGCACGACGGCGGTTTCGATGCCCTGCCCGCGCGCGAAATCCAGGCCCGCGGCCTCCGGCCGGTTGCTCAGCACCAGTGACACGCGGGCGCCGTAGCGCGCCTCCCAGCACTGCGCCTGCGCGGCCTGGACGATGGCGGCCATGTTGGAGCCGGCGCCGGAAATGAGGATGACCAGAGGGCGCGGACGATGCATGATGGCGGCGGATTATCCCGTGTCGCCCGGTGGACTCGGCTGCACGAACGATCGTGCTAAAAACGGCCGCTTCTCTGGAGACCCCCTCATGGATTTGGCCTTTACCCCCGAAGAACAGACGTTCCGCGAGGAAGTCCGCGCCTGGGTCGCGGAACACCTGCCCAAGGAAACCGCGCACAAGGTGCACAACGCGCTCGAACTGACGCGCGACGACCTGCAGGGCTGGGCGAAGATCCTCGGCAAGAAGGGCTGGCTCGGCTACGGCTGGCCCAAGGAATTCGGCGGCCCCGGCTGGAGCGCCGTGCAGCGCCACCTGTTCGAGGAAGAGTGCGCCCTGGCCGGCGCGCCGCGCATCATCCCCTTCGGGCCGGTGATGGTGGCGCCGGTGATCATGGCCTTCGGCTCGCCCGAGCAGCAGAAGCGCCTGCTGCCCGGCATCGCCAGCGGCGAGGTATGGTGGAGCCAGGGCTACAGCGAGCCGGGCTCCGGCTCCGACCTGGCCTCGCTGCGCACCCGCGCCGAGCGCAAGGGCGACAAGTACATCATCAACGGCCAGAAGACCTGGACCACGCTGGGCCAGTACGGCGACTGGATGTTCAACCTGGTGCGCACCAGCAGCGAAGGCAAGCCGCAGACCGGCATCAGCTTCATCGTGCTGGACATGAAGACGCCCGGCGTCACGGTGCGTCCCATCAAGCTGATGGACGGCAGCTTCGAGGTCAACGACGTGTTCTTCGACAACGTCGAGGTGCCGGCCGAGAACCTGATCGGCGAGGAGAACAAGGGCTGGACCTACGCCAAGCACCTGCTCTCGCACGAGCGCACCAACATCGCCGACGTGAACCGCGCCAAGCGCGAGCTGGAGCGCCTCAAGCGCATCGCCAAGACCGAAGGCGTGTGGGACGACCTGCGCTTCCGCGACGAGATCGCGAAGCTGGAGGTGGACATCGTGGCGCTGGAGATGCTGGTGCTGCGCGTGCTCTCGGCGGCCACCTCGGGCAAGAACTCGCTCGACATCGCGGGCCTGCTCAAGATCAAGGGCAGCGAGATCCAGCAGCGCTATTCCGAACTGATGATGCTGGCCGGCGGCCCCTTCTCGCTGCCGCTGATCCGCGAGGCCATGCATGCCGGCTGGCAGGGTGATTTCCCCGGCGGCAACCCGATGCTGGCGCCGCTGGCCTCGACCTACTTCAACATGCGCAAGACCACCATCTACGGCGGCAGCAACGAGGTTCAACGCAACATCGTCGCCCAGACCGTGCTGGGCTGACAGGAGACAGACACCATGGACTTCGATTTTTCCGACGACCAGCAGCAGTTGCGCGACGCCGTCGCCAAATGGGTGGACAAGGGCTACGGCTTCGAGCGCCGCCACGCCATCGAGGCCGCGGGCGGTTTCTCGCGCGAGGCCTGGGACGAACTGGCCGAGCTGGGCCTGGGCGGCCTGCTGATCCCCGAGGACGACGGCGGCCTGGGCATGGGTCCGGTCGAGATGATGGTGGTGATGGAGGAGCTGGGCCGCGGCATCGTGCTGGAGCCGCTGGCGCAGTCCTTCATCGCCGGTGCCGTGCTGGCCGGCCATGCCGACGAAGCCACCCGCAACGAGTGGCTGCCGCGCATCGCCGGCGGCCAGACGCTGGTGGTGCTGGCGCAGCAGGAGAAGAAGTCGCGCCACCGGCTCGACGTATGCGATGCGCAGGCCGCCAAGGCGGACAATGGCTACACCGTCACCGGCGCCAAGAGCCTGGTGCCGGCCGGCGACCAGGCCGATGCCTACCTCGTGCCCGCGAAGCTGGACGGCAGGATCGCGCTCTTCCTGGTCCCGCGCTCCGAGGACGGCGTCGCCGCCCGCGGCTACGGCACGCAGGACGGCAGCCGCGCCGCCGAGGTGGTGTTCGACCAGGCCGCCGCCACGCTGATCGCCGCCGACGGCCTGCCGGTGCTGGAGCACGCCGTGGACATCGGCATCGCCGCCGCCTGCGCCGAGGGCGTGGGCGCGATGGACAAGCTGCTGGCGCTGACCGTCGAGTACCTCAACACCCGCAAGCAGTTCGGCGTGCTGATCGGCAGCTTCCAGGCCCTGCGCCACCGCGCCGCCGACATGAAGATGCAGCTGGAGCTGGCGCGCTCGATGAGCTACTACGCCAGCCTCAAGCTGGGCGCCCCGGCCGCCGAGCGCCGCCAGGCCGCCGCGCGCGCCAAGTACCAGCTGGGCGTGTCGATGCGCTTCGTCAGCCAGGCGGCGGTGCAGATGCACGGCGGCATCGGCGTGACCGACGAGTACGTCGGCAGCCACTACTTCCGCAAGCTCACGCAGATGGAGCTGACCTACGGCGACACGCTGCACCACCTGGGCGAGGTCTCCGCGCGCATGCAGGACACGGCCGGCGTCTTCGCCTGACGCCGCGCTTTCCATAGCGCCTCGCGCCCGCCAGCACTGCGCCGGCGGGCGTTTTTGCTCATAAGGCTGGCTTCAGGAGACATCGCCATGATCCAGCGCAGACCACTCGTGATCGGCGCACCCGCGCTGCTCGCCCTCGCCGCCTGCTCCACCACCATGCCCACCGCCGACCACCCGCCCATCGTCTTCGTGCACGGCAACGGCGATTCGGCCGCGCTGTGGCAGACCACGATCTGGCGCTTCGAGTCCAACGGCTGGCCGCGCGAGCGCCTGTTCGCCTTCGACCAGCCGATGCCGCTGGCCCGCGACGACGACGCGGTGGCCCAGCCGGGCCGCAGTTCCACCGCCGAGTCGATGGCCTTCCTGCAGGCGCAGGTGCGCCGCGTGATGAAAGCGACCGGTGCGCCCCAGGTCATCCTCATCGGCAACTCCCGAGGCGGCAACACCATCCGCAACGACGTGCAGAACGGAGGCGGCGCGGCGCACGTGAGCCAGGTGGTGCTGGGCGGCAACCCGGCGCACGGCATCTGGGCGGTGCCGGGCTTCCGCGAAGGCAGCGAGTTCTCCGGCCTGTCGCCCTTCATGAGGCAGCTCAATGCGCCCAAGGGACCGAACGGCGACGAGGTCACGCCCGGCGTGCGGTGGCTGACCCTGCGCTCGGACGGCAACGACAAGTACGCCCAGCCCGAAGGCACGTGGATCGGGGCGCCCGGCCGCCCCACGAACGTCGGCCACGACGGCCCGGCGCTCAGGGGCGCGACCAACCTGGTGCTGCCGGGCGCGGACCACCGCGAGACTTCGTTCTCGCCGGCCGCCTTCGCCGCCACCTGGCGCTTCCTGACCGGGCAGGCGCCGCAGCGCACGGACATCGCGCCCGAGGCGAGCGTGGTGCTCGACGGCGTCCTGACCGGCCTGGGGCTGGACAGCAGCGACCCGGCGAGCGGCGACTTCGCCAACAACCTGCCGGTGGTCGGCGCGCGGCTGGCCGTCTACGCCGTCGACCCCGCCACCGGCGCGCGCCGGGGCGAGGCGGTGTGGCGCAGGACCATCGGCCCCGACGGCCGCTGGGGGCCCTTCACCGGCCAGCCCGCGGCGTTCTACGAGTTCGAAATCGCCGCGCCCGGCTACGCCACCACGCACATCTACCGCAGCCCCTTCCCGCGCTCGAGCCGCGTCGTCAACCTGCGGCCCGAGCGGCTGGCGCCGGCCGACCGCGACGCCAGGGCGCTGGTGGTCTTCACCCGCCCGCGCGGCTACTTCGACGCCCGGCGCGACACGATGCGGCTGGACGGCCAGGCGCAGCTGCCCGGCGTGCCGCCGAGCGGCGCCGGCATCGCCACCAGCCGACTCAGGCTGCCCAGCGACGCGCAGCGCGCCGTGACGGGCGAGTTCAACGGCGAGCGCATCACCGGCCTGACCTGGCCCCTGGCCGGCGGGCAGCTCACGGTGCTGGAACTGAGCTACTGAGGCAGCGGCGTCTTCATCCAGCCTTGCGGTCCCAGGCGTGCTCCGTGCTGCGGGCCAGGCGATGCTTCTGGATGCGTTCGCTCGGCGTCAGGTCGAAGCCTTCGACCTGGCGGTAAAACCGCGGCAGTTGGAAGGCGGCCAGCTTCGGCGTCGCCCAGGCGACCAGTTCGACCCAGTCGAGCCTCGCGCCGGGCTTGCCTTGCACGAACAGCAAGATCTCCTGCTCGCCCACATCGCTGGCCACGCCCACGGCCGCGCTGGCCTGGATGGCGGGATGGTCGGCAAACACCCGCTCGACCTCCCAGGCCGAAACGTTCTCGCCCCGCACGCGCATGCTGTCCGTCCGGCGGCCGACGAAGACGTAGTCGCCGTCGGCGTCCTGCCGCGCCGAGTCCCCGGTGTGGAGCCGGCCTTCGCGCAGCGCCTTGCCGGTCGCCTCGGGGTTGTTCAGGTAGCCCGGCAGGAAGACGCCCGGCAGGTCGCTGGACAGCACGATCTCGCCGATCTCGCCCGTGGGCACCGGCCGGCCGTTCTCGTCGAGCAGCTCGATGCGGATCCAGGGCAGCGGCCGGCCGATGGAGCCCGGCTTGCCCGACGCGTTGAGCGTCGCGAAGCTGGAGCACTCCGTCATGCCGTAGCACTCGCGGATCTCGCAATGCAGCCGCTCGCGCACGGCAGCCCATGCCGAGGCGGAGACGCCGGCCCCCCAGGCGACGCGGATGGCGGCGTCGGCGGGCTGCCCGGCCTCGGGCAGCTGCATCAGGATGTCCAGCACCCCGCCGAGGTAGTGCAGGTGCGTCGCCCGCGCGGCCGCCCACTGGCGCCAGAAGCGGGTGGCCGAGAAGCGCCTGACCACGTGCAGCGGCGCCTTCTCCAGGAACGGAACCATCAGCATCTGGGCGCCGCCGATGTGGCACAGCGGCTCCCACAGGAAGACCCGGTCGCCGGCCCGGATGCCGGCCACGATCAGCGCGGCTTCGGTCGCGATGCGCATCATCCGGTGGGTGAAGATCACGCCCTTGGGCGCACCCGTGGTCCCCGAGGTGTAGATGATGCACAGCGTCGCCGCGTGGTCCACCTCGATGCGCCGCAGTTCGTGCCCGGCGCCTCCCTGGGCCGCGAGCTGCTCGAGGTCGATGGTCGCGATGCCGCCCACCGTTTCGGCGTCCAGCACCTCGCGGAACTCCGGCTCGGCCACCAGCAGGCGCGGCGCAGCGTGCTCCAGCACGTACTTCAGGCCGGCGCCGCGCAGCTTGGTGTTGACGGGGACCCACACCAGCCCCGAGACGATCAGCGCGTAGATCAGCGCGATGTGCTCGGCCGAGTTCGACAGCATCACCGCCACGTGATCGCCCTGCCTGAGGCCCTGGTCGACCAGCGCCTGCTGCAGCCGCGCGACCTGCCCGCGCAGCCGGCCCCGACCGATCGACTCGCCCTCGTAGACGATCAGGTCTTCGCCGTCGGTCCCCTGGAAGCCCGCGTGCAGCAGGGGCACGACGTCGAGGGCGTCCCCCGCGAAGCGCTCGGGAAAGTATTTCGTGATGGGGGTCATGTCAGCTGTTCTTGGGTTTGAAGATCGTGGACAGGTAGATGATCAGCGCCACGAAGAAGACCAGCGCGGTCGAGACCGCGGCCAAGGTGGGCGTCACGGCGAGCTGGATGTCGTCCCACATCTGCTTGGGCAGCGTGGTGTTGATGCCGCCGCTCACGAAAATCGCGATGGTCAGGTCGTCGAAGGAGACGATGAACGCGAACAGGAAGGCCGAAGCCAGGCTGCCGGCCAGCAGCGGCAGCACCACGGTGCGCAGGCGCGCGAAGGCCGAGGCTCCGAAGATCCTGGCGGCGTCGTCCAGGCGCCAGTCAAACTGCCGGAACCCCGCCGAGAGGCTGACGACGACATAGGGGATCGCCAGCACGGTATGGCCGATCACCAGGCCCGCGTCGGTGCCGGTCAGCCCGAGGTGCGCGAACAGGTAGAGCAGCCCGATCGCGACGACGATCCGCGGCACGATCAGGGGCGCGACGAACACGGCGAACAGCAGCTTGGTCCAGCGGACGGGCAGCTTGGTGAGGGCGTAGGTCGCGCCGAAGCCGAGCACCACCGCCAGCAGCGCCGTGGCCAAGCCCACGCCGAAGGAGCGCAGCACCGCGGCCTGCCAGATCGGCGACTCGACGAAGGACTCGAACCACCGCAGGCTGAACAGCGACGGCGGGAAGGAGACGATGGCGGTCTTGGTGAAGGCGATCGGGATGACGATCGCGATCGGCAGGACTAGGAAGGCGATCACCACCCAGCCGTACAGCCTGAGCGGGCCAGCGCGGAGGCCGATGCCCGGACTGCACCCCGCCAGCCGGTCGCCCGCGCGGCCCAGGGCCAGCATCAGGTGGATCGTCCACTGGCGCCCGCCCGCGCCGCGGCGGGCAGCCTCGCCGGCGAGCGAGGTCAGGCCCACGAGCCGGTCGTAGACATGGAAGACCACGATCGAGCACAGCAGCAGCACGGTGGACAGGGCGCCGGCGAAGCGCAGGTCGAACAGTTCCAGCACCGAGGCAATCACCAGCTGGGCGATCATCGACTCGTGCGGCGAGCCCAGCAGGGCCGGCACGATGAAGAAACCCAGGCTGGTGATGAAGACCAGCAGGCCGGCCGCGGCGACGCCCGGCATGGACAGGGGCAGGAACACAGTGAAAAAGCCGGTGGCCCGGCCAGCGCCCAGCGTCAGAGCAGCCTGCGACAGCTGGATGCTGATGCCCCGCATGATCGGCAGCATCGTGATGACGGCCAGCGGCAGCATGGCATGCACCATGCCGATCAGCACGCCCGCCAGCGACGGCGCGATGGACGAGGCCTCGCTCACGAGCCCGAGCGCCGCCGCCACCGCGGTCAGCATGCCGCTCTTCGAGAGCAGCAGCATCCACGCGTAGGTCTTGACGAGGTAGCTGGTCCAGAAGGGCAGCATGATCCACAGCAGCCAGCGGTCGCGCCGGCGCGCGTCGAGCGAACTCAGGAGGTAGGCGATCGGATAGCCAAGCACGACGGACAGCAGCGCCGTCAGCAGGGAGATCGCGAACGTGGCCCACAGCACCTTGCCGTAGACGGGCGAATGGGCCAGGCGGGCGAACTGCGCGAGCGTGAAGCCGCTGTCGGCGGTGCTGAAGCCGCCGCGCAGGATCTCGAAGACCGGCGCCGCGAAGAAAATCGCGAGGAAAAGCAGCGCGGGAATCGCGGGCCACCAGTGCCGGGAAGGCAGCGCCAGGCGCAGTCGTGCCAGTCGCCGCGCCTGCGGCAAGGCCATGTCGGTCGCCATGACGGACCTCTCTTTCCTGCGGTTCAGTGGCTCAGGAGGCTGGCGCGCGCCAGGTCCCAGCGCAGGCCGACCTGCTCGCCCAGGCGGGGCGAGTCATTGCGGCTGCACCGGACGCTGAAGGCCTTGTTGCTGGGCAGCGTGACGATGGCGCGCACTTCGCTGCCGAGGAACACGAGTTCCGAGACCGTGCCGGCGAGCAGGCCGTCCGCCGGCGGGGTGAGTTCGACGGTCTCGGGGCGCACCAGCAGGCTGGCCTCGTCCTGGAGCCCGAGCGCCGGCCTGCGTGCATGGGTGACGGGCACCACGCGGTCGCCCAGCCGGATCGCGTCCGGCCCTTCCATCCGCCCGTCCAGCAGGTTGGACTGGCCGATGAAGTTGGCGGCGAAGCGGGTGGCCGGGCAGTCGTAGAGTTCGGCGGGCGTGCCGATCTGCTCGATGCGCGCCTGGTTCATCAGGCAGATGCGGTCGCTCATCGTCAGCGCCTCGTCCTGGTCGTGCGTGACGTAGATGAAGGTCGCGCCGAGTTCGCCGTGCAGGCGCCTGATCTCCAGCTGCATGTGTTCGCGCAGCTTCTTGTCCAGCGCGCCCAGGGGTTCGTCCAGCAGGATGACCGACGGCCGGTAGGCGAAGCATCGGGCCAGCGCGATGCGCTGCTGCTGCCCGCCCGACAGTTCCTTGGGATAGCGCCTGCCGAAGTCCTGCATCCTGACCATGGCGAGCGCCTCGTCGACCGCCGCCGCCAGCTCCGTCCGGGGGGTGCGCCGCATGCGCAGGCCGTAGGCCACGTTGTCCCACACGGTCAAGTGCGGAAAGAGCGCATAGTTCTGGAACACCATGCCGATGCCGCGCCTGCCCGGGTCGGCATGCGTGGCGTCGCGCCCGTCGATCATCAGCTTTCCGCCGGAGGGCGCCACCAGGCCGGAGATCATCATCAGCAGGGTCGTCTTGCCGGAGCCGGACGGCCCGAGCAGGGTCAGGAACTCCCCGGCCCTGACCTGCAGGTCCGTGGGCAGCAGCGCCGCGACGTCGCCATACCGTTTCGTGAGGCCGACGGCCTCCAGCTTCGTGGTGTCCATCGCTGCGCTCACCCGACGATCCAGGTGTTGAAACGCTCGGTCACCGCCTGGCGGTTGGCCGCCCACCACTGCGGGCTGGGCAGGGCCATCGTGCGCAGCTTGTCCGGCGCGCTCGGCAGCAGCGCCGCGCGCCTGGCGTCGATGAAGTCGAAGGCCTTCAGGTTGGTCGGGCCGTAGGCCAGGTCCTGGGTGAATTCGGACTGGCGCTTCGCGTCCGCGCAGAACAGCACGAACTGCTTGGCCAGCTCGGCGCGGGGCGTGCCGCGCGGGATGCCCCAGCCCTCGATCGAGTACAGGCCCTGGTTCCAGACGATCTTGACCGGCGCACCGTTGTCGATGGCCGATTGCGCGCGCCCGTTCCAGGTGGCGACCATGTCGACGTCGCCGTTCTGGATCAGCTGCATGGCCTGGGCGCCGGAGGTCCACCAGATGTCGACGTTCTTCCTGATGCGCTCGAGGCTCCTGAACGCGCGGTCGACGTCCAGCGGGTAGAGCTTGTCGACCGGAACGCCATCGGCCATCAGCGCCTGCTCGAGCGTGTCGATCGGGCTGCGGCGCATGGCCCGGCGGCCCGGAAACTTCTTGGTGTCCCAGAAATCGTCCCAGGACCTGGGCTCGGCGCCCTTGTACTTGTCGGTGCGGAAGGCCAGGATGGTCGAGTAGATGTCCACGCCCAGCCAGTTCGGCGTGACGGCCTCCGGCATGACGCCCGGAAAGTCTTCGGCCTTCAGGCCGATCGGCTCGAGCAGGTTCTGCGACTCCAGGTAGGGAATGTCGGCCGAGAGGGTCAGCGTCGTCACGTCCCACACGTAGTTCCTGGTCTGGACCATGGCCGACAGCTGCGCCACGGGCTGCGCCTCGCGCGCCACGTTGATGACCTTGATGCCGGTCGCCTTCTCGAACGGGTCGTAGAAGGCGCGCCGGTAGGCGGTGGTGTAGGGACCGCCCGGGTCGGCGACGATGATCTGCCTGGCCTGGGCGAAGGCCGGGCCGGCTCCGTGTGCCAGGGCAAGGCCGCCCGCGGACTGCAGGAGGCGGCGGCGGAGGGGGCTGTGCGGTCGGGTCATGTTGATCTCCAGGGATGGGCCGGACGGGGCTGCGGCCTCGCGAGGCCGCAAGCTGCCGGTGAACGTCGGTGCGGGAACGTGGATGGCTGGCGAACGGCACGGGGCGCGCGCCCGCGCCTGCGGGATCAGGCGCCGGCCTTGCCGGGCAGCGGCTTGCCCCGGACGCGGAAGAACTCCTCCGTCATGCGGTTCGGCTCTCCGCTGGCGTACGACTCGCGGTGGAAACGGATCGCGGCCTCGATGGTGTGGCGGAAGGAAGCCTCCGACATCTCGGCGAACCACTGCTTGTCCAGGCGCATGGCGACCGGCGGCTTCCTGGCCAGCTCGCGCGCGATCTCCATCGACCGGGGCAGCACCTCCTCCTCCTTCACCAGGTGATGGATGAGGCCGATGGCGTGGCTTTCCTTCGCGTCCATCAGGCGGCCCGTCAGCGTGAGCTCGACGGTGCGCGACATGCCAAGCATCAGGTTCATGATCCAGGGGCCGGTGATGCTCGCGATGCCCGAGTTGATCTCCGGCTGGCCCATCCGCACGCCCTCGTGCGCCACGCGCACGTCGCCGAACAGCACGGCCTGGAAGGCCGAGCCGGCAGCCGTGCCGTTGAGGGCGATGACCAGCGGCTTGCTCAGCCCGCGCAGGACGCCGTAGAAGGTCTCCCACGAGCGGATCCAGACCTCGGAGCTGTCGGAGTCGAACTCGTGCGCCTCCTCCAGGTCCTGCCCGGCGCAGAACGCCCGGTTGCCGGCGCCGGTCATCACGATCGCGCCGACCGCGGCATCTGCGTCGAAGCGCTTGAGCGCCTCCATGATGTCCTCGCGCATGGCGCCGGTCCAGGCGTTGAGCCGCTCGGGGCGGTTCAGCCGGATCAGACCGATCTCCGCGTATCTTTCAACCTGAACGAAGTTTGTCGTAGAAGCCATGATGTATGTCGATATGCGATAAATATGATGTGAATCGAAATATATTCATATCACCAAAAAGGATCAAGCAATTTCTATGAATCTCTCTTATCCAAGAGGAAGATCAAGGGGTTTTCGATGGTTTTCGCCCCACTGTTCTCGGTGGCCATTGAAGAATAAGTTATCGTTATGCAATAAATCTCGGTCAAGAACCCATGCAATCTCCCTCGTCTCCCCGTGCCGCGGCCTCACGCGCTCCGAAGACCGGACCGTCCGCCGCGCAGGCCGACAAGGACAGCCCGGAACAGTCGTCCCTGTTCGTCAACTCCGTCGAGAAGGCGATGCGCGTCCTGATGGTGTTCAGCGCTCGGCGGCGCCAGCTGTCGCTGTCGCAGATCTCCTCGATGACCGGGCTCGACATGAGCGCGGCCCAGCGCTTCACCTTCACGCTGCTGCACCTGAAGCTGCTGCGCAAGGACCCCGAGTCGAAGCTGTACGAGCTGTCGCCGCGCATGCTGGATTTCGGCTACCAGTACACGGCGTCGAACGAGCTGGTCAGCCGCGCGACCCCGTTCCTGCAGCAGTTGTCGGTCGAGACCGAGGAAACGGTCAATCTGACGACCCTGGACGGGCCGGAGATCGTCTTTCTGCAGCGCATCGTGAGCCGCCACGTGCTGACGCCCGAGGTCATCGTGGGGACGCGCCTGCCGGCCTATTGCACGTCTTCGGGCCTGGCCATCCTGTCGGCGCTGCCGCCCGAGGAAGCGGCCGCCGTGCTGGATGCGTCGGAGCTGACCAAGTACACCCAGCACACGGTCGCCGACCGGGAGCAGATCCTGCGCCGGCTGGAGAAGATCCGCGCGCTCGGCTACGCCCACACGGAGGACGAGATGTACCTCGGCGACATCGCCACGGCGGTGCCGATCGTGGACTCCGACGACCGGCCCCTGGGCGCGATCAACGTGGCCGTGGCCCGGTCGCGGTGGAAAGGCGCGGAAGACGAACAGCGCATTTCCTCGCTGCTCATGGCAGCGGGCCGCGCGATCTCCAGCCGCGGGTAGGGCCGGCTATCGGACCAGGCGGATGCCGGCGGGCGGCGCCTGCCGCCGGCCGCTCACCCGTGCAGCCGCGAGTTGCGCGGCAGGTGCGCCATCAGGAACTCCATCTGGTCCGCCAGGATGCGTCGGTTGCGCAGGATGAAGTCTTCCCACAGGCTGGGCACGTAGGGCGTGTACAGCAGCGGCATGCCGGCCTGCTCGGGCGTGCGGCTGCTCTTGCGGTGGTTGCAGGGACGGCAGGCGGTGACCACGTTCATCCAGTGGTCCACGCCGTTCTGCGCGAAGGGCACGATGTGCTCGCGCGTGAGTTCTTCCTCGTGGAAGTGGCCGCCGCAGTAGGCGCAGATGTTGCGGTCGCGGGCGAACAGCTTGCCGTTCGTCAGGCCCGGCCGCATCGTGAAGGGGCTGATGCGCGGCACGCCCTTGGTGCCGATGATGCTGGCCACCGAGATCTGCGACTGCGCGCCGGTGACGGCGTTGTGCCCGCCGCGGAACAGGGCCACCTGGCCGCCGGCCTCCCAGCGCACCTCATCCGCCGCGTAGTGGGTCACCGCCTGTTCCAGCGAGATCCACGACTGCGGCAGGCCCTGGGCCGACAGCTTCAACACCTTCACCACACACGCCTCCTCTCGAAACAAGAAAAGAACCGACGGGAATGAACGCCATGACCGGATCGAACGCAACGATCGCGCCACAATATAACGTGTTCGTGACATTTCCGGCTGACAGCGCCCGCCAGATGGGCGCACGCAGCTATCAAAACGATAACGAAGCATGCAGATATTCCGTGGCTTCCGTCATCCGGGCGTGGCGTCCGCCTGCGCGCTGACGATCGGCAACTTCGACGGCGTGCACCGGGGGCACCAGGCCATGCTGGCCTTGCTGAACACCGAGGCGCGTCACCGCGGCCTGACGAGCTGCGCGCTGACCTTCGAGCCGCACCCGCGCGATTACTTCGCCGGCGTGACGAAGCAACCCTCATTGGCGCCGGCCCGCATCGCCACCCTGCGCGACAAGCTCACCGAACTGGCCGACAACGGTGTTCAGCAGACCATCGTGCTGCCCTTCGATGCCGTGCTGGCCAGCCAGCCGCCGGAGCAGTTCATCCGGGACGTGCTGATCGAGGGTCTGGGGGCGCGCTACGTGCTGGTGGGCGACGACTTCCGCTTCGGCGCCAGGCGCGCGGGCGACTACGCGATGCTGGACGCGGCCGGGCAGGCGCATGGCTTTGACGTGGCGCGCATGAACAGTTACGAGGTCAAGGGCCTGCGGGTGTCGAGTTCCGCCGTGCGCGAGGCGCTGGCCCAGGGCCGCATGGCGGATGCCGCCGCGCTGCTGGGCCGGCCCTACGCCATCTCCGGCCACGTGGTGCACGGGCGCAAGCTGGGGCGCGCGCTGGGCGCCAGCACGCCGGGTGCCAGCGACGGCTTCCGCACGCTGAACCTGCGCATCAAGCACTGGAAGCCCGCCGCCAGCGGCATCTTCGCCGTGCAGGTCCACGGACTGGCCGAACGGCCGCTGCCCGGCGTGGCCAACCTGGGCGTGCGGCCCTCGCTGGACGCCAACGACGTCAACGGCGGCCGGGTGCTGCTGGAGACGCACTGCCTGGAATGGCCCGCCGGCCTGGGCGAGGAAGGGGCCTACGGTAAAATCATCCAGGTGGACCTGCTGCACAAACTGCACGACGAGTTGCGCTACACGAGCCTGGAAGCCCTGACCGCGGGCATCGCCAAGGACCGCGACGACGCGCGCCGCTTCTTCGCGTCCACCCATGCCGAGACGCGGCGGCAGACCACCCGCGACCGAATTTAGCCCCCGCACGCCCGCAGCCGTGCTGCCGCCCTTCGACAAGCTCAGGGCGGACGGCCCCCTTCCCCCGCCGACGCCCCGTGCCGTCCGGGCTGAGCCTGTCGAAGTCTCCTGTCTCGTCTTCCCATGTCTGACGCCGCCTCTTCTCCCACCGACTACCGCGCCACGCTGAACCTGCCCGACACGCCCTTCCCCATGCGCGGCGACCTGCCCAAGCGCGAGCCGGGCTGGGTGAAGCAGTGGAACGAGGAGGGCCTGTACCAGCGACTGCGCGATGCCCGCACCGGCCGGCCCAAGTTCATCCTGCACGACGGCCCGCCCTATGCCAACGGCCAGATCCACATGGGCCATGCGGTGAACAAGATCCTCAAGGACATGATCACCAAGGCGCGCCAGCTGGAGGGCTACGACGCGCTGTACGTGCCCGGCTGGGACTGCCACGGCCTGCCGATCGAGAACGCGATCGAGAAGAAGCACGGCCGCAACTTGAGCCGCGACGACATGCAGGCCAGGAGCCGCGCCTACGCCGCCGAGCAGATCGCGCAGCAGATGGCTGACTTCCAGCGCCTGGGCGTGCTGGGCGAGTGGACGCACCCGTACAAGACGATGGACTTCGCCAACGAGGCGGGCGAGCTGCGCGCCTTCAAGAAGGTGATCGAGCGCGGCTTCGTCTACCGCGGCCTGAAGCCCGTGTACTGGTGCTTCGACTGCGGCTCCTCGCTGGCCGAGTTCGAGATCGAGTACGCCGACAAGAAGAGCCAGACGCTGGACGTCGCCTTCAAGGCCCACGACCCGGCCAGGGTAGCGGCCGCCTTCGGCGTGGACAAGGCCGGCAAGGACGTCTTCGCCGTCATCTGGACCACCACCGCCTGGACCATCCCGGCCAACCAGGCGCTCAACCTCAACCCCGACCTGACGTATGCGCTGGTCGACACCGGGCGCGGCCTGCTGATCCTGGCCGACTCGCTGGTCGAGATGTGCATGACCCGCTACGCGCTGGACGGCAGGATCGTCGGCCTGGCGCCGGGCCGCGCGCTGGGCGGGCTGGAATTCGAGCACCCGCTGTACGACGTGCACGAAGGCTACCGGCGCCTCTCGCCCGTGTACCTGGCCGACTACGCCACGGCCACCGACGGCACCGGCCTGGTCCACTCCTCGCCGGCCTACGGCCTGGACGACTTCAACTCCTGCGTGGCGCATGGCCTCGCCTACGACGACATCCTCAACCCGGTGCAGGGCAACGGCAGCTACGCGGCCGACTTCCCGCTCTTCGGCGGACAGAACATCTGGAAGGCGGTGCCGCACATCATCGAGGTGCTGCGCGAGGCCGGCCGGCTGCTGGCCACCGAGACCATCAGCCACAGCTACCCGCACTGCTGGCGCCACAAGACGCCGGTGATCTACCGCGCCGCGGCGCAGTGGTTCATCCGCATGGACGAGGGCGAGGGCGTGTTCACGCAACCCGGCGAGAAGCCGGCCCAGACGCTGCGCCAGATGGCGCTGGAAGCCATAGCGCACACCGGCTTCTACCCCGAGAACGGCCGTGCCCGTTTGCAGGACATGATCGCGCACCGGCCCGACTGGTGCATCTCGCGCCAGCGCAGCTGGGGCGTGCCGATCCCCTTCTTCCTGCACAAGGACACGGGCGAGCTGCACCCGCGCACCCTGGAGATCCTCGACCAGGCCGCCGACATCGTCGCAAAGGGCGGCATCGAGGCCTGGAGCCGCGTGACGGCCGAGGAGATCCTCGGCCCCGAGGACGCGCCGCGCTACACCAAGAGCAGCGACATCCTGGAGGTGTGGTTCGACTCCGGCTCCACCTTCTTCCACGTGCTGCGCGGCACGCACCCCACGGTGCACCACGACGTGGGCCCCGAGGCCGACCTGTACCTCGAGGGCCACGACCAGCACCGCGGCTGGTTCCACAGCTCGCTGCTGCTGGCCTGCGCGCTGGAAGGCCGCGCGCCCTACAAGGGCCTGCTGACGCACGGCTTCACGGTCGACAGCCAGGGCCGCAAGATGAGCAAGTCGCTCGGCAACGGCATCGACCCGCAGGAGGTGACGAAGAAGCTGGGTGCCGAGATCATCCGCCTGTGGGTGGCCGCCAGCGACTACTCGGGCGACATCGCCGGCGACGACAAGATCCTGGCCCGCGTGGTGGACGCCTACCGCCGCATCCGCAACACGCTGCGCTTCCTGCTGGCCAACACCGGCGACTTCGACATCGCGAAGGACGCGGTGCCGCTTGCGGATCTGTTCGAGATCGACCGCTGGGCGCTGTCGCGCGCGGCCGAGTTCCAGCAGGAGGTGCTGGCGCACTACAAGGTCTACGAGTTCCACCCGGTGGTGGCCAAGCTGCAGGTGTTCTGCTCGGAAGACCTGGGCGCCTTCTACCTCGACGTGCTGAAGGACCGGCTCTACACCACCCAGCCCGGCTCGCGCGCCCGCCGCAGCGCGCAGACGGCGCTGTGGCACATCACCCAGGCCATGCTGCGCTGGATGGCGCCCTTCCTCAGCTTCACCGCCGAGGAGGCGTGGAAGTTCGCCGGCAGCTCCGAGTCGATCTTCATGGAGACCTTCTGCGAGCTCGGGACGGCCGACGAGGGCCTGCTCGCCAAGTGGGGCCGCATCCGCGAGATCCGCGACGCGGTCAACAAGGAGATCGAGGCCGTGCGCGCGGAAGGCGCGGTGGGCTCCTCGCTGCAGGCCAACGTGCAGCTGACGGCGGCGCCGGAAGACCATGCGCTGCTGGCCGCCCTGGGCGAAGACCTGAAGTTCGTCTTCATCGCCTCCGTGGTCGAGCTGCTGCCCGGCGAGGCGCTGGCGATCCGCGTCGCGCCCAGCCCCGACACCAAGTGCGAACGCTGCTGGCACTGGCGCGCCGACGTGGGCAGCGACGAGACGCACCCCACCCTCTGCGGCCGCTGCGTCGCCAACCTGTACGGTGCCGGCGAGGCCCGGCGCTGCGCATGAACGGCCTGTCCACGCCGGCGCCGCCGCAGGACGCCTCGCCGCTGGCCCGCGCCGGCATCTGGCCCTGGCTGGCGCTGGCGCTGCTGATCTTCATCGCCGACCAGTGGACCAAGATGCTGATCCTGGGCCACTACCGTCTGGGCGACTACACGCCCATCGCCGGCTTCTTCAACATCGTGCGGGCCCACAACACCGGCGCGGCCTTCTCCTTCCTGGCCGGCGCCTCCGGCTGGCAGCGCTGGCTGTTCACGGCCATCGGCCTGGGCGCGGGCGCGTTCATCCTCTGGATGCTTCACAGGCACAAGGGCCAGGCGCTGTTCAGCCTGGCCATGGCCTGCATCCTGGGCGGCGCCGTGGGCAACGTGGTGGACCGGCTGATGCACGGCTACGTGGTGGACTTCCTCGATTTCCACTGGGCCGGCCGCCACTTCCCGGCCTTCAACTTGGCCGACAGCGCGATCACGCTGGGGGCGATCTGCCTGATCCTGGACGAGCTGCGCCGCATGCGGCGCAGCGGCTGAGCGGCCCCGGCGCCCCGGAAGCAGGGGCGTATAGTCCCCCGCTTCCAT
Source organism: Xenophilus sp. (assembly GCA_047607325.1). GTDB lineage: Bacteria > Pseudomonadota > Gammaproteobacteria > Burkholderiales > Burkholderiaceae_C > Xenophilus. The sequence continues at coordinate 2,780 of JASGDG010000072.1, read as the reverse complement.
GAAGCACCTGTTGAATCTGCTGGCGGCGATCGCGCTGCTGGTGTGGGGGACGCATCTCGTTCGCACCGGTGTGCTGCGCGTCTTCGGCGCCAGCCTGCGCACCTTCCTGCAGCGCAGCCTGACCAACCGCTTCTCGGCCGCGCTGGCCGGCATCGGCGTGACGGCGCTGGTGCAGTCGAGCACCGCCACCTCGCTGATGACCTCCTCCTTCGTCGGCCAGGGTCTGATCACCCTGCCGGCGGCGCTGGCCGTGATGCGCGGAGCGGACATCGGCACCGCGTTGATGTCGGTGCTGTTCTCCACTGACCTGTCGTGGCTCTCGCCGCTGTTCATCTTCACCGGCGTGGTGTTCTCCATCACGCGACCGGCCAGCGCGGCCGGGCGCTTCGGCCGCGTGCTGATCGGCCTGGGGCTGATGCTGCTGGCGCTGCAGCTGGTGGTGGCGGCCACCGGGCCGCTGTTCGAAGGCGAGGCGATGCGCGCCATCATCGCCTCCATCACCAGCGACGTGCTGCTGGAGATCACCGTCGGCGCGGCGCTAGCGGTGGTGGCGTATTCCAGCCTGGCCGTGGTGCTGCTGGTGGCGGCCATGGCCAGCTCGGCGGTGGTGCCGCTGGACGTGGCGCTGGGCCTGGTGCTGGGCGCCAACCTGGGCAGCGGCCTGCTGGCGGTGCTGACCACGGCCAGGTCGGCGCTGGAGGTGCGGCAGGTCACCGTCGGCAACCTGCTGTTCAAGCTGCTGGGCGTGGCGATCGCGGCGCCTTTCGTCAGCCTGTGGCTGCGCCACGTGCACCCGCACGTGGCCGACGCCACGCAGCTGGTGGTGCTGTTCCATCTGGCCTTCAACGTGCTGGCCAGCACCGCCTTCATCGGCCTGACCGCGCCGATCGCACGGCTGGCCACGCGGCTGCTGCCCGCGCCGCCGGCGTCGCCGGCCCGCTCCCGGCCGCAGCACCTGGACCCTTCGGTCCTCTCGACGCCCTCGCTGGCCATTTCCAATGCCGCGCGCGAGGCGCTGCACCAGGCCGACGTGGTGGAGAGCATGCTGATCGGCATGCTGGCCGTCATCCGCGCCAACGACCTGCGGCTGGCCGAGGAGCTGCGCAAGATGGACGACACGGTCGACCAGCTCTACTCCGCCATCAAGTACTACCTGACCAAGATCTCGCGCGAGGCACTGGGCGAGGAGGAAAGCCGGCGCTGGACGGACATCATCAGCTTCACCATCAACATGGAGCAGGTGGGCGACATCATCGAGCGCGTGATCACCGACATCGAGGACAAGAAGATCCGGCCTCAGCGCAATTTCTCCGAGGCCGGCATGGCCGAGATCGTGGAGCTGCACGAACGCCTGGTGGCCAACCTGCGGCTGGGCATGAGCGTGTTCCTCAACGGCAACGTGCGCGACGCGCAGAAGCTGCTGGAGGAGAAGGCGCGCTTCCGCGACCTGGAGCGCGCCTATGCCACCACCCACCTGGCGCGGCTGACGGACCGCACGGCGCCGAGCATGGAAACCAGCTCGCTTCACATCGACCTGATCAGCGATTTGAAGCGCATCAACTCGCACATCTGCTCCATCGCCTACCCGATCCTCGACTCGGCCGGCGCGCTGGCGCCCAGCCGGCTGCGCGAGTCGCGGCTGACGCCGCTGGAATAGCGCCAGGCGGCAGAATCGGCGGCATGGCACACCATCCGCCCTCCACCGCCGACGCGCTCGGCAACCCCGTCCACGTGCAGGGCGCCGCCAGCCTGGCGCTGCTGGACGACTTCGTGATGGGTTTCCTCTCGTGCGAGGCCCGCGCCGCGCGGCTGGTGCTCGAACCCACGGGCGACGACAGCCCGCTGGTGCAGGCCTACGGCGCCACACTGCATCTGTTCGCAGAGTCGCGCGAGGCGGCGGCGAATGCCCGGCCCTTCATCGAGCGCGCACAGGCCGGCGCCCGCCGCGCCACCCCGCGCGAGCGGCGCTACATCGCCGCCGTCGCCGCCTGGGCGGCCGGCGACATGCCGCACGCCATCGCCCTGCACGAGGAGCAGGCACGCGAGTTCCCGCGCGACCTGGTGTCCGTCAAGCTCGGCCAGTACCACTGCTTCAACCTGGGCGACGGCCCCGGCATGCTGCGCCTGGCACTGGCCGCGCAGCCGCACGCCGCCGACGTGCCTTATCTGCACGGCATGCTGGCCTTCGGCTACGAGCAGTGCCACCTGATGCGCGAGGCCGAAGCCAGCGCGCTGCACGCCATCGCGATGCGCCGCAAGGAGCCGTGGGCGCACCACGCGCTGGCGCACGTGATGCTGACCGAAGGGCGCCTCGCCGAAGGGCTGGCCTTCATGGAGGCGATGAGCGAAACCTGGACCGGCCTGAACTCCTTCATGCTCACGCACAACTGGTGGCACCTGGCGCTGTTCCTGATCGACCTGGGCCGCGGCGACGAAGCGCTGGCGGTCTACGACCACCGCTGCTGGGACGTGGAGCCCGGCTACTCGCAGGACCAGATCGGCGCCGTCTCGCTGCTGGCCCGGCTGGAGCTGGCCGGCATCGACGTCGGCGGGCGCTGGCAGGCGGTGGCCGGGCGCATGGCCGGCCGCACGCGCGACCATGTGCTGCCCTTCCTCGACCTCCAGTACCTCTACGGCCTGGCGCGCGCCGGCCGGCCCGAGGCCGACACGCTGCTGGCGAACATCGAGGCCTTTGCGCCGAAGGCCCCCGAAGCCGGCCGCCCCGCCTGGCAGCGCGTGTGCGTGCCGGCGGCGCGCGGCCTGCTGGCCCACGCGCGCGG
>JASGDG010000071.1:0-25286 GCA_047607325.1 Xenophilus sp. | reverse complement strand
GATCCGCCAGAAGGACATGGTCGACCAGCAGGAAGCCATGGCCAGCCTGAGCCAGCAGTCGGCCCGCGAGAACGCCGGCACGACCAGCCTGGGCGCCCTGCTGCGCGCCAAGCTGGACGGCTCGGACAAGTAATCCGCGAAGCGGTCCAAGGACACGGCGGGGCTTGCCCCGCCGTGTTTTCCTCTAGAAAGCTATGACCCGTTCGGACTTGGTCGAAGAACTCGCCGCCCGCTTCGCGCAGCTCACGCACCGCGATGCGGAGCAGGCCGTCAAGACGATCCTCGACGCGATGAGCGACGCCCTGGTGAGCGGCCATCGCATCGAGATCCGCGGCTTCGGCAGTTTCTCGGTCAGCCGCCGGCCGCCGCGCGTCGGGCGCAATCCGCGCTCGGGCGAGAGCGTCCTGGTGCCGGAGAAGCGCGTGCCGCACTTCAAGCCGGGCAAGGCATTGCGCGAGGCGGTCGACGCGCGCAGCGCGCGAATGGCGCCGGGCGGGGATGGCGCGAACGGGTGACCGCCTTCCTTAGAATCGCGTCCGCATCAGAGACGCGCATGAGATACCTCCTGTGGCTGCTCAAGGCAGCCATTTTTTTCACCCTCTTCGCCTTCGCGCTGAACAACCAGCACGATGCCACGGTGTACTTCTTCTTCGGCACCTCCTGGCGCGCGCCGCTGGTGCTGGTGGTCCTGGCCGCCTTTGCCGGCGGCATGGCCGTCGGCGCCCTGGGCATGCTGCCGGGCTGGTGGCGGCACCGCCGCGCGGCAGCCCAGCAGTCGGCCGCCGCGCCGCCTGCCCCCGACGCGCCCGCCGATCCGGTGGTGGCTGCAGTCTCCCCCGACCCCGGACCCGTGATGGCCCGCCAGCATGGACTTTGACCTGAGCTGGCTGCTGCTCGGCCTGCCGGTGGCCTTCGTGCTCGGCTGGCTGGCCTCGCGTCTGGACCTGCGACAGCTGAGGCTGGAGAACCGCCAGGCGCCCAAGGCCTACTTCCGCGGCCTGAACTTCCTGCTCAACGAGCAGCAGGACGAGGCCATCGACGCCTTCATCGAGGCCGTGCAGAACGACCCCGACACGCAGGAACTGCACTTCGCCCTGGGCAACCTGTTCCGCCGCCGCGGCGAATACCAGCGGGCGGTGCGCGTCCATGAGCACCTGCTGTCGCGCGGCGACCTGAGCCGCGCCGACCGCGAGCGCGCGCAGCATGCGCTGGCGCAGGACTTCCTGAGCGCCGGCCTGCTCGACCGCGCCGAGAACGCGCTGCAGAAGCTGGAAGGCACCCGCTTCGAGAACGAGGCCAGGCTGGCGCTGCTGGCGATCTACGAGCGCTCGCGCGAGTGGACCCAGGCCGCGCTCGTCGCGGCCAAGCTCGACGCCGCCGAGCAGGCCAGCTACGGCACGCGGCGCGCCCACCATTTCTGCGAGCAGGCCGCCGAGTTGATCGCCCGCGGCGCCGTGCAGGAGGAGGCCATGGCCCTGCTGCGGCAAGCCGCCACGCTCGCGCCGCAGGCCCCCCGGCCGCCGATGGACATCGCGGCGCTGCAGATGCACAGCGGCCAGGCTGCCGCGGCCTTCGAGACCCTGGCAAGCCTGGCCGAGACCGCCCCGCTCGCCCTGCCCCTGTTCGCCGCCCAGGTGCAGCAGGCTGCCGTGGCGTCGCATCGCAGCGGCGAGGCCCTGGCGCTGCTGCAGCGGCGCTACGCGCACGCGCCCTCCATCGATGTGCTGGAGGCCATCGTCGCGCTCGGCGGCAGCCCCGCGTCCGAATCCGGGGACACGCCGTCCGCGCCGCGCGACGGCTACCTGGCGCACCTTATCCACCAGCCCGGCTCCCTCGTCGCCGCCTCGCGCTGGCTGGCCGGGGAGCGCCTGAGCGACGACGCGCGCACCCATGCGCCCATCCAGCGCGCGCTGGACCAGGCGGCGCGGCCCCTGATGCGCTACCGCTGCGCGGCCTGCGGCTTCGAAGCGCACCAGTACTTCTGGCATTGCCCCGGCTGCCAGGCCTGGGACAGCTATCCTCCACGCCGCGTGGAGGAATTGTGACCACCGCGCTGGCGTGAGCCGCCGGACTCACGCATGATGCCCTGGCGCGGTCGACGCGCACATGTCACACACCAACCCAGGGAGACCCATCATGCTCAGGAAAGCACTGGCCGCGCTGGCCTTCGCCGTCGCGTCCGCGGCCTCGTTCGCCGCCGTCGAAGTCAACCAGGGGTCGGCGGCAGACCTCGACGGCCTGCCGGGCGTAGGCCCGGCCCTGTCCAAGCGCATCGTCGATGCCCGGCAGCAGGGCCAATTCAAGGACTGGCCCGACTTCATGGCGCGCGTCAAGGGCGTCAAGCAGAAGTCCGCGGCCAAGCTCTCGGCCGCCGGGCTGACGGTCAACGGCAAGCCCTTCGAAGGCGGGGCCGCCGAAGCGCCGGCGAAGAAGGCGCTTCCCAGGAAAGCCGCGCCCTGACGCACCACCGGCCTTGACGCAGCCGCCTTCGGGCGGCTTTTTCATTTCACCATGACTCCAGTAAGACGCCCACCGCCAAGGAGCGGTGCAGGAAGTTCATGGAGGACCACTCCAGGCAACACAACAAGCCCGGCACGTAGGTAGGCCCGAGAAAGAGGTCGGTGCGGCACTCGACCCGATCTTTCTATTTCTCGGTCATCACGGCGTCACTGTCGTGCGATTGAATGTAATCGTTTACATGTTTCCGCCACGACCCTGGGACCGATCCGCATGACCAATATCCAGACCGTTGCCACGCAAGCCGGGGTTTCCGTTGCCACGGTGTCGCGCGTATTCAATCGCCCGGACAAAGTGACCACTTCCACCCGTGAGCTGGTCGCACAGGTCGCACAGGAACTGGGTTATCTGCCCAATGCCAGCGCCCGCACTTTGCGCACCCACCGCAGCCGCGTGCTGGGCGTCGTGCTGCCCACGCTGTTGAACCCGGTGTTCGCGGAGTGCCTGCAAGGCATCGCGCAGGCTGCCAACGCGGGGGGCTACGCCATCCTGCCGCTGACAACGCGCTACGAGCTCAAGGAGGAGGAGCGAGCGGTGCAGCAGCTCTCAGCCAGCGGTGTGGACGGGATGATCCTGGTGGTGTCCAACCCGGCCTCGTCGGAGGCGCTGGCGCGCCTGCGCACCGCCGGCATGCCCTATGTGCTGGCCTACAACCGGCATGCAGACCACCCTTGTGTCACCGTCGACAACGAGGAGGCTTCCATCGAAGCGGTGATGCGGCTGGCAAGCCTGGGTCATAGGCATATCGCCATGGTCAGCGGCACGCTCGCCGCTTCGGACCGCGCACAGCAGCGCTACCGCGGCTTTTTGCGAGGCATGGCGCAGGCCGGGCTGACGGCGCCGCCCCTGCTGGAGGTGCCTTTCGTCGAAGCGGCCGTCGAAGCCATGTGCACGGTGCTGCGGCAACCCAATCGACCCACGGCGCTGTTCTGCTCGAACGACCTGCTCGCCATCCGCAGCATGAGGGCCGCGCACCTCTGCGGTCTTCGCGTCCCGGCCGACTTGGCGGTGATCGGCTTCGATGGCATCGCACTGGGTCAGGACCTGATACCGACGCTGAGCACGGTGGCTCAGCCCAACGGCGAGATCGGCCGGCGCAGCGTCGAACTCGTCATCCAGGCACTGGCCAACGGCAGGGCCCCGCTCGGCCCCGAGTCGTCCGTGTTGCTACCCCATGTCTTCCGCGTGGGTGAATCCTGCGTATCCGCAACGGCCTGAGAGGCCCATTCCTTGTCACATCCTAGGAGAGTCACAGCATGAAACCCACCTTGCAGCGCCTGGCACGCATCGGTGTCCTGGCGGCCACGCTGATCAGCGGTACCGCCTTCGCGCAGACGGCCATTTGCTACAACTGCCCGACCGAATGGGCCGACTGGGGCACGCAGCTGCGCGCCATCAAGGACAAGACCGGCATCACCGTGCCGGCCGACAACAAGAACTCGGGCCAGTCGCTGGCCCAGCTCGTGGCCGAGAAGCGCAGCCCCGTGGCCGACGTCACCTACCTGGGCGTAAGCTTCGCCGTGCAGGCCCAGAAGGAAGGCGTGGTCGCGCCCTACAAACCCGGCGCATGGAACGACATCCCCGACGGCCTGAAGGACCCGGCCGGCCACTGGTTCACCGTCCACTCGGGCACGCTGGGCTTCATGGTCAACGTGGACGCGCTCAAGGGCAAGCCGGTGCCCCAGTCCTGGGCCGACCTGCTCAAGCCCGAGTACAAGGGCCTGATCGGCTACCTCGACCCGGCCTCGGCCTTCGTGGGCTACGTGGGCGCGGTGGCCGTGAACGAGGCGCGCGGCGGCTCGATGAAGGACTTCGGCCCCGCGATCGAGTACTTCAAGACGCTGCTCAAGAACGAGCCCATCGTGCCCAAGCAGACCTCCTACGCGCGCGTGCTCTCGGGCGAGATCGCCATCCTGCTGGACTACGACTTCAACGCCTACCGCGCCAGGTACAAGGACAAGGCCAACGTGCAGTTCGTGATCCCGGCCGAGGGCACGGTGGTGGTGCCCTACGTGATGAGCCTGGTGGCCAACGCGCCGCACCAGGCCGAGGCCGCCAAGGTGCTGGACTTCGTGCTCTCCGACGAGGGCCAGGCCATCTGGGCCAAGGCCTACCTGCGCCCGGTGCGCGCCAGCGCCATGCCCAAGGCAGTGGAGGCGCAGTTCCTGCCCGCCAGCGAGTACCAGCGCGCCAAGACGGTGGACTACGGCGCCATGGCCGAGGCACAGCGCGCCTTCTCGACCCGCTACCTGCGGGAGGTGCGTTGAGCGCGCGCCAGCGCAGGCGGGTACTGGCCTGCGCGGCGCCGGCCGCGGCTTTCTTCCTGGCCTTCTGGCTGCTGCCGGTGCTGCGCCTGCTGGCGCTGCCGGCCGAGCAGGGCTGGGGCACCTACTTCGTGGTGCTGGCGGACCGCCGCTACCTCGAGGTGGTGCTGGGCACGCTGGCGCTGTCGCTGGCCGTGACGCTGGCCACGCTGGTGCTGGGCGCGGCGGTGGGCATCTACATCGCCCGGCATCGCTTCGCGGGCCGGCGGGTGCTGCTGTCGCTGCTGACGCTGCCGCTGTCCTTCCCCGGCGTGATCGTGGGTTTCTTCGTGATCCTGCTGGGCGGGCGCCAGGGCCTGGTGGCCGACCTGTCGGAAGCGCTGGGCGGCGAGCGCCTGACCTTCGCCTACGGCCTGCCGGGCCTGTTCCTGGCCTACCTGTACTTCTCGCTGCCGCGCGCCATCGCGACCTACGCGGCGGCGGCCGAGTCGATGAACGCACAGCTCGAAGAGGCCGCGCGCGCGCTCGGCGCCTCGCGGCTGCAGGTCGTGCGCGACGTGTGGCTGCCCGAGCTGGCGCCCACCACGCTGGCCTGCGGCGCCATCGTGTTCGCCACCGCCATGGGCGCCTTCGGCACGGCCTTCACGCTGGCCAGCAAATTCGAGGTGCTGCCGATCACCATCTACGACGAGTTCACCAACTACGCCAACTTCGCGCTGGCGGCATCGCTGTCGATCACGCTGGGGCTGGTGACCTGGCTGGTGCTGTTCCTGGCGCGCCACTTCGGCGGCAGCCCGGCGCTGCAGTGAGGCGGCCCCGGCATGCACAACCCGACGACTTCCCGCTCGCCCTTCCTGCTGCTGATCACCGTGCTGGTGAGCCTGTTCATGGTTGCGCCGATGGTGCTGTCGGTGATGGCCGGCCTGGTCAACAACTACAGCGCCGGGCTGCGCAGCGGCCTCACGCTGCGCTGGCTCGGCGAGGTGTGGGCCGTCTACGGCGGCACCGTGGGCTGGTCGCTGGCGCTGGCCGCGGCCTGCGTGGCGGGCACGGTGCTCATCGGCGTGCCCTGCGCCTACGCGCTGGCGCGCAGCCGCTCGCGGCTGGCCCGCGCCTTCGAGGAACTGCTGACGCTGCCCGTGGCCGTGCCCGGCCTGGCCACCGCGTTGGCACTGATCCTGGCCTACGGCCAGATCACCTGGTTCCGTCAGAGCTTCGGCTTCATCCTCGTGGGCCACATCGTGTTCACCCTGCCCTTCATGGTGCGCACGGTGGCCTCGGCCTTCCAGCGCGACGAGCTGGTGGCGCTGGAAGAGGCCGGGCGCACGCTGGGCGCGAGCTTCATGCAGCGCTTCACCGGCATCCTGGTGCCGGCCGTCTTCCCGGCCATCGTGGCGGGCAGCCTGATGGTGTTCACGCTCTCGGTGGGCGAGTTCAACCTGACCTGGATGCTGCACACGCCCACCACACGCACGCTGCCCGTGGGGCTGGCCGACAGCTACGCCTCGATGCGCATCGAGATCGGCTCGGCCTACACGCTGGTGTTCTTCATCGTCATCCTTCCCGTGCTCTGGGGCCTGCAGTCGCTGGCCGACCTGATCCGCAAACATCATGGAACTTGAACGCATCCCGATCGACATCGACCACTGCGCCAAAACCTACCCCGACGGCACGCGCGGCCTGCACCCCACCGACCTGCACGTGGAGCCCGGCGAGGTGCTGGCCCTGCTCGGCCCCTCGGGCTGCGGCAAGACCACGCTGCTGCGCTTGATCGCGGGTCTGGAGGTGCTGGACGCGGGCGGCCGCATCCGCTTCGGCGGCCAGGACGTCACGCAGCGCCCGGTGGAGCAGCGCAACGTGGGCATGGTGTTCCAGAGCTATGCGCTGTTCCCGCAGATGAGCGTGGCCGCCAACATCGGCTACGGCCTGCGCATCCGCGGAACGGCCAAGGCCGAGGAAAATCGCGTCGTGGGCGAGCTGCTCGAACTCACGCGCCTGACGGCGCTGCGCCACAAGCGGCCCGGCGAGCTGTCGGGCGGCCAACGCCAGCGCGTGGCTCTGGCGCGCGCCGTGGCCGTGCGTCCGCGCGTGCTGCTGCTGGACGAGCCGCTGGCCGCGCTCGACGCCAAGCTCAAGGAGTCGCTGCGCGACGAGCTGGCCGAGCTGCTGCGGCGCCTGCACATCACGGCCATCCACGTCACGCACGACCAGCAGGAGGCGATGGCCATCGCCGACCGCCTGGCCGTGATGCAGGCCGGCCGCATCGTGCAGGTGGGGCGCGGCGAGGCGCTGTACCGCGCCCCGGCGCACCCTTTCGTGGCCGAGTTCCTGGGCCGCGTGAACCGGCTCGAACGCACCGCGCAGGACGCAGCCCAAGGCGCGCTGACCCTGGGCCGCGTGGCTGTGGCCTGCCCCCTGCCGGTGCAGGACACCCGCCTGCTGGTACGCCCCGAGGACGTGCAAGTCGGCCTGCGCCAACCCGGCTGGGGTGTGGCACGCGTGGTGCAGCGCACCTTCCTCGGCGAACGCGTGCAGTTGAGGCTGGCGTTGACCGACCAGCCCCCCCTGCTGGCGGACGTGGGCCGTGATGCGCCCTTCCAGGCCGGGGAGGAAGTCGGTGTCCGCATTTCACCCGAGCGCTTCATGAGCGCACAAGAAACCTGCATATGAGCCCCACTTTTCTGGTGCAACTGACGGATCTGCACATCCGTGAGCCCGGCCGCCTGGCCTATGGCCGCATCGACACCGCGCCCTACCTGGAACGCGCCGTCCAGTCCGTACTGGCACTGCGCCAGCGAGCCGACGCGGTGGTGATCACCGGCGACCTGAGCGACTTCGGCCGCGCCGCCGAATACGAGCATCTGGCGCGCCTGCTGCAGCCGCTGGACATGCCCGTGTACCTGCTGCCGGGCAACCACGACGAGCGCGAGCAACTGCGCCGCAGCTTCCAGGCGCACAGCTATCTGGGCACCGGGGGTTACGTGCAGTACAGCGTGAAGATCGGGCCACTGCGCCTGATTGCGCTGGACACGGCCGAGACCGGCCAGCCGCACGGCCGCCTGTGCCGCGCGCGGCTGGACTGGCTAGACGCCGAGCTCGAGCGCTGCCGCGGCGAACCCGTGGTCGTCGCCATGCACCACCCGCCCTTCCGCACGCTGATCGGCCACATGGACCGCATCGGCCTGCTGGAAGGTGCCGAAGAACTGGAGGCCATCGTCACACGCCACCCCAATGTGGAGCGGGTCATCTGCGGTCACCTGCACCGCGCCATCGACGTGCGCTTCGGCGGCACCCTCGCCTCGACCGCGCCCGCCCCGGCCCACCAGGTTTGTCTGGACCTGCAACCTGACGCGCCCTCGGCCTGGACGCTGGAGCCGCCAGGTTTTCGTGTCCATGCCTGGGACGGGCAGAGGCTGGTCACGCATCTCGCAGCATCAGGCACCTTCGACGGGCCGCACCCTTTCCACGAGGATGGCGCATTGATCGATTGATGGCGAACACCGGCACGGCGGGCCGGGGACGGCCCGGGACAAGCCGCAGCCGTGGCCCGATATTTGCACGTATGCTTTTTCGCTTCGACGCCATTCCGCTCACGGAGAAGACCATGAATCGCAAGCTCGGCCTCGCGCTGGCCGCCCTGACCCTGGGCGGCACGGTCCTCGCCCAGACCCGGTGGGACCTGCCCACGGCCTACCCGCCGGCCAACTACCACACGGAGAACATCGTCCAGTTCGCCAAGGACGTGGACGCGGCCACGGCCGGCAAGCTCAAGATCACCGTGCACGCCAACGCCTCGCTGTTCAAGGCGCCCGAGATCAAGCGCGCCGTGCAGAGCGGGCAGGCGCAGGCCGGCGAGATCCTGCTGGCCAATTTCGCCAACGAGAACCCGATCTACGCCCTGGACGGCGTGCCCTTCCTGGCGACCACCTACGACGAGTCGAGGAAGCTCTACGACGCCTCCAAGCCGGCCATGGACAAGCTGCTGGCGGCGCAGGGCATCAAGGTGCTGTTCATGGTGCCGTGGGCGCCGCAGGGCCTCTACATCAAGAAGGAGATCGACTCGGCGGCCGACCTCAAGGGCGTGAAGTGGCGCGCCTACAGCCCGGCCACCGCGCGCATCGCCGAGCTGGTGGGCGCGCAGCCGGTGCAGATCCAGCAGGCCGAGCTGAGCGCGGCCCTGGCCACCGGCGCCGTCGAGGCCTACATGAGCTCCGGCTCCACCGGCTACGACACCAAGACCTACGAGAGCATCAAGAACTTCTACGACACGCAGGCGTGGATCCCGAAGAACGCGGTGCTGGTCAACGCCAAGGCCTTCGACGCCCTGGACGCCGCCAGCAAGGACGCCGTGCTCAAGGCCGCGGCCGAGGCCGAGGCGCGCGGCTGGAAGGTGGCGCAGGAGAAGAACGACGAGTACAAGAAGCTGCTGGCCGAGCGCGGCATGAAGATCCACAGGCCCTCGGCCAGGCTGGAGGCCGACATGCGGCAGGTCGGCGCCACCATGCAGGCCGACTGGCTGAAGCTGGCGGGCGCCGACGGCACGGCCATCGTCGACGCCTACAAGAAGAAGTGATGCGGTCCGCTCGCCTGCCGCTTCGCACGCCACGCAGCAGCGCCAGGGAGGCTCGGGCGGCCGGCACGGCGGCCCGGCCCGGGGCCTGAGCCATGCGCCGTTTTCTCGACCGCCTGTACGACGCGGCGGGCGCGCTGGGCGCGCTGTGCGTGTTCCTCATCTTCGTGCTGATGATCTGGGCCGGCGTGGGCCGGCAGATGAACTGGCGCGTCAGCGGCATCAACGACATCGTGGCCTGGCTGTGCGCGTCGGCCTCGTTCTTCGCGATGGCGCACGCCTTCCGCCACGGCGACTTCGTGCGGGTGACGCTGCTGCTGGAGAAGCTGCCGGCCGGCACCCGCCGCACCGCCGACACGGCGTGCCTGGTCATCGCCCTGGTGTCGGTGGGCTACCTCACCTGGTGGGCCACCAGCTTCACCTGGGAGAGCTACGAGTTCGCGGAGATGGCGACGGGCCTGGTGGTCATCCCCATCTGGATCCCGCAGAGCGTGTTCGTCATCGGCTGCTGGCTGTTCCTCGTCGCCCTGGTCGACGAGCTGGTCGGCGCGCTGCGCGGCGGCACCCCCAGCTACCAGCGCGCGGTGGAGGAACGCCACGCCGCCGGCGACTTCTCCTCCGACATCTGAGACGCACCGACCATGACCGAAACCCTGCTCATGGGCGCGATGCTGCTGGGCATCATGCTGGTGCTGCTGGCCGGCGGCGTGTGGATCGCCATGACCCTGGCCATCGTCGGCTGGATGGGCCAGGCCTTCTTCACCCACACGCTGCCCGGCAAGAACCTGTTCTCCGCCTTCTGGGAAAGCAACGCGAGCTGGGAGCTGGCGGCGCTGCCCCTGTTCATCTGGATGGGCGAGATCCTGTTCCGCACCAAACTCAGCGAGGAGATGTTCGAGGGCCTGCGCCCCTGGCTGAACCGCGTGCCCGGGCGGCTGATGCACACCACCATCCTCGGCTGCGGCGTGTTCGGCTCGGTCTCGGGCTCGTCCGCCGCCACCTGCGCCACCATCTCCAAGGTGGCGCTGCCGGAGCTGGTCAAGCGCGGCTACGACGAGAACCTGGCGATCGGCTCGCTGGCCACGGCGGGCACGCTGGGCATCCTGATCCCACCCTCCATCACGATGGTGGTGTACGCGGTGGCGGCCGACGCCTCGATCATCCGCATCTTCCTGGCCGGCTTCCTGCCGGGGCTGCTGCTGATGCTGCTGTTCTCCGGCTACATCGGCTGGTGGAGCCTGCGCCACCCCGACCAGGTGCCGCCGGCCGACCCGCCGATGGGCTTCATGGCCAAGCTCAGGAAGTCCGGCAACCTGATCCCCTGCTCGCTGCTGATCGTCTTCATCGTCTGGGTGCTGGTGGCGGGCTGGGCCACGGCCACCGAGTGCGCGGCCTTCGGCGTGCTGGGCTCGCTGGCCATCGCGGCCTGGGGCCGCAGCCTGACCTGGCAGAACTTCAAGGACGGGCTGATGGGCGCCACGCGCACCAGCTGCATGATCATGTTCATCCTGGCCGGCGCCGCCTTCCTGACCAAGACGATGGCCTTCACCGGCATCCCGCGCGAGCTGGCGGAATGGGTCGACAGCATGAACCTGTCGCCCTACGCGCTGATCGGCGCGCTGGTGCTGGTGTACCTGGTGCTGGGCACGGCGCTGGACGGCATCAGCATGATCGTGCTGACCAGCGCGGTGGTGCTGCCCATGATCCAGAAGGCCGGCTTCGACCTGATCTGGTTCGGCATCTTCATCGTGCTGCTGGTGGAGATCGCCGAAGTCACGCCGCCGGTCGGCTTCAACCTGTTCGTGCTGCAGAACATGACGGGCAAGGACAGCAACGTCATCGCCAAGGCGGCGATCCCCTTCTTCCTGTGCCTGGTGGCCTGCATCGCGATCATCACCGTATTCCCGGAGATCGTCACCATCCTGCCCGACGTCGTGATGGGCAAGGAGCACTGAGGGCCGGCCTTCCGGCCTCCCCGCCGGCCACGCGCGCCGGCGCGCGCATGGCGGGTTTTTCCAATGGCCCGGCCAGGGTCGGTCGATAGAATCGATCGCGATGCCCCTGGCCCTCGTCGTCGCCCTTCCCTTCATTGCAAGCGTGCTGGCCGCGGCGCTGCCGCACAACGCACGCAACCGGGAATCGACGCTGGCCGGCCTGGTGGCGCTGGGCTGCGCGGTGCAGGTGGCGCTGATGTTCCCGCGCGTCGCCGGCGGCAGCGTGGTGCGCGAGCAGTACGCATGGCTCGGCACGCTGGGGCTGGACCTGTCCTTCCGCCTCGACGGCTTCGCCTGGCTGTTCTGCATGCTGGTGCTGGGCATCGGCGCGCTGGTGGTGCTGTACGCGCGCTACTACATGTCGGCCTCGGACCCGGTGCCGCGCTTCTTCGCCTTCTTCCTGGCCTTCATGGGCTCGATGGTGGGTGTGGTGCTGTCGGGCAATCTGGTCCAGATGGTGATGTTCTGGGAGCTCACCAGCCTGTTCTCCTTCCTGCTCATCGGCTACTGGCACCACCGGCGCGACGCGCGGCGCGGCGCGCGCATGGCGCTCACCGTCACCGGCGCCGGCGGCCTCGCCCTGCTGGCCGGCGTGCTGGTGCTGGGCCGCATCGCCGGCAGCTACGAGCTGGACGCGGTGCTCGCCTCGGGCGACGTCATCCGCGCCCACCCGCTGTACCCGGTGGCGCTGGCGCTGGTGCTGCTGGGCGCCTTCACCAAGAGCGCGCAGTTCCCCTTCCACTTCTGGCTGCCGCGCGCCATGGCGGCGCCCACGCCCGTGTCGGCCTACCTGCACTCGGCCACCATGGTGAAGCTGGGCGTGTTCCTGATGGCGCGGCTGTGGCCCGCCCTCTCGGGCACCGAGGCCTGGTTCTGGCTGGTCGGCGGCGCGGGCGCCGTCACGCTGCTGCTGGGCGGCTACGTGGCCATGTTCCAGCACGACCTGAAGGGGCTGCTGGCCTACTCGACGATCTCGCACCTCGGGCTCATCACGCTGCTGCTGGGCCTGAACTCGCCGCTGGCGGCGGTGGCGGCGGTCTTCCACATCATGAACCACGCAACCTTCAAGGCCTCGCTGTTCATGGCCGCGGGCATCATCGACCACGAGACCGGCACGCGCGACATCCGCAAGCTCAGCGGCCTCGCGCGGGCCATGCCCATCACCGGCACGCTGGCCATCATCGCCAGCGCCTCGATGGCCGGCGTGCCGCTGCTCAACGGCTTCCTGTCCAAGGAGATGTTCTTCGCCGAGACGGTGTTCCTCGACGCCGAGCCCTGGCTGGAGGTGGCGCTGCCGGTGCTGGCGACGCTGGCCGGCGCCTTCGGCGTGGCCTACTCGGCGCGCTTCGTGTTCGACGTGTTCTTCGGCCCGCCCTGTCACGAGGCGGTGCCCAGGCCGCCGCACGAGCCGCCGCACTGGATGCGTGTGCCGGTGGAACTGCTGGTGCTGGCCTGCCTGGTGGTGGGCATCGTGCCGGCCTGGTCGGTGGGCGGCTTCCTGGCCGCCTCGGCGGCACCGGTGGTCGGCGGCACGCTGCCGGACTACAGCCTGGCGATGTGGCACGGCTTCAACCTGCCGCTGGTGATGAGTTTCGCCGCCCTGGCCGGCGGCGGCGCGCTGTACCTGCTGCAGCGCCGCCGCCGCGCGCACGGCGGCCTGGCGCGCACGCCGGTGCTGCACGTGCTCGACGGCCAGCGCCTCTTCGAGAACCTGCTGGCCCGGCTGTCCGAATTCGGCCGGCGCGGGCGGCGCATCCTCGGCACGCGCCGCCTGCAGCCGCAGCTCTTCCTGCTGGTCGGCACGGCGGTGCTGCTCGCCGGCACGGCCGCCTGGCTGGCGCCGGCCGGGCGCGGCGATCGCGGGCTGCTGCCCTTCTCGCCCATGTTCGCCATGACCTGGATCATCGGCTGCGCGTGCGCCGTGGCGGCCGCGTGGCAGGCCAAGTTCCACCGCCTGGCCGCGCTGATGCTGGCCTCCGGCGCCGGACTGGTGAACTGCATCACCTACATCTGGTTCTCCGCGCCCGACCTGGCGCTGACGCAGCTGGTGGTGGAGAGCGTGACCACGCTGCTGATCCTGCTGGGCCTGCGCTGGCTGCCGATGCGCAAGGCCGAGCTGCCTCCGGCCCATGGCGGCTGGGGCGCGGTGCGGGCCTGGGGCCGCCGCTCGCGCGACCTGGCCCTGGCCGTGGCGGCGGGCGCCGGCATGGCCGCGCTGGCCTGGCTGATGATGACGCGACCCTTCCCGCGGAGCATCTCGCCCTTCTTTCTCGACAAGGCCCTGCCCGAAGGCGGCGGCGCCAACGTGGTCAACGTGATGCTGGTGGACTTCCGCGGCTTCGACACCTTCGGCGAGATCACGGTGCTGGGCATCGTGGCGCTGACGGTGTACGCGCTGCTGCGGCGCTTCCGTCCGGCCGAGGAGGCGATGGCGCTGCCGCCGCAGCAGCGCGCCGTGCAGGCCCGCGACACCGCCGTCACCGACCTGCTCAACCCGCGCCGCGCCGCGGACGCGGCCGTCGGCTACCTGATGGTGCCGGCCGTGCTGGTGCGCCTGCTGCTGCCGCTCGCGGCGCTGGTGTCGGTGTATTTCTTCCTGCGCGGCCACAACGCGCCGGGCGGCGGCTTCGTGGCGGGGCTGGTGATGTCGCTGGCGCTGATGCTGCAGTTCATCGTCTCGGGCGCGGCCTGGACGGAGGAGCACCTGCGCCTGTACCCGCGCCGCTGGATCGCCGTCGGGCTGCTCATCGCCCTGGCCACCGGCGGCGGCGCGGTGGCGCTGGGCTACCCCTTCCTCACCACCCACACCGCGCACCTGCACCTGCCGCTGCTGGGCGAACTGCACGTGCCCAGCGCGACCTTCTTCGACATCGGCGTGTTCTCGCTGGTGCTGGGCGCGACCATGCTGATCCTCACCGCGCTGGCGCACCAGTCCATCCGCAGCCACCGCTGGGCCGAGGAGCAGGCCGAGCGCGAGGTGGAAGAAGCCGCCGACGCCGCCGCGCGGCGGCACGCCGACCTGGAGGCCGCGCAGGATGCCGTGCGCGCCTACCGCGCCGCTCTGCAGGAGGAGCGCCGCTGATGGAAGCCGTCCTCGCCATCGCCATCGGCGTGCTCGCCGGCTCGGGCGTGTACCTGCTGCTGCGCCCGCGCACCTTCCAGGTCGTGGTGGGCCTGACGCTGATCTCCTACGCGGTCAACCTGTTCATCTTCAGCATGGGCCGCCTCAAGGTGGACAGCGAACCCGTGCTCACGCCCGGCTTCCAGGCCACCCTGGCCAACACCGCCGACCCGATGCCGCAGGCGCTGGTGCTCACCGCCATCGTCATCGGCTTCGCCATGACCGCGCTGTTCCTGGTCGTGCTGCTGGCCTCGCGCGGCATCTCCGGCACCGACCACGTGGACGGCGAGGAGCAGGAAGAATGAACGGCGTCGCCTCCGAGGTCTTCGGGCTGCTCGACCGGCTGCTGGACCACACCATGCCGCACCTGATCGCCGTGCCGATCCTGGTGCCCATGCTCACGGCCGCGCTGATGCTGCTGATGGGCGAGCAGCGGCGGCGCCTGAAGTCCTTTCTCTCGGTCGTCTCGGGCCTCACGGGCCTGCTGGCGGCGCTGGCGCTGCTGCGCTGGGTCAACGCGCCCGACACCGGCGGCGGCCCAGGCTCCATCGGCGTGTACCTGCCGGGCAACTGGCCGGCGCCCTTCGGCATCGTGCTGGTGGCCGACCGGCTGTCCAGCATGATGGTCGCGCTCACCGGCGTGGTGGCCTTCGCCGCCTCCCTCTACTCCACCTCGCGCTGGGACCGCGCCGGCGTGCACTTCCATCCGCTGCTGCAACTGCAGCTGATGGGCCTGAACGGCGCCTTCCTCACCGGCGACCTGTTCAACCTGTTCGTCTTCTTCGAGGTGATGCTGGCCGCCTCCTATGGGCTGCTGCTGCACGGCTCGGGGCGGCTGCGGGTGCGCGCCGGGCTGCACTACATCGTCATCAACCTGGCCGCCTCCTCGCTGTTCCTGGTCGGCGCGGCGATGCTCTACGGCGCCACCGGCACGCTGAACATGGCCGACCTGGGCGCGCGCATCGCGCAGATCGACCCGGCCGACCGCACCCTGGTCCACGCCGGCGCGGCGGTGCTGGCCACCGCCTTTCTCGCCAAGGCGGGGGCCTGGCCGCTGAACTTCTGGCTGGTGCCGGGCTACAGCGCCGCGGTGCCGCCGGTGGGCGCCGTCTTCTCGCTGCTGACCAAGCTCGGCGTCTACGCGCTGCTGCGCACCTGGACGCTGTTCTTCGGCGGCGGGGCCGGCGCCTCGGCGCTGTTCGGCCAGACGGTGCTGCTCGGCCTGGGCCTGGCGACGCTGGCGGTGGCCGCCATCGGCATCGTCGGCACGCAGCGGCTGTCCAGCCTGGCGGGCTTCTCGGTGCTGGTCTCCACCGGCACGCTGCTGACCGCGGTGGGGCTGGGCCAGCGCGCGGTATGGGCCGGCGCCCTGTACTACCTGCTCAGCTCCACGCTGGCGGCCAGCGCGATGTTCCTGCTGATCGACATGATCGAGCGCTGGCGCAACGCCGGCCACAGCATCGCGCCGCACGAGACGGACCAGACGGCGCCCTTCCTGTCGGAAGACCTGACCTCCTTCAACGACATGAACCTGGACGACGACGCGCAGGCGCTGTACGGCCGCGCCATCCCGGCCGGCGTCGCCTTCCTGGGCCTGGCTTTCCTGGGCTGCACGCTGCTGCAGGCGGGGCTGCCGCCGCTGTCGGGCTTCGTCGGCAAGTTCGCCATGCTCTCGGGCCTGATGGAGCAGGCGCCCGGCCGGCGCAGCTGGCTGTTCATGGGTCTGCTGCTGGGCTCGGGCTTCCTCACGCTGGTGGCGCTGTCGCGCGCCGGCATCCGCCACTTCTGGACACCGACGCAGGGCAGCCTGCCGGCCTTGCGGGCCCTGGAGGTGCTGCCCGTGGCGGTGCTGCTGGCAGCCTGCGTGGCGCTGACCGTGGGCGCCGGGCCGGTGATGCGGCACACCCAGGCCACGGCCGAGGGGCTGGACCACCCGGCGCGCTACCGCGCGGCGGTGTTCGGCGCGCGCCAGCAGCGCCCGGAACCGGCGCAGCGGGAAGGGAGCCGCTGATGCGCCGCTGGCTGCCTTCGCCGCCGCTGTCGCTCGCCTTGCTGGTGGTGTGGCTGCTGCTGAACCAGTCGCTGCATCCCGCCACCCTCGCCATGGGCGCGCTGCTGGCCCTGGCGGTGCCGCTGCTCACGCGCAGCCTGCGCCCGGCGCGCGTACGGATGCGCCACCCCGGCACGGCGCTCAAGCTGGCCGCCGTGGTGGCGCACGACCTGACCGTGTCCGCCTGGGCCGTGGCCCGCATCATCCTCACGCGCCGCACACGCGACATCGACTCGCGTTTCGTCTCCGTGCCGCTGGACCTGCGCGACGCCAACGGCCTGGCCGCGCTGTCCATGATCGTCTGCCTGACGCCCGGCACGGCCTGGCACGAACTGGCGGGCGATGGCAGCGCCCTGCTGCTGCACGTGCTGGATCTGGGCGACCACGACGCCTTCATCGCCATGGTCAAGAACCGCTACGAGCGGCCCCTGATGGAGATCTTCGAACCATGACCCCCGTGCTGTTCTGGGCCGTCAAGGCCGCCCTCTTCCTGCTGGCCGCGGCGATGCTGTGCGCGCTGTGGCGCCTGCTGCGCGGCCCCGCGGCGCAGGACCGCGTGATGGCGCTGGACTGCCTCTACATCAACGGCATGCTGACCATGCTGGTGCTGGGCATCGCCTACGCCAGCAGCGTGTACTTCGAGGCGGCGATGCTGATCGCGCTGTTCGGCTTCGTCAGCTCCACGGCGCTGGCGAAGTTCCTGCTGCGCGGGGAGGTGATCGAATGAGTCCCCGCCCGGCCGCTCCGAAGGAGACCCGCACCGCAGTCCGGAGCACGGAGGTCGCCCCATGAACAGCCCGATGCCCTGGTGGGCCGAGTGGCTCACCGCCCTGTGCCTCGTCAGCGGCGCCGCCTTCGCCGCCATCGGTTCCTTCGGGCTGGTGCGGCTGCGCGATTTCTTCAGCCGCATCCATGCGCCCACGCTGGGCGCCACCGCCGGCGTGTGGTCGATCTCGCTGGGCATGATCGTGTACTTCTCGGTGCAGGACTTCCACCTCTTCCTGCACGCGCTGCTGATCGCGCTGTTCGTCGCCCTGACCGCTCCGGTGACCACCATCTTCCTGGCGCGCGCGGCCCTGTTCCGCGAACGGCTCAAGGGCGGCCCCGTGCCGCTGACCGCCAAGATGGACGACGCGCCCGTGGACGCCCCCCCCGCCGACGGCCCCGCGTAAGAAAAACGCCTGCATTGCCAGGTACCTCGCGATTTGTTAGCGTATGTAACCAAATTACTCGCGAACATTTCATGCTCAGCAAGCGCCAGCTGCTTCAGTCCTGTGCCGCCTCGGCGGCGGCTCTCTGCCTGCCCGGCTGGGCGCAGAAAGCCGGCGCGTGGCCAAGCAGGCCCGTGCGCGTGCTGGTGGGCTTTCCGGCCGGTGCCTCGCCCGACCTGGCGGCGCGCGCCATCGCCGGGCCGCTGTCCGCCCTGCTGGGCCAGCCGGTGGCGGTGGAGAACAAGCCAGGCGCCAGCGGCAACGTCGCGGCCGACGAAGTGGCCAAGGCACGTGACGAGCACACCATCGGCACGCTCATCAACGGCAACCTGACGATCGCCCGGCTGCTCAATGCGGCCACGCCCTTCGACCCGGAAAAGGACTTCGCCCCGGTGGGCCTGATCGGCACGGCGCCGCTGGTGCTCGCGGCCTGCGCCCAGGCGGCGGGCCGCACGCCGGCCGAGCTGCTGCTGTGGGCGCGCAACCTGGGCACCGACGGCACGTACGGCACGCCGGGCACCGGCACGGTGGGCCACCTGGGCATGGAACTGCTGAAGATGCGCACCAGCATCCGCGCCACCCACGTGCCGCTGGCCAGCAACCCGAAGGTCATCGAGGCGATGCTGGCCAACCGGGTCCAGCTGGCGCTGCTGCCGCCCGGTCTGGCCTTGCCCCAGGTGGCCGCCGGCAAGCTCAAGGCGATCGGCGTGACCTCGCCGGAGCGCAGCCCGCTGGCCGGCGACATGCCCACGCTGCGCGAGGCCGACGTGCGCGGCTCCGACCTGGAGATCTGGACCGCGCTGGCCGCCCCCGCCTCGATGCCGGAGGCGGCCGTGGCCCGGCTCAATGCGGCGCTCGGCCAGGTGCTGCGCGCGCCGGAGGTCAGCGCCACCCTGCTCAAGGTCGGCTGGCAGCCGCGTGCCGGCACGCCGGCGGCGCTGGCCAGCCGCATGCGCAGCGACACCACCACGCTGGGCGGCGTGATCCTGATGCGGGGCATCAAGGAAGCGGCGTAGGCTCAGTCCGCCGCCGGGCCCTGCCGCGCCTTGGCTGTCGCCGCCGCCGTCTCGCGCGGCAGGTGCACGCCGTTCTTCACGGCCAGGATCTCGGCCATCACGCTCACGGCGATCTCCGGCGGCGTCTTGCTGCCGATGCAGAGGCCGACCGGGCCGCGCAGGCGCTCCAGCATCGCCCCGGTCTGCCCGAAGTGCTGCGCCATCCGGTCGCGCCGCGCCTGGGCATTGCGGCGCGAGCCGATGGCGCCGACATAGAAGGCAGGCGTGTCCAGCGCCTCCAGCAGCGCCAGGTCGTCGAGCCGGGGGTCGTGCGTGAGCGCCAGCACGCAGCTGCGCGCGTCGGGGCGGAAGGCGCGCACCGCGTCGTCGGGCATCTCGGTGGAAACCGCCGTGCCAGGCACCGGCCAGCCGCCGCGGTGCTCCTCGCGCGGATCGCACAGCGTGACGGCGAAGCCGCAGAAGCGTGCCATCGTCGCCACATAGTCGGCGAGCTGGCCGGCGCCGATGAGCAGCATGCGGTACCTGGGACCGAAGGTGCCGACCAGCGTGGACTCGTCGATGTCCAGTCCGGCCGGCGCATGGGCCGGCGCCAGCGTCACCGCGCCGTCGGCCAGGCGCACGGTGCGCTGCATCAGGCCACCGGCGTCCAGCGCGGCGACCAGTTCGGCCAGCAAGGCGGCACCGGGATCGAACTCCAGCAGCAGTTCCAGCGTGCCGCCGCAAGGCAGGCCGAAGCGGTGCGCCTCGTCGGCGGTGACGCCGTACTTCACCCGCACCGGCGCGCCGCGCGGCATCCCGGGGCCCCCGGGGTCGGGCTTCGCCCGAGGCGGGCCGGCCGGCCCGGCGCGGGCCTGGCCGAAACGGCTGTAGCGCGCGATGAGGTCGTCCTCGATGCAGCCGCCCGAGACGGAGCCGACCACGGCGCCGTCCTCGGCCAGCGCCATGACCGAGCCGACGGGCCGCGGCGACGAGCCCCAGGTGCGCACCACCGTCGCCAGCAGGGCGCGCCGGCCGCCCAGGCGCCAGTCGCGCAACTGGCGCAGCACATCGGTGTCGGTGTCCCACAATGAACGGCCTGGAGCATCCATGACCCAACCCTACCACCCCGAAGACAAGACCCGCGCCGACGTGGACGCGCTGCCCGGCCCCACGCTGCTGGAGTTCGGCGCCAACTGGTGCGGCATCTGCCGCGGCGCACAGCCCGCCATCGCCGAGGCGCTGGCCGACGCGCCCGCCGGGCTGCGGCACCTCAAGGTGGAGGACGGCAGCGGCCGCCCGCTGGGCCGCAGCTTCGGCGTGAAGTTGTGGCCGACGCTGATCTTCCTGCGCCATGGCCGGGAAGTGGGCCGTGCGGTGCGCCCCGCCACGGCCCAGGACGTGCGCGAGCAGATGGCCAAGCTGGGCATGCCCTGAGCCGCCCCGCGCCTCGTCACCCCGGCAGGGCGATCACCACCGCCGCCTCGTCCATCCCGGCGCGCACGCGCTGCCGCCGGCGCAGCCGGACGCCCGCGGGTGCGAAGCCCACCAGTTGCAGACCGTCCGGAACGAGCTGCACGCCCACCTCGTCGCCGGCCGCGTCGCGCGTCAGCTCCGCCGCCACGCCTTCCAGCGCATTGCCGGCACGCCCGGCCGGCTCGCTGGCGGCGCGCACCTCCACCGCCGTCGCCTTGCACAAGGCCAGGACCGGCAGCCCCGGCGCCAGGCCCAGCAGTTCCGCGCTCTCGCGGGTGACGCGCGAGCGCAGGCGCTGCGGCGCGGTCCCGATGTCCAGCATGACCGTCACCATGCGGCCTGCCGGCGCGATCGCCGCCACCCGCGCGGGCAGCTGGTTGCGCATGCTGGTGCGGATCGACAGGCCGGCCATCGCGGCGCCGGCGCCCGGCGCTCCTGCGGCCGGCGCATGCAGCGACCGGCGTGCCTGCGCAAAGGCATCCGCCATCGCCACCAGCCGCCGCCCGTCCTCGGTCAGCCGCGCGCCACCGCCGCCGGCCCCGCCCACGGCACGGTCCACCAGCGGCACGCCGGCCAGGTTGGTCAGCGTGGCCACCGCCTGCCAGGCCGCCTTGTAGCTCACCCCCGCATCGCGCGCCGCCTGCGAGATGCTGCCGCCGCGGCCGATACCGCGCAGGATGTCCAGCCGCTTGTCGGCCACGCTGTGGCCCAGCGCCTCCATGAAGGCGGCGGGCGGGGCGGTGGGAGGCTTGGCGCGCATGGCGGGATTGTGCGGCCTGGCCTAAACTGGTTTCGCTACCTACGTGGCGCGCTTCGACGCCCCCGTTCCGGGGCGCATCGGCTGGTACGAGGGTCGCCTGGCCGGGCGCCAGGCCGCCGCTATGATGCCTCGCTATTCCATTCATGAATAACGAGAGGACCACCGCCATGAAGACGACCCGCTGGCTGCGCACCGCAGCGTGCGCCCTGGGCCTCACCGCGGCCAGCCCGCTGCTGTGGGCGCAGGAGATCGTGGTGTCTGCCGCCGCCAGCCTGACCAACGCCTTCCAGGCCGTCGGCCAGGCCTGGGAGCAGGCCGCCCCGGGACGCAGGGCCACCTTCAACTTCGCCGCCTCGGGCGCCCTGCTGGCGCAGATGCAGCAGGGTGCGCCGGTGGACGTGTTCGCCTCGGCCGACCAGCCGACCATGGACAAGGCGCAGGCCGCCAACCTGATCGCGCCGGACACCCGCACCGACTTCGTGAAGAACGAGCTGGTGCTGATCGTGCCGGCCGGGTCGGCCAAGGTGCCCCAGTCGCTGGACGCGCTGACCGGCAGCGACTACCGGCGCATCGCCGCGGGCACGCCCGCCTCGGTGCCGGTGGGCCGCTACACGATGAGCGTGGTCGAGCAGGCCAGGCTGTCCGAGCCGCTGCAGCCCAAGTGGATCTACGGCGAGAGCGTGCGCCAGGTGCTGGACTACGTGGCGCGCGGGGAGGTGGATGCCGGCTTCGTCTACCGCACCGACGCGCTGATCAAGAAGGGCGAGACGCGGATCGCCTTCGCGGTGCCGACCACCTCGCCCGTGACCTACCCCATCGCCCGGCTCGCCGCCAGCAGGCAGCCGGCGGCGGCGCAGTCCTTCATCGCCTTCGTCAAGGGCGCCGAGGGCCGCAGGATCCTCGAAAGCTACGGCTTCACCCAGCCGTGACCGCGCGCCGGGCGCGGCGCGGGCGCTGAGCCATGCTCACCCCCCTCTGGCTGACCCTCAAGGTCGCGCTGCTCGCCACGCTGCTCGCCGGCGCGGCGGGCATCGCGCTGGGCTGGTGGATGGCACGCAAACGCTTTCCCGGCCAGTCGGTGCTCGATGCGGTGCTGCTGCTGCCGATGGTGCTGCCGCCCACCGTGCTGGGCTATTACCTGATCGTGCTGGTGGGCCGCAACGGCCTCGCCGGCCGCTGGCTGGAGCGCTGGTTCGGCATCACGCTGCTGTTCACCTGGCAGGGCGCGGTGCTGGCGGCGGCGGTGGTCTCGCTGCCGCTCATCTACAAGGCCGCGCGCGCCGCCTTCGAGGAAACCGACGGACGCTTCGCGCAGGCCGCGCGCACGCTGGGCGCGGGCGAATGGGAGGTGTTCCTGCGCGTCAGCCTGCCGCTGGCGCTGCGCGGCATCGGCGCCGGGGTGGCGCTGGGCTTCGCGCGGGCGATGGGCGAGTTCGGCGCCACGCTGATGATCGCCGGCAACCTGCCGGGGCGCACGCAGACGCTGTCGGTGGCCGTGTACGCCGCCGTGCAGGCCGGCGACGACCGGCTGGCGCTGACGCTCACGCTGCTCATCTCGGCGGTGTGCGTCGCCCTGCTCGTGCTGGCCGGCCGGCTGCTGCAGGCCAGGCACTGACGATGCTGGACATCCGCCTCCATGGCACCCTGCGCTCGCCCGACCGCGAGTTCGCGCTCGACGCCGCCTTCCGCAGCGAGGCCGCCTGCACCGCGCTGCTGGGCGCCTCCGGCAGCGGCAAGTCCACCGTGCTGATGGCCGTGGCCGGTCTGCTGCCCGGCGCGGCGGGCCATGTGCGCGTGAACGGCGCCGTGCTGATGGACAGCGCCCAGGGCATCGACCTGCCGGCGCGCGAACGCGGCGTCGGCCTGGTGTTCCAGGACTACGCGCTCTTTCCCCACATGACGGTCGAGCAGAACCTGCTGTTCGGCGTGCGCCGCCTCGGCCGGCCGCTGGACGCGGCGTCACGCGAGCGCGTGCGGGCCCTGGCCGCGCAGTTCGGACTGGACACGCTGACCCGGGCCTACCCGCGCCACCTCTCCGGCGGCCAGCGCCAGCGCGTGGCCCTGGCGCGCGCCCTGGCGACGCATCCCCGCCTGCTGCTGCTGGACGAGCCGCTGTGCGCGCTGGACACCGAGCTGCGCGCCCGCCTGCGCGCCGAGCTGGCCGAACTGCTGGAACGGGTGCGCGTGCCCACCCTGCTCGTCACGCACGACCCGCAGGACGTGCAGGCGCTGGCGCAGGCGGTGGTGCGCATCGAGGCGGGGCGCATCGTCATCTGAGCGCCCCAGGGGCGGGCTGCGCCCCCAGCCGGCCCCCGGAAACCTGGGGCAGTCCGGCGGTTTGCTTGAGCGCCGCGCCCGGCCTCACAGCCTCGCCTCCTCCAGCCACCGGGCGAAGAACTGCGCCTCGGCCGGCGCGTCCGGCGCCAGGCCCAGGTAGTAGCGCTCCAGGGGCAGGCGCATCTGCGGGAAGGGCGAGCGCAGCCGGCCCTGGTCAACGTCGTGCGCCAGCAGGGAGCGCGGCGCCACGGCCAGGCCCAGCCCGTCGATGGCGGCCTGCAGCACCAGGTGCAGGTGGTCGAACTGCAGCCGGCCCGCGGGCCGAAGCCGCGCGGCGCCGGCCACGCGCAGCCAGTCGTCCCAGTCGCCCCGGCGCGAGCGCGACAAGAGCTGGACGAAGGCGGACAGCGCCTTCGGGCTGTCCAGCGCATGGCCGCGCAACAGGCTGGGCGCGCCGACGACCAGCGCCTCGTCTTCCAGGCAGGGGCGCACGCGCAGCGACGCGGGCCACCCCTGCAGGCCGCGCCGGATGGCCACGTCGAAGCGGTCGGCGGCCCGGGCGGGCGCCTCGGTGCTGGTGACGACCACGGGCTCCACACCGGGATGCCGGGCGACGAAGTCCGGCAGGCGCGGAATGAGCCAGCGCACCGCGAACGAGGGGCGCACGTTGATGCGCACCGAGCGAGCCGGCGCACGCGCCGCCAGCGCCGCGGCGGCCGTGCCGATCTGCGCCAGCCCGGCGGCCGCCTGCGCGTAGAAGGCCTGGCCCTCGGCGGTCAGGACGACCTGCCGGACGCGCCGCTCGAACAGCGCCACGCCCAGGTGCGCCTCCAGCGCGCGCACCTGCCGGCTGATGGCGCCGTGCGTCACGTGCAGTTCCAGCGCGGCGCGGGTGAAGCTCTGGTGCCGCGCCGCGGCCACGAAGGCGCGCACGGCGTTCAGCGGCGGCAGGAACGAGGGCATGCGTGAGATTTTTGCACGCATGGAGCGCCAGCAATCTCGTTTGTCAGGGCACCGGCCGGCCGGCACCATGCGCATGCCGATGCCCACCGAAGCGCCATCACGCCCCGATCCCTCCGAACGCGCCGACCGCCACTCGCGCCAGGCCGCCCTCGCGCTGGCCGCGGCCCTGCCCACCGACACGGTGCTGTACCTGCTGCTGCCGATGTACCACGACGCCTTCGGCGTCTCGCTGGCCGAGGCGGGCGTGCTGCTGGCGGCCAACCGGCTGGTGCGCATCGCCGGCTACGGCTGGGTGGCCCGCTTCTATGCGCGGCACGGCGACCGCCTGACCTGCCTGCTGGCGGTGGGCTGCGCCGCCGCCTGCGGCCTGGGCTACGTGGCGCTCTCCGGCTTCTGGGCCCTGCTGCCGCTGCGGCTGCTGTGGGGGCTGTGCTTCGCAGCGCTCAACCTCTGCACGCAGGTGCTGGCGACCGCGCTGCCGCAGGGCGCGGCGGCGCGCTCGGGCCGCTCTCGGGCCTTCATCGCGCTGGGGCCGGTGCTCGCCCTGCCCGCCGGGGCTGTGCTGGCGCACTTCGCGGGGCCGCGCCCGATCTTCGCGCTGCTGGCCGGCATGGCGCTGGCGGGCCTGTGGGCCTGCCGCGGCCTGCCGGACGAGCCGCACCCCACGCTGGGCACGGCCCGCCGCGGCCCGAGCCGGCCCAACGCGCTGGACACCTGGTCCTTCCTGGAGGGCTTCACGCTGGACGGCCTGTTCATCATCGGCCTGTCCTTCCTGGGCCGCGATCTGCTGCCGGGCAGCGCGGTGGTCGTCGCCGGCGCGCTGCTGGCGCTGCGCTACGCGGCCGAGATCCTCATCAGCCCCGTGGGCGGACGGATGGCCGAGCGCTGGGGCGCGCAGCGGCTGCTGGTGATCCTGTCGCTGGCCACGGCGGCGGCGCTGCTCGGCTTCGGCGCCGGCTGGCTGTGGAGCTGCGCGGCCGCCATCGTGGTGCTGCGCGCGCTGCAGCTGCCGCTGCTGGCACCGATCGTGGCCCGCCGCCACCCGGGGCCGGAGCGCGTGCGGGCGCTGGCGGCGCGCTCGGTCTGGCGCG